>DATAUF010000079.1:0-2850 GCA_036268405.1 Mycobacteriales bacterium
GTCACCGGGAGGACGAAGCCCGCGAGGATCGAGCCCACGGCGACGACGGCAAGGGCGATTCGGCGCGTAACTAGTGCCACGATGTAACTCCCGTTTGGTGCTCCTGGGCGGCGCGCCTGTGACAGGCGTTACCGGTGGCATCGGCGGAGATGCTGCTGCCCTGTAGCGTCGATCACCCGAATGGAGTAGTGCAGGGATGACCTTGGCCGACGTGGACCATCGCGCTCGGCGCAGCGCAGTGGCAGCGGCACTCCCGGATGACGTTGATGGTGTTCTGATTACTAATGGGGCGAATGTCCGTTACCTTACGGGTTTTTCCGGATCCCATGGCGCCGTTCTCATCGCAGCCGGCGGCCGCAGCGTGCTGGCAACGGATGGCCGGTATCTGGAGCGGGCATCCGCCGAG
Source organism: Mycobacteriales bacterium (assembly GCA_036268405.1). Lineage (GTDB taxonomy): Bacteria > Actinomycetota > Actinomycetes > JAFAQI01 > JAFAQI01 > DASZTV01. Next base: position 407 of record DATAUF010000079.1, read on the forward strand.
GCTCCCGGGATCGAGTGCCTGCAGGCCCGCCGGGCCGGGACAGCTCTTGTCGAGCACGCCAGGACGGTTGAGATCGCCCGGCTGGGCTTCGAACCCGGCGATGTCAGCGTGGCCGCCTTCGACGGCCTTGCTGCCGCAGCGGACGGCATCGAGCTGGTCCGAGCGCCCCGCGTGGTCGAAGAACAGCGCGCCGTCAAGGACGCAGCAGAGGTTGCAGCCATCACCCGAGCCTGCGAGATCACGGCGCGGGCCTTTGAGGCGGTCATCGACGAACTTCGGATGGGCGTTACCGAGCGGGAGATAGCTCGCCTGCTCATCGCGGCCATGCAGGACCGCGGCGCGGCGGGCCCGGCATTCGACGCGATCGTGGCGTTCGGGCCGCACTCGGCGATCCCGCACCACGAGCCGACCGATCGTCCGTTGGCGCGCGGCGATCTCGTGAAGCTCGACTTCGGGGCCTCCTACGAGGGCTACTGCGCCGACATGACCCGCACGGTCGTGCTCGGGCCGGCTGCCGACTGGCAGCGCGAGATCCACGGCGAGGTCGCCGACCTGCAGGCAGGGCTGCGCACCGCGGCCGCGCAGTCGTCGTTGCCCCGGGACCTCGATGCGGCGATGCGAGAGCGCCTCGATCGGCTGGGACGTCCGACGCTTCATGGGCTGGGCCACGGGCTCGGCCTCGAGATCCACGAGGACCCCTTCCTCACGGAGGACTCGCCGGCTCCGGCGCTTCAGGCGGGCACGGTGTTCACGATCGAACCCGGCGTCTATCTGGCCGGGCGTGGCGGCGTACGGATCGAGGACACCCTCGTCGTGCAGGAGTCGGGTCAGCCCCGGGTGTTGACCGAGGCGACCCGCGCGCTCATCGAGGTCTAAGGGGTCGTCGCCCTGCGGTGCGCCCGTAACCTGTACGCCGTGGCGACCACCAATGACCTCAAGAACGGGATGACGCTCGACCTCGACGGGGTGCTCTGGAACGTCGTCGAGTTCCAGCACGTCAAGCCTGGCAAGGGCGGCGCGTTCGTGCGCAGCAAGCTCAAGAACGTGCTCACCGGGCAGGTCGTGGACCGGACGTTCAACGCCGGCGTGAAGATCGACGTGGCGACGGTGGACAAGCGTGAGATGACCTACCTATACGCCGACGGCACGGACTTCGTCTTCATGGACGTCGACACCTACGAGCAGATGCACGTGCCCGGCACCGCGGTAGGCGATGCCAAGGACTACCTCCTCGAGAACACCAACGCGACCGTCGCCAGGCACGGCGATGAGGTGCTCTACGTCGAGTTGCCGGCCTCGGTCGAGCTCACGATCACCTACACCGAGCCCGGGATGCAGGGGGACCGCTCCACTGGGGGCACGAAGCCCGCGACGCTCGAGACCGGAGTGACGGTCCAGGTGCCGCTGTTCGTCGTGCAGGGCGAGAAGATCAAGGTCGACACCCGCGACGGGCGTTACATCAGCCGCATCAGCAGCTGACCAGGTGGCCGCCAGAAGCAAAGCCCGCAAGCGGGCGCTCGACATCCTCTTCGAAGCCGACCAGCGGCAGACCGGCTTTCGCGCAACGCTCGATCTCTGGGTCGGGCGCTCCGACCCACCCGTTCCCGAGTACTCACGCGAGCTGGTCAGCGGCGTCGCGGAGCACCAGGCATCGATCGACGCGCTGATCTCCGGCTGCTCGGAGGACTGGACGCTGGACCGGATGCCGCCGGTCGACCGCACCGTCCTGCGGCTGGCGGCCTACGAGCTGCTGTGGCGGGACGACATTCCGACGGCGGTCGCGATCGACGAGGCCGTGGAGCTTGCCAAGTCGCTGTCGACCGATGAGTCGCCGGCCTTCATCAACGGCGTGCTCTCGAAGCTGGCGCGCCAGGGTCGGCCTCAGGCGAGTCTCGAAAGTTAGTGAGACAGGGCGGTCAGCGCGCCCACGACTCCGATCGTCCCGAACATTGTCGAGAACATGCCGAAGAGCATCGTGCGGGTCTGATGTGCGAGCTCCAGAGCTACGTCCGCTCGGACTTCCACGGTGAAGATCTCGAGGTCGTGGCGCACCGCGGCTATCTCGCCCTTGATGGCCGCGTCGAGTTGATCCAGGTCGCGCCTGGTTGCGACATCGGCCCAGCCGACTGGTGGGAGGTACTCCATCAGGCTGTCGGCCACCTCCGTTCCCAGCACCTCGACGAGCCGGCTGTGCATCTCGCGGCGGGTCGTCTCACTGATGGTCAACGATGCTCCTGAGGAGGGTGGCGGTCAATCACCGCGACCATGGACCGTGCCGCCTGAACGTTGAGCCGGTGCGACAGAACCTGTGGACCCAAGATCGGGACGGCGTCGTCTGCATGTCGGAAATCTCGTAGCGATCGATGAGGGTGCGGCTGGTACTGTCGGCTACGTACGACTGCCGTCCTTTAAACCCGTCCTGCGAGGCGGACAAGGGGGTGTCT
>DATAUF010000080.1:0-11306 GCA_036268405.1 Mycobacteriales bacterium
TTCAGCGCCGCCGGGTTCATGGCGACGAGCACGTCGGCGTGGTCACCCGGCGTGAGCACCGCGTGGTCACCGAAGTGCAGCTGGAAGGCGCTGACCCCGGGCAGGGTGCCGGCTGGCGCGCGGATCTCCGCGGGGAAGTCCGGCAGGGTCGACAGGTCGTTGCCGAACTCCGCGGTCTCGGAGGTGAACCTGTCACCCGCCAGCTGCATCCCGTCGCCGGAGTCACCGGCGAAGCGGATCACCACGTGATCGAGGCGCTGGACAGGGGTTTCGGCGATCTCGGTCATCGCGGCGTCATTGCCGATCGTTCCTCTGGTGTTCGATGTTTGGCGGGTGCTCAGCCAAGGGTATCCCTCTGGGTTGGCTACTGCCCGGTAGGTCGGGAGAGCTTCGCCGCGGCGGCGAACGCGGTCTTGATGACGCCGTCGAATGCCCGCGCCGGGAGCAGCCAGCGGGTGAACAGGATGGACCCCGCGCCACGCCCCGTCGGGTAGCGGGTCCGCGGGTGGCGCGCCGTCGAGGCCTTCACGATCTTCTTCGCGACGACCGAGCTCGGCGAGCTGAAAGCCGGCTTCTCGGCCATGTCGAGCAGCGCGGCGGCCTGCTCGGCCTGGGCGGCGTACGCCGAGTCCGCCGCCGTCGTCTTGCGCAGGTTGTCCGAGGCGATCCCGGCCCACTCGGTGCGGATTCCGGCGGGCTCGATGATCACCACCTTGATCCCGTGCGGCGCGACCTCGACGCGCATCGAGTCGCTGAGGCCTTCCACCGCGAACTTCGTGGCGTGGTACCAGCCACCGAGCGGCTCGTAGATGCGACCGCCGATCGAGGAGATGTTGATGATCCGGCCGCTGCGCCGAGCGCGCATGTGGGGGAGCACGAGCTGGGTGAGCCGCGCGAGACCGAAGACATTGACCTCGAACTGGTACTTCGCCTCGGACAGCGGCACGTCCTCGACGGCGCCGTAGGAGCCGTAGCCGGCGTTGTTGACGAGGACGTCGATCCGCCCGGTCTCCTCAACGATCTGCTTCACCCCGGCGACCATCGACTTCTCGTCGGTGACGTCCATCTTCACCACGTGTACGCCGGCGTCGGCGAGGCCGGACATCCGCTCGACTCGCCGCGCCACGGCGTAGACGGTGAAGCCGGCGTCCTTCAGGCGCAGGGCCGCGGCCTCACCGATGCCCGACGACGCACCCGTGACAAGTGCCGTACCTCTGGTCATGAAATCTCCCCGCTCGGGCCGTGTTGGGAGCGGGCGCATGCCCGATTCCCTGCCGTCATGGGATCATCCTCGGCGTGGCTGATGAGCATGTGGACCTGCTGATCATCGGTGCCGGCCTGTCCGGCATCGGAACTGCACACCAGTTCACCAAGGAGTTCCCGCGCAAGACGTACACGATCCTCGAGCAGCGGGACGAGCTTGGCGGGACCTGGAGCCTGTTCAAGTATCCCGGGATCCGGTCCGACTCGGACATGCACACCCTCGGCTACCGCTTCAAGCCGTGGACGGACCAGAAGGCGATCGCCGACGGTCCCGCGATCCTCGACTACGTCCGGGAGACCGCGCGTGAGGGCGATGTCGAGCCTCACATTCGGTACGGCAAGAAGGTGGAACGCGCGGAGTGGGACAGCGACTCCGCCACGTGGACCGTCGACGCGCGTGACACCTCCACCGGCGACGTCACCCAGGTCATCTGTCGTTACATCTTCTGCTGCGCCGGCTACTACAGCTACGACAGTCCGTACCGGCCGGACTTCCCTGGCGAGGAGCGCTTCGGCGGGCCGATCATCCACCCGCAGCTGTGGCCGGAGGACCTGGACTACGCCGGCAAGCGCGTCGCCGTGATCGGCAGCGGCGCGACCGCCGTCACTCTGGTTCCCGCGATGGCGGAGACCGCCGAGCACGTCACGATGTTGCAGCGCTCGCCGACCTACATCGTGTCGCGGCCGAGCGAGGACGGGCTGGCCAACCGGTTGCGCAAGCATCTGCCGGCCACCTGGGCCTACGGGATCGTGCGCTGGAAGAACGTCCTGCTCGTGCTCTTCAGCTTCCAGCTCAGCCGACGGCGTCCGGCGTTGGTGAAGGCGGCGCTGCGCAAGGGACTCGAGAAGGAAGAGCTCACCAGGGCCGACATCAAGGCGCACTTCACCCCGACGTACAACCCGTGGGAGCAACGGCTCTGCCTGGTGCCTGACGGTGATCTGTTCCAGGCGCTTCGAGCCGGCAAGGCGTCAGTCGTCACCGACCACATCGAGACCTTCACCGAGAACGGCATCCGGCTCAAGTCGGGCGAAGAGCTCGAGGCCGACATCATCGTCACCGCGACCGGGCTGAACCTGATCCCGTTCGGCGGCATGGAGCTGGTCGTCGATGGCGAGAAGGTCGACTACTCCAAGCAGATGGCATACAAGGGCATCATGCTCAGCGACGTGCCCAACCTGGTGCTGATGTTCGGCTACACGAACGCGTCGTGGACCCTGAAGGTCGATCTCACCTACGCCTACGCATGGCGGCTCATCAAGCATCTCGATCGGGCCGGGCTGCGGCAGTTCACGCCACGTCGCGACACCAGCGTCGAAGAGCGCCCGTTCCTGGACTTCAACTCGGGCTACGTCATCCGCGCGCTCGACAAGTACCCGAAGCAGGGTGCCACCCAGCCGTGGCGGCTGTCGATGAACTATGCGCTCGACGCGTTCCAGCTGCGCTTCACCAAGCTCGAAGACGGCGCGATGGACTTCAGCAACCCCGCACCGAGCAAGAGCAAGCCCTCCGTAGCCGTCTGACTCCGCTAGGCCGGCATCAGCGCGTACGGCCGCGGTGGGCGATGGCGTCCACGATGACCGCAGCGATCAGCACCACGGCGATGACCATCTCCTGGCCGGCGGTTCCGATCGAGATCAGCGCCATGCCGTTGTAGATCGTCGCGATGATGATGCCGCCGAGGACGGCGAAGCTCATCTTGCCGCGGCCACCGAACAGGCTGGTCCCACCGATGACTGCGGCAGCTACGGCGTAGAGGACATAGTTGCCGCCGTCGAAGTCGCTCGAGATCGACCCGAGCTGGGAGAAGTAGACCAGGATGATCGCGAGCCCCGCCGTGAAGCTGCAGAGCACGAAGGCGATGAGGCGGACGGTGTTGGTCTTGATGCCGGCACGTCGCGCCGCCTCGGGATTGCCGCCGATCGCGTAGAGGTACCGGCCGAAGCGCATCCTGCCGAGCAGCACCGAGTAGACGACCAGCACCACTGCGAGCAACGGGACCACCCACGGAACGCCCGACAGATGAACGAATGCCGAGCCGCGGTTCGCATTGCACACGAGCAACAGGACGACGCCGGCAGCAGCGACTCCCGCAACCTTGAGCAGGATCAGCGAGATCGGGGCTGTCACGAGGCCGTTGGCCCGGCGCCTCCGATGCTGGAGCAGCGCTGTTGCAGCGAATGCCGCGACCCCAAGGATCATCACCACCCACCCAGCGGTGTTGGTGAGCGAGCCGTTGACGACGTCGTTGAGCACGCTGCTGTTGATGACGATGCTGCCGCCGGTGGCCTGCTTGTCAGTCTCGATGAGATACAGCAGGAAGCCGCCCCAGCCCAGCAGGCCGGCGAGTGTCACCACGAAGGACGGCAGTCCGAGCCGGGTGATCAGCAGGCCCTGGATCAGACCGATCACGGCGCAGGCCGCGAGACCGGCGAGCACGGCGAGGAACCAGTTGACGTTGTGGGGCGGCGCATTGAGCTCAGCGGTGACCGCCGCGCCGACAGCCCCGACGTAGCCGGTCGACAGGTCGATCTCGCCGAGCAGCAGGACGAAGACCTCCGCCATTCCCAGCAGGATGAAGATGCCGGACTGCTCGATGAGGTTGGTCAGGTTGCCGGTCGAGTCGAAGCGCGAGTTCTTGGTCTGGAAGATGACGACGATGAGGATGAGGCCGACGACGACGGGGAGCGTCCCGCTCTCGCCGGAGCGGATCCGCTTCCACTGCGCGGCGACGTACTCGCCGAACGAGTCCGCCACCAGCTCGTTGCTGGCAACGACGGCTGCCGCTTCCGGAGCCTCGGCGGGTGCCGGATCGGTTGACGCCATCGGTGTTACTTCCTTCCGCCGGCCGCGTTGGCCGATCCGAGTGCGCCGGTGGTGATCAGCTCGACGGCCCGCTGGGTGTCGAGCTCAGAAGCGGGGTACGTCCCCGCGACATGACCGAGGTAGAGCACGGCGATGTGGTCGGCGACCTGGAACACATCCACCAGGTTGTGGCTGATGATCAGCACGGCCACGCCGCGCTCGCTGAGGGTCTTGACCAGGTTGAGCACCATCGCGGTCTGGGACACGCCAAGGGCGGCGGTGGGCTCGTCCATGATCACGAGGCGGGCGTCCTCGAGGACGGCACGCGCGACCGCAACCGCTTGGCGCTGGCCGCCGGACAGTGAGCCGACCGGCTGCCGGATCGAACGCACGGTGGTGACGGAGAGGTCGCTCAGCGTCTTGCGTGCCGAGATCTCCATCGCGGTCTCGTCGAGCAGACCGAGACGGCGCGGCTCGCGACCGAGGAACATGTTCTGGACGATGTCCAGGTTGTCGCACAGCGCGAGGTCCTGATACATCGTGGCGATGCCGAGGGCGGCGGCGTCGCGCGGATTGCGGACGTTGACCTCTTTGCCGTCCCAGAAGATCTGCCCGCCGTCCGGGGACCAGATCCCGGAAATGGTCTTGATCATGGTCGACTTGCCGGCGCCGTTGTCGCCGACCAGCGCGACGACCTCGCCGGGATAGATCTCGAGGTCGACGCCGGTCAGCGCCTGGACCGCACCGAAGTTCTTGTTGACCTTCGACAGCTTCAGCAGAGGTGTGGCGGAGGCCCGGTCTTTCGACCGGGCCTCCGCTGCTTGCGCACCTGCCATCGCTAGCTGATTCCAGCTGCCTGGCACTCTGCCGTGTACTTGGCCGTGCAGATCTGCTTCGCCGGGACGAAGTTGTCCTTGACGACCGTGTCCTCCAGGTTGGAGGTGGTGACCCACTCTGCAGTCAGCAGCACCGACGGCATGTTCTTGCCACCGTCGTTCGGGTTGCTGGTCTGTCCGTTGACCAGTGCGGCCGGCGGGGTTTCTCCCGCACGGACGAACATCGCGACGGCAGCGGCTGCCTGCGCCTCCAGGAAGACCGGCTTGTAGGCCGTGCCGCACTGGTAGCCCGACAGGATGTTCTGGATTCCCTGCAGTGTGGCGTCCTGGCCGGTGATCGGGAAGGTGTTCTTCTTGATCCCCTTGTTGCGCAGGTAGTTGATGATCGGGCCTGCGTTCTCGTCGTTGGGGATGATCGCCGAGTTGACCGACGGGTTCGCGGTGTACGCACCCTGGAACTCGGTGAGCGCCTTGTTGGGCGTCCAGGTGCCGGCCGGCTTGGCCGCGACCTTCCACGACGGGTTCGCGGCGATGACCTTGTCGTAGCCCTGCTTGAACAGCGTGGCGTTGTTGTCGGTCGGGTCGCCTGCCATCTCGATCAGGTTCGGCGAGCTGACGCCCCAGTCAGAAGCGCACTTCTGGAAGCCGGTGCCGATCAGGTTGCCGACAGCGACGTTGTCGAAGCTGATGTAGTAGGAGCCCTGTGTGATCCGGTCGTAGTCGATGACCGCGACTCCGTGGGCCTTGGCGAGGTTCGCGACCTGCTTGCCCGTGCCCGGGTCCTCCGGGTCGATCAGCAGGACCTTCGCACCGTTGGTGATCATGGCCTGCGCGTCAGTCACGAACGTCGTGTCGCTGTGCTGCGCGTTCTTGATCGAGATCTGCGACGCCGTCAGGCCTGCTGTCTCGAAGGCCTTGGTCAGAAGGGGAGTGTCGAACTCGGTGTAGCGCGACGACGTGTCGGTGTCCGGAAGGATCACGCCGACCGAGCCGCTGCCCTTCGCGGCGAGCGACTTCAGCTGCGCCATCGCGGAGAAGTCCTGGGTGAGTGAGGTCGCGCTGATGTTGATCGGGCCCGCGGCGGGTGTCGAGCTACCCGTCGTCGGATTCGTCGCGGCGTTGCCGCCCGACGAGCTGCTGCCACAGGCTGAGACGACCAGCCCGGCTCCTACCAGCGCGGCAACGTAGGCGCGCTTCTTGGTGACACGCAAGAGATCCTCCTCTAGGTGACCGCACGGCCCGATAACGGACCGAAGCGGCGGTTACGCAATATTCCTGTCATATTCCTAGACCTTCTCGACGATTCGGTCGAGCAACGCGTCGAGGGTCGTGTCGAAAGCCCCTTGGTAGTCAACGGGTCCGGCGAGCGCCGTAACCAGATCGTGATCGTCTGTCGCCGGCCAGGCCGCGATATCCGTCGCGTCGGTGACGGGTCCGCGTTCCGCGGTTCGCGCGATGACGACCGACGAGACGACGTGCAACTGCAGGCCGCGGATCGCCATGGCCGCGTCCTTTCCGCGCAACCCGACGGCGTGCAGCTCGCGGGCCAGCGCTGCCTGCATCGGCTGGAACATGGCCGCCGTCTTGCCCCGCTCGTGCGCGAGCGCGATCAGATGAGGGTGGTCCCACAGCCGCTGCCGCCACTGCCGACACAGCGATGTGATTCGGGCGCGGGGGCTTCGGCCGCCGATCCTCACATCGCTCATGTCGGCGAGCAGCTGGTCGACCATCAGGTCGAGCAGCGCGTCCCGATTTCCGACGTGCCAGTAGATCGACGTCACCGCGGTGCCGAGCTCGGCGGCCAGCCGCCGCATCGTCAACGTCTCGAGGTCGTACTCCTCGACCAGCTGAATCGCCGTCGCCACGACGACGTCCCGTGACAGCCCGGAGTCGCGGGTGGCACGGACCGGCTGGCTCACTTCACGTCTGCGATCAGGCGGGGACCGGCGCGAAGGGGAAGTCGTGCCCGGTCAGCCAGTGCCGGCCGACCTCCTTGTGCCCGGCCCATCGTGCGACGTTTGCCGCGTCGTCGGTCTGGCCGAGCGAGGAGGGCGTGACGTTGATGCGTTCGGCGTGGTGCCGCAGCGAGGCAAGGTCGAAGCCATAGATCTCGGCTGCGGCCTCGCCGATCATTCGTCGCGTTTCGGCGATCGGGACGTCGTGATAGGTCTTCGCCAGCCACTCGCGCGACTTCGGCCAGGTGCCTTCGGGGTGTGGGAAGTCGTTGCCCCACGGCATGTTGTCGATGCCGATCTCGTAGCGCATCCCGATCTCGCGGCGCTTTGTGTTCGACGAGCCGATGAAGCAGTTGCGGTCGAACAACTCGCTCGGCTGCGTCTGGATGCCCATCGACGACAGCTTCTCGGCGCCCTTTTGACCGAGGAAGAGGCGGTCCCAGAACCACAGCAGGTTGGGGATCCACCAGCATCCGGCTTCGGTGACCCCGAACTTCAGCCGCGGATACCGGTCGAAGACGCCGGACCACAACATGAACCACATCGGGCGGGCCGGCCACCACACGACCTCGGTGACGTAGATGCCGAGGTGGTCGCCGTACGCCTCCTTGTCGGCGGGACCGCTGTGGGTGCAGATCGGCATCTCGAGGTCCTGGCAGAGCTCCCACACCGGGTCGTAGCGTCGCGAGTGGTAGGGCTCCTGGTTCATCCACATCGCCGGAATCATCACGGCGCGCAACCCGGAGTCGTGTGCCCGGCGAATCTCGGCGAGCACGTCGTCGAGCGGTGCGGTGATCTGCACCAGCGCGACGCCTTTGCGGCGCTCGGGGGAGTCCGCGCACAGCTCCGCAAGCCAGCGGTTGTGGGCACGGGAGCCCGCGAGGCCGAGCTCCGGGTCGAGGTCTCCCGAAAGGCCGAGCCCGACGCCGAACGGCGCGCAGGTGCGGCTCTCGACGGCATCGGCGTCCGGGAAGATCACCTCCGCCGTGATGCCGTCGTTGTCCATCTCCTTGTTGCGGCGCTCGGCGTCCCAGCCGCCTTCGAGACCCTCTTCGTTCTCTGCGAACCACTTGTCGGCGAACGCCTTGTCCGACGTTCCCATCTTGTGGATCTCCTCGACCGCCTGGTCGCGACCGGCGAGGAACTCGTCGAACGCCGGCCAGTACTTCTGGTCGAGGTAGTCGCGGTACTGCGGCGTCGGCAGTCCGGCGTGCGCGTCGGAGGAGATGACGGTGTAGACGTCGTCGCTCATCGGGTCGGTGCTCCTCTTATCCGGGAACTGCGCGGAGATAGTTGTCGGGCTGGCTGCGGTCGAGGATCGACTGGGTGCGCTGTCGCAGCGAATCGTCGGTACGCGGGTTGTCGGGGTGGATCCAGAAGCGGTCGGCGCGAATGGCGGCGAGCGTCGCCTCCGCGACCTCGCGCGGCTCGGTGTAGGCGATCTGCACACCGGCTGCCTTCATCTGCTCCTCGAGCGCCTCAACAGTCGTGTACGGCGTCTGGCGTGGCCTCGTCTTGGCGAACCGCTCGGGCCTCGACCGCCACGACTCGAACAGTCCGGTCCGCAGCATGTGAGGCCCGGGAAAGAGCACCGACGCCGAGACCGACGTCGCGGCGAGCTGTCCGTAGAGGCACTCGGTGATCGTCACGACCGCGGCCTTGGTGGCGGCGTACTGCGGGGTTGACGGCAGAGGTGACAGTCCGCCGTTGCCGCTCGAGGTGTTGACGACGTGGCACTGTTCGCCGCCGGCGACCATGCCGGGGACGAAAGCGTTGATCCCGTGGATGACGCCCCAGACGTTGACCCCGATCGCCCACTCCCAGTCGCGCAGCTCGTGCTCCCACATCGGTCCCTCGGCGCCTGCACCGATCCCCGCGTTGTTGCACAGCACATGGACCCCACCAAACGCATCGACCGCGGCATCGCGGAGGGCACACACCGAGTCGTACGTCGCGACGTCGGTCGGGACACCGATCACGTCGAGGCCCTTCGCTTGGAGCTCGTCGACGGTCTTTGCGAGCGGCTCCGGCTGGACGTCGGCGAGCACGACCTTCATCCCCGCCGCGGCGAACACCTCGCCCATCGCGCGGCCGATGCCGCCGGCGCCACCGGTGACAACCGCGACCTTGCCCTCGACTGATTCCACGTCAGTCGGTTCCGACCGGGGACAGGTCGTCGTAGCGCTGATGGACGAAGGGCGCGACCCAGTCAGCCGGGACCGTCGTGACGACCTCGCCGGTCTGGATGCTCGAGCGCTCCGCGAGCTCGATGCTGCGCAGCTTCAGCACCGGCAGGTCGGCGACCGGGTCGAAGCGCGACTCGCGAAGGATGACCTCGCCGTCGACGTTCCACATCGTGCGGGTCTTCTCGTCGCGACGGCAGTGGACGAGCATCGGCTCGCCGTCGAACCCCTTGCCGGTCGGGGAGGGCAGGAACTTCAAGTAGAAGCTCGTGCGGGTGCGGTCAGGCGACGGCTCGACCTCGCCGGTGACGCGTCCGGTGATCTCGGCGAACGTCGTACCCATGCGGGTGAAGAAGCCGCGCACGTCGTCGCCCTCGCGACTGAGCCCGATATCCGCGAGCTTCTTCGGCTCACCGAACGTCTCGCGGCCGCCGACGACCGCCTGCTCGGTGGTCATCGGCATGACGAGCGCATAGTCGCCATCGACGTCCTCGTGCCGCGCGTGGACCGCGAAGGTCCCCGCTCCGAAGACCGGGTAGCCACGGCCGAGGTCGACGGTCGCGATCGTCAGGCGGACCAGCGGCTCGGTGGGTGGCGACAGCGGAGGCGGCAGCACCGCGGCGATCGCCTCTGGATCCGTCTCGTATGTCGCCACCAGTGTCGTCGCCCAGGTGTCGACCTTGGTCGCTTCGACCTCGCGGTTGCGCAGCTCGTCGAGGGACCGTGCGCCGTACCTCACTCGTGTCATTGAGATCTCCTATTCGGGTCGACCGAAGCCGACCAGCGCGGGGCACTTCTCTGCTTCTTGCGGAAGGCTCTGTGGCGCGAGCGGCTCGTCGACCGCGGTCACGAGCGGACCGAACTTGTCCGCCAGTGGGCGCAACGCGTCGACATCGAAGCCGTACGTCCTCGCGGTGTTGAGGCCGAGCATCGTCTGGACCTCGTCGTGGTCGATGCCGGCGAAGCTCGCCCGCAGCGCCTCGAGGGTGAACGGGTTGCTGCCTTCCTTGTGCGGGTAGTCGCTACCCCACATGATCTTGTCGAGCCCGACGGCGTGACGGATCTTCGCTTCGTCGGGGCGAATGAACGACGAGCCCACGCTGACCTGCCGTGCGAAGTACTCGCTCGGCTTGAGGCTCATCCGCTCGATGATCGGCAGGCCCCACTCGGCCTCCTGGGATCCCTTCGCGTTGCGGAAGCGATCGAAGAAGAAGTCCAACCGCATCAGCTCTTCCGGGATCCACGCCGTGCCTTGCTCGGTGAGGACGAGCCGCAGCTCCGGGTGTCGCTCGAAGGCGCCCGCTACCAGTAGATGGGTGAAGGCGCGGTGCGCCCACCAGGTCACCTCGAGGATGAGGATGACGTGGTCCTCGGGACCGTCGCCGGTGTTGGGTGCAGCGCTACCACTGTGGTGGTTGACCGGCAAGCCGAGCTCGGCGCAGGCCGCCCACAGCGGTTCGTAGTAGGTCGGGTCGAACAGCGGCGGCAAGCCCGAGCCCGGAGGCGCACCGGGAAGCAGGACGCCGCCGGTCAGGCCGTTCTCCTTGGCCCAGTGCAGCTCAGCGATCGCGGCATCGAGGTCGTGCAACATGATCTGCGCGATCCCGGCACGACGGCCGGGCGCTTGCGCACAGAACTCGGCAAGCCAGCGGTTGTGTGCCTGCAAGCCCGCCCACCGCGCCTCAAGATCACCCGCGTTGGCAGCGGGCGGCTGGTCACCGAGGCTGGCCTTGGGGAAGAAGGGCGGGACCGTGTTGGGGTAGATGACCTCGCCGACGATCCCGTCGGCCTCTAGCTCTGACAGGCGCCGCTCGGAGTCCCAGTTGCGCTCCCCGTCGGGACCTTTCATGTCCTCGTACGGGATCTCGTAGGACGCCGCCCAGGCGTCGAAGTCGTCGTGCCAGCGGCTCGCGAGATAGGGCCGGTAGTCCGTGATGTTGCCGCCGCCGTGGCAGTCGGCAGAGATGACCAGGTACCGCTCGTGATCCATGCCCATCCCCGGCGAGAGGTTACTGTAACGCCGTTACAGTAACCCCCGCCGCGGCGATCCGCCAGGGGTTGGAGGCATGGCCTAGTTGGGACCGCCGTACGTCAGGCAAACACCAAGAGTCGTGGCGAACATGAACACACCGATCACGACGGCCGCAACGAATCGCATCGGCTTCGAATGGCTGCCGGCCATCGTCGGCGGCATGTAGAACATCGGCAGAAGACTGTCGGCGCGAAGCTTCAGCCAGTGCGGGTCGACCTCCGCCGTCGGGTCGGC
>DATAUF010000081.1:0-10534 GCA_036268405.1 Mycobacteriales bacterium
CGCTCGCCCTCTGCGCACAGGCCGTCGCGGCGGCATTCGGCCGGCGGGTCGCCGGAATCGCCACCGTTGTCGCCTACACCGTCCTCGGGTACATCCTCTACGGGCTGAGCATGACCGTGCATGCGTTGTCCTACCTGCGACCCTTCCTGCTCTGGCGCTGGTACCTGTCCAACGATCCTCTCCACACCGGTACCGGGAGCTCAGAGGTTGGCGTCCTGCTCACCGTCGGCGTTGTTGCCGAGATCGCAGGCATTGTCGCGTTCAACCGCCGGGATCTGCGCAGCTAGCCAACGATGTGAAGTCGCGGCCTAGTGATGAGGCGGGGGCAGGAGATGGTCGAGTGTGTGGTGTCGGCAGCGCCAGCAGCGGCCGTGGGCCGCAACCGGATTGATACGAAGGTGACCGCACTCCCGATATCGCGACTGTCCTCGCGGGGTAACGATGTTGAGCAGTCCGATCCACTCCATATAGGCGGTCGTGATGAGCAGGAGACCGCCCAACACGATGATGATCGTGAGCAGGATGTCCACGGAGTCGCTCCTTCCTAGATCGAATCCTCGCCGTTGGTGGAAACGGTGATCCGCACCCGTTCTCCGGCCGGAAGCCGGGTAACGCGTCGAGAGATCAACGGAGGCTTCTGATCGCCAAAGACGTAGCGCCGTGCCTCCATGACTGGCGCAAGGCAGCGCCTGTCCGCCACCTCGACCACCAGCGAGCTCGCGCCGGTCAGACGCTGGCCGAGTCCGTCGAGGAAGTCACGGAGCTGCCTGAAGCATTCCCGCGCTTGGACATCGACCGTCGCGCCTTCGGCTCGGAACCTGGCTATGGTCATGCCGCCGCCTGGCCGAGAGGTCGATCGAGCAACCAACTGAACACGCGTAGCGCTTGAGAAGTTGTCCAATCCTGCGCGGGGTCGGGGTGATGCAGCAACTGGCGTCCTTGGGCGCTGAGGCTGTCGAGGAGTATTCGCGGGAGGGTCCGCACCGCAGCGTCGGGGTTGCCGTCGACCACGAATCGCTCCTGTCCGGCGGGGTTGAGGAAGATGACGTCGTCGGAGTGGGCGACGTCGTACGTGAGTGGTTTGCCGGTGAGCCAGTCGCGGTCCGGTGCTGTGCCTTCGGAGACGCGGCGGACATAGACGCCGAAGTAGCGCCAAAGCTTCGCCGTGTCGGCGGCGCTGGCCCGCAACAGGTACCAGTTGCTCGGTGCCGATCCGTAGAGGCGCTGATACGCCCGTAGTCGCGCGGGGGTGTCGCGATGCGGGTCGATGCTGATCTCGAGAAGGGCGGTCCTGGCGCTGTCGCCGTCCCCGCCAAGCGACCGCGCGATCGACGCGGCGTTGGCAGAGATCATCGGGCAGATGTCGGTACACAGGGACATGAAGTCCGCGATCATCACCGTCTTGCCGTGGAAGGCGGCCAGATCGGTACGGGTGCCGTTCGCCTCGGTGAGCGGCATCATCGCGATGGCTGCGGGCAGTCGGGCGTTGACGACCTGCCCGACCGACGGAGCGGGCACGGCAACCGTCTGGGGCGGCCGAGCCCCACCGCAAGCCACGGTCAGGCCGAGGACGACGAGCGCAATGCTCGCGCCGCGCGATGGCTGACGAAGGTTCATGAGCCGCTCGAAAGTGGGTGCTCCGCCGCGCGATCGGGGTGTACCCGGTTCGTGTACGCGCGGAGGACATCGCGGTGGGTGAGCCAGCCAGCGACAGTCGCACCCTCGATGACCGGCACCCCGGAGCGGTCGTTGCCGACCAACACCCGCAGGGCGTCGTCAAGAGTCTGGTCGGCGCGAACTGTCGGTGAGAGCACCGCCAGCTCTCCGGCCGCGGCCTCGGTGGCGTCGTCGCGGGCGCCCGCCTCGAGCTGTACGGCGGTGACGGTGCCCCGATAGCGGCCGGCGTCGTCGACCACCGGCAGCGCGTCGACGTCCTCCCGGTTGAAGCGGTCGAGGATCTCGTCCAGCGGCGTCGACTGGCGCAGCGGGTTGGGCACCGCTCGCATCGCGTCGCGGACGGTGAGCAGTGTCATCACGTTGGTCGCGCGGCCGCGCTGAAGGTCGATGCCGCGACGACGGAGCTTGAGGGTGTAGATGGTGTCGACGGAGAGCAGGTTGGACATCCCGGCGGCAAGCACGATCGCCACCATCAACGGCAGGACGATCCGATAGTCCCCGGTGAGCTCGAAGATGATCAGTACGGCGGTGATCGGGGCCCGAGCCGCGCCCGCAAACACCGCTCCCATGCCGATCAGCCCGTAGGCGCCGGCGGGCCCGGCTGCCCCCGGGAACAGCGTGTGGGCGAGGTCGCCGTAGGCGGTGCCGAGCATCGCGCCCATGAACAGCGACGGCGCGAAGACGCCGCCGGAGCCGCCGATCGCGATGGTGAGGCTGACCGCAAGCAGCTTTCCCGCGAGCAGCAGGATGAGGAACCCGCCGTGGTAGTGCCCCTCAATGCCAGCCTGCAGAACTGGGTAGCCGACGCCGTACATCTCGGGCAGCCCGATCAGCAGCCCGCCGAGAAGCAGTCCGCCGGTGGCTGGGCGCAGCCACATCGGACCGGGCCACCACCGGTCGAACACGTCCTCCATCCCGTAGAGGACCCGAATGAAGGCCACCCCGACGAACGCCGCGACCACGCCGAGCAGGGCATAGAGCAGGTAGTCCCAGCTGGAGCTGATCGCGAAGGCCGGCAATGCCAGGAACGGCCGGTTGCCGAACGCGGCGCGGCCGATCACGTCGGCGGTCACCGATGACAGCACCACGATCCCGAAGGACTCCGTGGCGAAGTCGCGGAGGATCATCTCCAGCCCGAAGAACACCCCCGCGATCGGTGCGTTGAACGTCGCCGAGATGCCCGCCGCCGCTCCGCACGCCACCATCAGCCGCAGGCGGCTTTCCGGCAGCCGCAGCCGCTGGCCGATCGTGGATCCCAACGCGGACCCGATCTGCACGATGGGCCCCTCCCGGCCGACCGACCCGCCGGTGCCGATGCACAGCGCCGACGCGATCGACTTCACGGCCGCGACGCCGGGACCGATCCGGCCACCGCGCTCAGCGACGGCGAGCATGACCTCGGGTACGCCGTGACCGCGTGCCTCCTTGGCGAAGCGGTCGATCAACGGCCCATAGATAAGGCCTCCGATCACCGGAACAAGGAGCACGAAATAGATCCCCAGACCCGGGAAGTGCGGGCTGCCTACCCGTCCCGCGTTGCTGAAGTCGTGGCGGCCGGTGGCGAGCTCGGTGACCCAGAGGATCAGGTAGCGGAACAGCACCGCTCCCCCACCCGCTCCCGCCCCGACCACGATTCCCAGCGGGACCAGGCCAGTCGCCGACCCGCGAATCCAGTCGAACGCCGATGCCCGGACATCTGTCGGCAGCGGCAGGCCTCCACCGGGTCGCCACACCCGGCGCTGATCACTCACAGCGACATGCCAAGCGCAAGCGTGCTCTCCGGTGCCTCCCCCGCGGCAGCGTTGAAGATCCGCAACGCGTCGATCAACCGGTCCTGATCCTCAGCGGCGATCCGCGCGACCACTCGACGGAGATCGCGGCGCCGGTGCGACGTGACCTCACCGACCAGCGCACGCCCGTCCGGCGAGAGCCGCAGCACGACCTCCCGGCGATCGCTGTCGCTGTGGACCCGTTCGACCAGCTCCTTGCGCACCAGCCGGTCACACATCCGCGTCGCCGTGGACGGACTGACATCCAGCGCGTCGGCCAGATCGATCGGGCGCAGCCCGTCGCGGCTGGCGAGCACGACAAGGGCTCGGTACTGCGGCAGCGTCACCTGGTCTTCCACCCGCGCCAGCGACCTCGCCGCGACGGCGACGAGGGCCCGACTGGCGGTGATCAGCAGGTCGGTCGCGGAATCAGGCGAAGTGGCGGAGCTTTTCTGCATCACCTAGTATTGCATGAGTGCAATTACTGCATGGCTACACCATGACCACGGAGGTCCGCCGACCAGCTGGTCAGTGAACGCTGATCGGCCGCCTCCCCGTCCACAACCCGTCGCGGCGTGAACACCCGGGACAGCAGGGGAGAACGTCTGCCAGTCCTTCAGTGCGCTGTCGACGTCGTCCCACAGGCTCAGCACGTCGAAGTCGTGGCGCTCGTTGTACCAGAGGGGCGCCTCCGCGCGGAGGCGGCGGAACGCCGGGTACGGGTCCGCCGCGATCTCCCGGTCGAAGGGATCCCAGTAGGGCGCGCTCGAGGTCATTCGGATACCCCTCGGCTCGGATGCACGACCACCCCGGCGCGAAGGAAGATAACGCAGGGTCGCTCCCCCGGGACTTCGCCCTAGAAGTCCTGCGCGGCAAGCAGCAGCGCGGCGAGCGGCTCGAGGAGGACCATCAGCTCGTCGAGCTCGGCCGGTTCGAGTGCCTCGTAGGGCTTCGCGGCGAGGTCATCGGTGAGCGACTCGACGCGCCTCCTGACGGCCTGCCCTTGCTCGCTCAGCCAACCGTCCTCCCCGATCAGGCCGCGGTCGCGCATGCCGTCAATCACCGCGGCGATCTGCGCCGCCGGCAGGTGGTGGATGCGCCCGAATTTCTCCGCCGGCATGTCCATGCCGAGGGCATAGAGCGCGTGCGCCTCGAGGCCGCCGACGCCTTCGACCATCAGCGCGGTGATGTGCCCGTCGCCACGGTGCTCGCGCAGCAGTGCACCTGCATAGAAGAGGCGTGCCACCACGTCGTCGGGAACCGGGATGGCAAGCAGCGCGGCGTACATCGGCCGACCCTCGGGTGGGGCGCTGGTCGCCGCTTCGAGCAACAGCTCGGTGGCACGTGCGAAGGCGGTCGAGTCGACGTGGTCGCCGAGGATTTTCCGAAGCGCCCTCACACATCCCAGCTCACGGGCGGCGAGCGCCGCTTCGGGTGTGGTGGTGTCCCACACCTTGGGGATGTGGCGGGCCACCTCGCCGGGGGCGAAGTTGTAGAACAGCGCGTCCACCACCTCCGCCGTCGCGAGGCCCAGCGGAGCGGCGCGTCCAGCGAAGTAGGTGTCCCAGTAGTTGGTGAACCCCAGCGCGAACATCGTCTCGTTGGGCTCATCGGCGGAGTACGGGATGAGCCCGATCGGCTCGACGAGCTCGAACATCCGCCGGGCCATCGAGTTCATCGTCCACTCCTTGCTGCCGGCCCGGTGCTCGTTGCGGGCACTCACGACCATTGGACGACTGAGCGCCACCAAACTCATCGTCAACGCGATCGAGCGGACCACAGTTACTTTCGTGGCTAATATTTAGGGTGTGAAACTATCTCTGCCGAGGAGCGGCACGGGCGCCCCTAAGCCGACGTTCAGCCCCGAGCTGCGGCGGATCTGCATCGTCGTGGTGCTCGGGATGATCATGTCGGCGCTGGACACGACGATCGTCAACGTCGCGCTCATCACGTTGTCCCGCGACCTGCACACCGGTCTGGACAACGTGCAGTGGGTGGTCACGGCGTACCTCCTCTCGCTCGCGGCGGTCATCCCGATCACCGCATGGGGGGCCCGCCGCTTCGGCGCGAAGCGACTGTTCGTGATCTCGACCGTGGTGTTCACGGTCGGCTCGGCGCTGTGCGGCGCCGCCACCTCGACCACCGAACTCGTGGCTTTCCGGGTGGTCCAGGGCATCGGCGGCGGGCTGATCATGCCGATCGGGATGACGATCGTGGTCCGAAGCGCCGGAGTCGAGCGGCTGGCCAGGGTGATGAGCACGATCAGCATGCCGATCCTGCTCGCCCCTGTCGTCGGGCCGACGATCGGCGGGCTGCTCGTCGATCATGCGAGCTGGCGATGGATCTTCTATGTGAACCTTCCGATCGGAGTCGCCGCGCTGATCGCCGCGATCCGCCTGCTGCCGGCCGACCAGGCCGAGGACGCCGGACCGCTCGATCTGCTCGGCCTGTGCCTGGCGGCGACCGGTCTGGTGGGGATCACCTACGGATTGGCCGGCGTCGCCACGTCGAGCATCGGCGCCCCGAAGGTCGTCGTGCCATTGGCGATCGGAGTCCTCCTCGTGGCCGGCTTCGTGCTGCGAGCACGAGGGATGGTGCATCCGATCCTCGACGTCCGGCTGTACATGAACAAGGCATTCAGCGCCGCGGCCTTGACGATGTTCTGCCTCGGCGCCGCGCTGTTCGGTGGCCTGATCCTGATGCCGCTGTACTTCCAGACCGTACGAGGCGAGGACGCCGTCGCCACCGGACTGCTGCTCGCCCCGCAGGGCATCGGCTCGGCCATCGCAATCTGGGTGGCCGGACGAGCCGTCGAACGCTTCGGCGGCGGCGTCACTGCGCTCGTCGGCG
Source organism: Mycobacteriales bacterium (assembly GCA_036268405.1). Classification (GTDB taxonomy): domain Bacteria; phylum Actinomycetota; class Actinomycetes; order JAFAQI01; family JAFAQI01; genus DASZTV01. Next base: position 6,297 of record DATAUF010000081.1, read on the forward strand.
GTCTGATCGGCATCGTCTCGACGATCCCATTCGTCTTCGTCGGCGGGCACACCTCGCTGACCGCCATCAGCGCGGCGCTGGTGTTCCGGGGCTTCGGAGTCGGGCTGTCGACGATGCCTGCGATGACATCGGCGTATCGCGCACTACGCCCCGAACAGATCAACGACGCCACACCCCAGCTCAACGTCCTGCAGCGCGTCGGTGGATCGATCGGGACCGCGATCCTGACCGTGATCCTCAAACACCACCTTGACCGGGCCGGCACGTCCTCCGCCGCACAAGCCGCGGCCTTCGGCATCACCTTCAGATGGGTCCTTGCGGTCACGGTCCTCGCGGTGCTTCCGACCTTCCTTCTCATCCGCATCGAGCGGAGCACCACAGCGGTGGACGCATCCGCCGAACCGGCAGTCGACGCACTGGTCGGCGCATAGTGGCGACCTATCCCGGCGAGTATCTCGACCCGCTGCGCGAAGCGATCGGCACTCTTCTCGCCGCCGACCGACGGCTCCGCAGCCATGAGCAGCACCGCCGCGACGAGGCGTTGAGCAACTCCCACCTGCGCGCGCTGTTCGTCCTCACCAAGGAATCCGAAGCAACCGCGGGCACCCTCGCCAAGGCCGCTGACATCAACCCCGCCTCGGTCACCGCCATGATCGACCAGCTCGAGTCCCGCGGCCTGGTCAGCCGACGTCGCAACGGACAAGACCGCAGGCAATGCTGGATCTCGCTGACCGACGCCGGCCGCGAGCAGGTCGAGAAGAAAGAGCGCTACTGGCAAGCCCGGATGACGGAGATCTTCTCCGACGTCGCACGCAAGGACATCGAAGCCGCCACCAAGGTCATCGAGCGGGCCGCACTGGTCATGCAGCGTCTCAGCGAGGACGACTGAGCTCGCGCGCGGCGGTCAGTGCGAAACCGGACCGCTCGAACTCTCTCACCCGCCATCTCGGCGAGGATCCGCCGGCCCCGATCGTCGCAGGCGCGACATAGGGTCGACAGTTCGCATCGAGGACGGGTAGGGCTGTGGGCACGATCAGCGAGGCGCCTGCATGGGTAGCCGCGCTGACCGACGACGACTTGCGCGACCGATTCGGCGACGGCACCTTCGAGCGCGGCCTCGCCTACGCTCGCCAAGGCGCGGTCCGCGAGGTGCAGACAAGCGGCGAAGGCCGCATCCTGCTCGCCGAGGTGAGCGGCAACCGCCGGACGCCGTACGAGATCCTCGTCACCAACCCAGCAAGAAACGCCACGACCATCGCGGGCCGATGCAGCTGCCCGATGGCTCGAGATTGCAAGCATGTGGTGGCAACGCTGCTCGCGACTCGAGGCCTGTCTCGAGACCCGGCTTGGCGCCGCGACGCGCCCCCGGTGGAACGGCCGCAGGCGTGGGCGAACCTGCTCGACAGTGTGGTAGCGCCGACCAGGTCCGCAACACCGGCGCGGATCGCGCTGCAGCTCGAGCTGGTGCAGCCCCGTACGTCGCCCGCGCCGCGGATCCAGCTGAAGGCGTTCGTGCGCGGCAAGACCGGCTGGATCAAGACGGGCGCGTCTTGGCACGAGCTCGAGTCCCGTTACCGCGCACCTGGCCAGGCACCGGTCAGTGCCGACCAGCGTGCCTGGGTCATCGAGGCGCTGGCCATCGCGAGAAGCCACGCCCCGGGCTACTACTCGCGATACTCCGAGACCGTCCTCTATCTCGACGAGCTCGGACCCGCGGCGTGGCGACTTATCGCGGACGCCGAGCGGATCGGCTTCACCCTCATTGGCGCGGGCGACACCACCGTCGAAGTCGCCCGTGACGCCGCGCACGCCGTCATCGACCTCCGCCGAATCGCCGACGAGGACGTAGAGCTCACGGTGGTCTTGCGCCAGGGCGATGGTGAGGCGCTGCCCTCTCAGGCGCCCCTGATCGGCGATCCCGCTCACGGCGTCGCGATCCTCGAGCCCGGACGGCTGCGCCTCGTCCCACTCCAGCCACACGTCAGCTCCTCAGTACGGCGGCTGCTCGACGCCTCGCCCGTCGTGGTTCCCGCTGCGGACTTTCCGCGATTTCTCGCCGAGTTCTACCCGGCGTTGCACCGTCAGCTCGTGGTGGAGTCGAGCGACCTCAGCGTCGTACTCCCCACCATCGAGGCACCGCGGTTGTCGATGCGGGTCGAGTTCGAAGAGGGACACCTGGCGACCATCGAGTCCTCCTTCATCTATCGCGTCGGAGACCAGACCCACGAAGTCGCGCTCGACAGCGCCACACCTGATGCGAGTCGTGACATCGATGCCGAGCAAGCCTTGCTCGGACGGCTGAGCCTGCTCGACGCCGTACCCGGCCTGCGGGTTGCCGACCTGGACGGCCGGCGGCTGGTCCCACACGCGCAGGTCACCGGGTTGCACACCGCAGCGCTGGTCGAGCAGGTCCTGCCCCAGCTGGCCGACGACGATGACGTCGAGGTCGACGTACGAGGCGAACCGGCGGCGTACGGCGAAGCAGCCGAAGCGCCGCTCGTGACTGTCGCCCTCCGCGACGATGCGAGCGATCCGGACTGGTTCAACCTCGCGGTCGCTGTCACGGTTGCCGGCGAGAAGGTGCCGTTCGCGCCGTTGTTCGCGGCGATGTCACGGGGCGAAGACAAGCTGCTGCTCGACAGCGGGACCTGGTTTCGTCTCGACCGACCCGAGCTGGCGCGGCTGCGCGAGCTGATCGACGAGGCGAAGGCGCTCGAGGACCTGCCGGGCGACGGCCTGCGACTGACGCCGGTGCATGCCGGGCTGTGGGAGGAGCTGGTCAACCTCGGCGTGGTGACCGAGCAGAGCGAGCGCTGGTCACGATCGGCCGGCGCGCTGCTCGCCCTCAAGGAGATGCCGCACCCTCCGCCGCCGGCCGGGCTGCGCGCCGAGCTTCGGCCCTACCAGCTCGAGGGATATCAATGGCTGAGCCTGCTCTGGGATCTCCAGCTCGGCGGGGTGCTGGCTGACGACATGGGACTGGGCAAGACGGTCCAGACCCTCGCGATGGCCGCACGCGCCTCGGAAGCCGGAACCCTCGGCGGCAGCTGCGGCCCGTTGCTGGTCGTGACGCCGACGAGCGTGATGTCCACCTGGGCGAGTCAGGCGGCGACCTTCTGCCCTGGGCTGGACGTCCGGACGATCCCCGAGACCGAGCGCCGCAGCGGCACCACGGTTGCCGAGCAGGCGGATGGCGCCGACCTGGTCATCACCTCCTTCGCGCTGTTCCGGCTCGACGAGGAGGCATACCGATCGGTGAAGTGGTGCGGGCTGGTGCTCGACGAAGCCCAGTTCGTCAAGAACCATCAGGCAAAGACCTACCAGTGCGCCCGTCGGCTTCCCGCGCCGTTCAAGCTAGCGATCACCGGGACGCCGCTGGAGAACTCGCTGATGGACCTGTGGTCGATGCTGTCGATCGTCTCCCCCGGGTTGTTCCCGAGCCCCGACCGGTTCAACGAGCTCTATCGACGCCCGATCGAACGCGGTGAGGCACCGGAGCGCCTCGACGCCCTACGCCGCCGGATCCGCCCGCTGATGTTGCGACGTACCAAGGATCTCGTCGCCTCCGACCTGCCGCCGAAGACCGAACAGCGGCTCGATGTCACCCTCAACCCGCAGCATCGCCGGATCTACGACACTCACCTCAACCGCGAGCGACAACGGGTCATGCGGCTCGTCGATGACATGAACCGCAACCGCATGACGATCCTGAAGTCGCTGACCACGCTGCGCCAGCTCAGTCTCGACCCCTCACTGGTCGACGAGAAGTACGCCGGCACGGCCGCGTCGAGCAAGATCGACGTACTCACCGAGCAGCTTCACGAGATCGCCGCCGAGGGTCACCGGGCGTTGGTGTTCAGCCAGTTCACCCGGTTCCTGTCATTGGTACGCACCCGCCTGACCGAGGAAGGCATCGGCCACTGCTACCTCGACGGTCGCACCCGAGACCGGCCCCAGCGGATCGCTGAGTTCACCGACGGTGACGATCCGGTGTTTCTCATCAGCCTGAAGGCCGGCGGCTTCGGCCTCAACCTGACCGCCGCCGACTACGTCTTCGTCCTCGATCCGTGGTGGAACCCGGCTGCCGAGGAACAAGCGATCGACCGAACGCATCGGATCGGGCAGGACAAGCCGGTAATGGTCTACCGGCTTGTTGCCACCGACACCATCGAGGAGAAGGTGGTCGCGCTCCAGCAGCGCAAGCGCGACCTGTTCACCCAGGTGCTCGACGGCGGCGC
>DATAUF010000082.1:0-14209 GCA_036268405.1 Mycobacteriales bacterium
GCGAAGATCGCCAAGGACCGCGGCATCGGTGGCCCGATCCTGTCTGCGTCGTCGTACTTCATGAAGTCCCCGCCGGTGCAGTACAGCGATGACGAGGCCCGCGACGCGGTCGCCAACTTCATCGCCGGCACCATCGAAAGCTAGGTACACCGGGCACCGTACGGTGCCTGCATGCCACAACTGCCGCGCGTCGAGAGCCTTCGGGCGCTCTTCGACGAGCGGCAGTTCGGCGTTCTGCTCGCGACACGGCTGACATCGCAAACCGCCGACGGGGTCTTCCAGGCGAGTCTGTACGGCGCGCTGCTGTTCAACCCGGACCACCACACCCGGCCCGGCCAGATCGCCGCCGGCCTCGTGCTGCTCGTCCTGCCCTACAGCATCATCGGGCCCTTCGCCGGAGTGTTCCTCGACCGCTGGCGGCGGCAACGGGTGCTCGCGCGGGGCGCCCTGGTGCACGGCGTCTTTGCCGTCGCCTCCGCGGCGTTGCTCGCGACCGCTGGCTCGCGATCCGTCGGCTTCGACGCTGCGGCGTTCGCCGCCCTCGCCGTGAATCGCTTCTACCTCGCGGCGCAGAGCGCCGCACTGCCACACGTCGTACGCGATGAGCAGCTCGTGCTGGGCAACTCATTCACGACGACCGCGGGCACGGTCGTGACCCTGGTCGGCGTCAGCCTCGGCCTCGGCGTACGCCACCTTGCCGGCTCCGGTGATCACGGCAACGCAGTCGTCGCGGCATTCTCCTTCGTGGGCTATCTGGTCGCGGCCGCCGTGGCCAGGCGGATTCCCGCGGATCACCTCGGGCCAGACGAGCGCCCAAGCGCGTCGGTGACGCAGGCACTCGGCGCCGTCGCGGGCGGCTTCAAGGCCGGGGCGGCCCACGTCCTCCGCCATCGACCCGCGGCACGAGCGCTCGCACTGATCTTCGGTCAGCGCGCGCTGTTCGGGCTTTGGACGATCATGACACTGCTGCTCTACCGCAACACGTTCGCGCCCGATGGCCCACTGCGCGCCGGGCTCGTCGGTGCGGGACAGGCCGCGAGTGTCGGTGGCGTCGGCTTGGTGCTGGCCGCGCTCGTCACCCCGCGCATTGCTCGGCGTACCGGGTTGCACCGCTGGATCGCGATCAGCACCGCGATACCTGCGGTCACGATGCTCGCGTTCGGACTGCCGTTCTCGCTGGTGTGGTTCCTCGGATCCGCGCTCGCCCTCGGCTTTGCGATGCAGGCGACGAAGGTGTGCGTCGACACGATCGTGCAGGAAGCGGTAGACGACGACTTCCGAGGCCGCGCGTTCGCCCTCTACGACGCCGGCGCCAACACGTGCTTCGCGGGCGCGGCGGTGATCGGCGCGGTCACCCTTCCCATCACCGGCCGCAGCGCCACAGCGCTGGTCGTGATGAGCGCGGCCTACCTGTTGCTCGCTGCGACGTATGCCGCTGCAGCGAGGGGCGGATCAGTGCTTGCCCAGGAGCCCGCCGAGCAGGTTGCCCAGCAGCCCGTTCGATGACGTTGCAGCCGGCGTCGTGGTCGGAGCCTTGCTCGCCTTGTGCGTCGTCGAGCCCGCGTCCGTCTGCGAGGCGCTCTTGGTTGCGGTCAGGCCGGACGTGAGGCCGGTCTTCTTCGTGTCCGGCGCCGTCGACACCGTCGAGTCGTGCGGCAGCAGGTTGAGTACGCCGTCGATCACCGACTGAACAGTCGACACGAGCGAGCCCAGCAGGGTCGGCGCGGGTGTGGGCGTCGCGCCGCCGCCCGGCGCCGGCGTACCGGGTGCCGATGGGTTGGACGGGAACGGGGAGGTGACGGTGGTGGCCGGCTGGGTCGCGTTGTGCGAACCCGTTCCGGATCCGGTGAAGTCGCCGACGACCGTCGGGGTGATGCTTCCCACCTGGCCAGGCTTCTGAGTGCTGTGCTGCAGCGCGGACAGCGTCGACTCCACGGAGGACGCCTGACCGTTGAGCAGGTGAAGCACCACGCCCCATGACCCGCCTTCGGCGCGCCAGGCAACCGCGTCGTCGTAGCGCTGCTGCATGTCGCCGCCATGAGTCGCATCGGCGATCAGCACGGGAAGCACCCGCTCGCTACGAGTGCGGTCGGGAATCGGCTGTGCCAGGCCCGTCCAAGACGCCTCGATGACCTGCGCGGTCGAGCGGCCGGTGGTGTCGATCCCGCGAGCAAGAGTCTTCATGGCGATGTCGTCGGCGACGAGTCGCGGGACCACTCGGTCCTCGTCGTCACTGTCCATGAGGTGCAGCGGTGTGGTGACTGCCGGCAGCGCATCACCATTGATGAGCGTCTGCGACAGCGGCGGCATTGCGAGGTGGCGTCCGGTCGTGCTGCTCACGGCTGCCGGTCCGGCCAGGGCGCCGATCCGCACCGAGACCCCCCGGGCCGCTTCGGTCGCGGAGCCGACGGGGATGGTCACCGTGTCGCCCGCGAGGTCAAGAGCCAGGCCCGCTCCGTGGAGTGCGTCGACCACGGCGGTGCCGGTTCGCAGCTGCTGGTGGTCGCCGCTGACGACGGCAAGTGCGCCTTTGCTGCTGAGCAGGACCAGGCGGCCGCGGGTGAGCAGCTGGGCGAAGCCGTGGGGGCCGGTCGTGACGACATCACCAGCCACAACCTGCTGGCCGGTGACCGCGGCGTGCGTGGCGCCGGAGGACGTGACGATGTCCGCGTCCTTGGACTGGACCAGCAGCGTCGAGGCCTGCGCCACCGGGGTGGTGCCGCGGGTCGCGACCACCACGATGCCCGTGGCCATCACCGCGAGCGCGGCCACGCCGCGCGCCGTAGCGGAACGCCCGGTTCGTCTCATATATCCAGTGTCGCTCACAATGCCATTGTCGCGTGGACCATCCACAATCTCCATGGTCTGGGATGACTAGTGCCGAGCGGCGACACGCCGGTGATCACGCTCAGATCCCCTGCTCGGCCGCCCACTCACGCAGTGCGGCCACGGCCTCGTCCCGCGTCATCGGACCTCGGTCCATGCGCAGCGAGAGCATGTGCCGATAGGCCTCCCCGACCGCCCGTCCGGGAGCAAGACCGAGCTCGGCCATGATCTCGTTGCCATCCAGATCGGGGCGGATCGCGTCGAGATCCTCCCGCTCGGCCAGCTCGGCGATCCGCTGCTCCAGCGAGTCATACGCCGCCGCGAGTGCCGCTGCCTTCCGGGCGTTGCGGGTGGTGCAGTCGGAGCGCGTGAGGCGGTGGAGCTGACCGAGCAAGGGCCCGGCATCCCGGACATAGCGCCGCACCGCCGCATCGGTCCACGTACCGCCGGAGTAGCCGTGGAAGCGCAGGTGAAGCTCGACCAGCCGCGAGACGTCTTCGACGATGTCCTTCGGATACCGCAGCGCGCTCAGCCGCGTCCGGGTCATCGACGCCCCGACGACCTCGTGGTGGTGGAAGCTCACCTTGCCGGCCGGGTCCAGCGACTTTGTCTTCGGCTTGCCGATGTCGTGGAGCAAGGCCGCCAGGCGAAGTACCAGGTCCGGCCCGTCGGTCTCGAGCGAGATCGCCTGCTCGAGGACGGTCAGGGTGTGGATGTAGACGTCCTTGTGCCGGCGATGCTCATCGACCGTTTCGCGAAGCCTGGCGACCTCGGGCAGCACCTGCTCCGCCATGCCGCTGTCGACGAGGACGGTCAGCCCGTGGCGCGGATCAGGTGCCAGCATCAGCTTGGTCAGCTCGTCCCGCACCCGCTCCGCGCTCACGATCGCCAGCCGGTCCGTCATGCCCGTGATCGCCGCGTACGTGTCCCGCTCGATCTCGAAGCCGAGCTGGGCGGCGAAGCGCGCGGCGCGCATCATCCGCAGCGGATCGTCGGCGAAGGACTGCTCCGGCTCGATCGGGGTACGCAGCACTGCCGCGGCCAGATCGTCGAGGCCCCCACACGGATCGACGATCGGCCGTGCCGCGTCGACTGGGAGCGCCACCGCCATGGCGTTGACCGTGAAGTCGCGCCGGCTGAGGTCCCCCTCGACCGTGTCACCGAACTTCACCTGGGGCTTGCGCGACGCGGGGTCGTAGTTGTCACTGCGGAAGGTCGTGATCTCGCAGCGGTGCGAGCCGATCTGTACTCCGACGGTGCCGAACGCGATACCGGTCGTCCAGGTCGGACCCAGCGACGTCACGATCTCGAGCACCCGGTCCGGGCGGGCATCCGTGGTGAAGTCGAGGTCTGCGGTCTGCCTGCCGAGCAGGGCATCGCGTACCGGGCCGCCGACCAGGTAGAGCGCGTGGCCGGACGCCGCGAAGTGGCCCGCGAGGGGGTCGGTCACCGAGCTGAGCCGCATCAGCTCCCGGATCGCTCGGCGCGCCGCCTCCCCAAACGAGAAGCTCTCCCCGGACGACATTCCGACAAGCCTAGGAGTGGGCTCGGCCCGGAAGGTGCGCTCATAGGATCAGGACATGTCCCCCTCCTCCCGCCGGTACCTCCGCCGGGTCGAGGAGACCTCGGCAGGCGGCCTGGTTGTGGACGGCACGGACATGGCGGCTCGCGCGGCGCTGATCGGGCGGCTCGACCGTCGCGGCCGGCTGCGCTGGTCGCTTCCGAAGGGTCACGTCGAGGCCGGCGAGACCACCGAGGACGCCGCGGTTCGCGAGGTAGCCGAGGAGACCGGGATCACCGGCCGGGTCCTCGCCCCACTGGGCACGATCGACTTCTGGTTCGTCGCGGAGGGCCGGCGGATCCACAAGACGGTCCATCACTTCCTGCTGATGGCGCAGAGTGGCGAGCTCTCCGACGAGGACGTCGAGGTGGAGCAGGTCGAGTGGGTGCCCCTCAACCAGCTGGCGGAGCGTCTGGCGTACGACGATGAACGCCGGCTCGTGCAGGCCGTGCCCGGGCTGCTCGCCGACACCGCGTGATCAGCCCGACGCGGCGACTGACGAGCGTCCTCGCCGCGGCTGCCTTCGTGATCGCGCCACTGGCCGCCGGTGCACTGCCCAGCGCCGGTGCACTGCCCGGCGCCGACGCCGACGCGACGTCGGCTCCGATCGTTGCGACGCTCACCACCCTGAAGCCGATCGCCCCGCAACCCGGGGACGCGCTGGTGGTCACCGGCACGGTCGCCAACGTGTCGGACGCGCCGATCAGCGCCCTTGCCGTCCAGCTGCGGATGAGCGCGGCGCTCGGCGATCGCAGCACGTTCGACGCGTACGCGGGTGATCCGGATGGAACGGTGAGCGGTCTCCCGATCGCGCTCACCCAGGCGGTTCCGCTGACCGACCCGACCCTTGCCGCGGGCCGGCACGAGCCGTTCCGGATCAGCGTGGCACTGGACCCGGCCACCTCCGGACTCCCGACCTCGAGCTGGCAGGTCCGCGAGCTCGGGGTCTCGATAACGGGCCTCACCGCGGCGGGAACCGGCCCGGTTGGAAGCATCCGGACGTTCCTGCCGTGGGCGCCACACGACGCGATCGGGCCGCTTCGCCTGGGCCTCGCCTGGCTTTGGCCGCTGGACGACCGGCCGCACCGGGTCAGCTCGGCGCTGTGGTCCGACGATGGGCTTGCTCCGGAGGTAGCGCCGGGCGGGAGGCTCTCGTCCCTGCTGGCCGCCGCCTCCGCCGCCGCGGGTCAATCACCGCCTCCTGCACCTCCCGCACGACACGGCGGGCCGAAGCACCACAAGTCCCAGCGCTTCGCACCCAAGAACGTCCCGGTGACGTGGGCCATCGACCCGATGTTGCTCGATGACGTCAACGTGATGCGGGCGGGCTACCAGGTCACGGCAAGTCCCAAGCCGTTCGCCGGCAAGGGGAGCAGTGCCGCTCGGGCCTGGTTGGGCGCCCTGCGCTCGGCAACCGCGGGCAGCGACGTCGTGTCGCTGCCGTACGGCGACCCTGACGTCGCCGCGGCAGTGCGCAACGGGCTTTCGACATTGGTGGGCGTGGCGGCGACGGCGGGTGGCAAGCTGCTCACCGAGCTGCTGCCCGCTGCGAACCAGCTGGAGGTCGGCTGGCCACCCGACGGCCTCCTGGACCAACACGCCGTCGACGCGCTGTTCAGCGACGGCGCGACCAGCCTGGTGCTGTCCGACACCGCGTTGCCGCCGGTCGTGGCGCCCAACGAGACACCGGGGGCACGATCCTCCCTCGTCACCGCCGCCGGCGACATTCCCACCGCACTGTCGGACTCGATCCTCTCAACGGCCGTCAGCGATGGCGCCGAAAGCACCTCCGACCCTCGCCTCGCGTTACAGCGCTTTCTTGCGGAGACGTTGATGATCGAGGCCGAGGCGCCGTCGGATCGGCGCAGCATCCTCCTCACTCCGGCGCGACGCTGGACCCCGTCGGCGACGTACGCCGCAGACCTGCTGGCGGACACGGGCAAGGTCCCGTGGCTGGAGCCGACGACGCTGTCCCAGATCCTTGGCGGCCAGGCAAGCTCCACGCTTGCGCGCGAACCACTGACGTATCCCGCAACCGCGCGGCGGTCCGAGCTTTCACGGACATACCTTCAAGAAGTCGTGCGACTGCAGCACTCGCTCTCGCAGCTGACGAACATCCTCCCGCCCAACGACGCCGAGACCCGGCCGCTGAGCACCGGCCTGCTCCGGTCACTGTCCAGCGCGTGGCGCGGCAACGGAGCACAACGGCACGACTGGATCCTCAAGTACGAGGGCGCTCTCCACGCGATGACGTCAGGGGTGCAGATCGTCTCGGCGCCGTACAGCACGGTCACGTTGACCGGTCACGGCGGCAAGGTGCCCGTCACCATCACCAACACACTTGATGCGCCCGCGCGCATCACCGTGCAGCTCGACGCCAACCAGCGTTTGACCCTGCCGCACAACGGTCGCGTCGCGGTCACCGTGCCCGCGGGCCAGCAGACGACAGTCGACGTACATGCCGTTGCGAAGACCTCGGGCGTCTTCCCGCTCACCGTGCAGCTGCTGACACCGAACGGCCAGGTGTTCGGCAGGCAGGTTCATTTGTACGTCCGCTCGACGGTTTACGGCACGATCACCCTTGTGATCACCGGAGCCGCTACCGCCGCCTTGCTCGTCGCGGTCGCGATCAGGCTCACCCGCCGCGGCATCGCCGCGCGGCGGGCCGCCGGCACTCCAGCCCCGTGACCTCATCGAGCGGGCGCGACGCGCTCGCTCGCAGCGGCCTGGCGATGGCGAGCGGCACCCTCGCCTCGCGAGGAAGCGGCTTCGTGCGCACCGTCGTCATCGCCTACGCCCTCGGCGTCGGCAGCGTCAACAACGCCTACACCGTGGCCAACACCGTCCCCAACGCGTTGTACGACCTGCTGCTCGGCGGGGTGCTATCGGCGCTCGTCGTGCCGCTGCTGGTCCGCGCGGCGCACGACGACCCCGACGGCGGCGACGGCTACGCACAACGGCTGGTGACGATCGTCGCGGTCGTACTGACGATCGTTGCGGTCGTCGCAGTCATCGCCGCTCCGGCAGTGATCTCCGTGTACGCCCACAACGCGCGACCGGCACAGAAGACGCTCGCCGTCACTTTCGCGCGCTACTTCCTGCCCCAGCTCCTCTTCTACGGCCTCAGCGCGATCCTCGGCGCGGTCCTCAACGTCCGCGGCAGCTTCACGGCGCCGATGTGGGCGCCGGTACTCAACAACATCGTCGTGATCGGCGCGGGAATCACCTTCGCCGCCATCACCCACGTCCCGCCGCGGGCAGGCCACCTCAGCCACGCCCAGATCCTGGTTCTCTCCGTAGGTACGACCGCCGGTGTGATCGCGCAGACCGTCGCGCTGTATCCGGCGCTGCGCCGAGTCGGCCTTCGGTTGCGCCCGCGATGGGACTGGCGCGGCGCCGGCCTGCGCCGGGCCGGGCCGTTCGCCGGATGGGTTCTCGGCTACGTCCTGACCAACCAGCTCGGATACGTCGTGATCTCCGACCTCGCCGAGGCGATCAACGGCGGCAAGGGCGAGCTCGCGATCTACTCCTATGGCTTCCTGCTGTTTTCCCTCCCGTACGCCGTCGTGTCCGTCACTGTCATCACCGCACTGTTCCCCTCGATGAGCCGCAGCGGCACCGAAGGCGACGAGCCTGCGGTCGCGCATGCCCTCGCGGAAGGGTTGTCGCTGTCCGCGGTGGTGCTCGTGCCGGCCACGCTGCTCTTCGTGCTCCTCGGACCGCCGATCGCCGTTCTTGTCCTCGCACATGGCCAGACCACGCACGCCGGCGCGGCGCTGACCGGTCGGGTGCTCATCGGCTTCGCGGTCGGCCTGCTGCCGTTCTCGGCCTTCCAGATGCAGCTAAGGGCGTGGCTCGCGGTCCATGACTCCCGCACACCGATGCTCGTGAACCTTGTGATCACCGCGATCAACCTGATCGTGGACGTCGTGCTCTACCTCGAGCTCTCGAGCGCCAACAAGGTGATCGGCCTCGCCGTGGGCTACTCCGCGTCGTACTTCGTGGGCACCATGATCTTCGCGGTCAAGCTGCGCCGGAGGCTCACCGCCACTCGGCGGACCTTCGTGATCCGCACCCATATCCGCCTGTTGGTTGCCGCGATCGTCGCCGCCGTCCCCGCCGAGCTGCTCGTGCTCGTGGTCCACCATGCGGCCGGATCCGGCACCTCGGGGTCGCTCGCCACCATCGCGGTGGCGACCCCGGTCGCACTGGGCACGTTCCTCGCGCTGGCACGCCGGATGCGCATCGACGAGCTCCACCAGCTCCTCGCCATGCTCCCGGTCCGGCGGCGAAGCGTCTGACCTGCGCGTTTGGCTCAGCGCGGATCGTTAAGGAAGGGCCGATTCAGACCGACATTTGAGCCTATGCGCCACCACGACCGCGATCGCGGGGCTCCTGAGGCGCCGACGCTCGTCAAGGCCGCCGTAGCGATCGCCGTACTCGGCGTGCTGGGCTACGACGGCTTCGTCACGGTGGCGACACACCTGAAGGCAGAGAGCGATGCGCAAAACGCGGCTTACGCGGCCAGCAAGGCCTGGGAAGACTCAGCAGGCGCCCAACGCAACCCGCAAACAGCGTTCCAGGCGGCGCTGACCTATCTGGCCACCACCGACCCGAGCGGCTGCACCGCCGAGCTGACGGCCGAGTCCCAGGGAGCAGTCCCAGGCGTCGTTCCCGACGGCTGTGACTACATCTGCGCCGGTACGACGAACCAAACGACCATGTGCGGAACGCATGGCCTGTTCAGCATCGACCCCGACGGCACCGTCCACATGGTCGTGCGCCGACAGGCCAAGACGCTCGTCTTCAGCCACTTGGGCTTCATGCACAACCTGCTGATCTCATATGAGCAGGGCGACGCGAATCAGAGCCAGGATTGAGCACCCTCGGCGCCCGTCGCTGGGCAACGGTCGTGGTGGCATCAGCATTGGCCGCCACGGCGACAGTCGTCGGCACCGGCACCGCCACGGCCGACCCGGTCGGCGACGCACGGGCTCGAGCCGCGCAACTGGCGAAGTCGATCGCCGCGCTGCAGGACAAGGCCGAGGTCGCCTCACAGCGCTACGACAAGGTCGAGTCGCAACTGCTGCAAGCCGTCGCGGACCAGGGACAGGCCGATCAGGCGCTCGACGCGATGCAGCACACCGCGGCCGCAGCGGCACAGGAGGTCTCCGACCGGACTCGCGCGCTCTATGAGAGCGGTGGCGATCCCGCCGTTCTCGCCGCGCTGCTGGACGGGTCCGACCCGGTCAACGCGATGGACCGCTACCACCTCGCGACCGCCGTGATCAACTACGAGGCTCGCAGCGCGGCGAACGCCGCCGGCACTGTCGCGACGGCGCAGGCGCTCGACGCCAAGGACGCATCGATCACCAACAGCGTGACGCAGCTGCAGGTGACGGCGCGTGACGCCGCGGACAAGGTCCAGTCGCTGATCGCGGAACAGCACAAGGAGCTTCGCGACACCGACGCCACCTTGCGGGCGCTGATCCAGAACGCCGAACAGGCGCAAGCGGTCCAGGGCGCCGCGGACTTCGCGAGCGCCGTCGCGGCGGCGGGTGGAACCGTCGGCACGGGTCCCGGCCAGCCACCGAACAGCACCGTCGCCACCGCGATCGCTGCCGCGCGCACCCGACTCGGTGACCCATACGTCTGGGGCGGCAGCGGCCCGAGCGTGTTCGACTGCAGCGGACTCACCCAATGGTCATATGCACATGCCGGGATCACCCTTCCTCGCGTCGCGGCCGACCAGTACAACGCAGGACCGCACCCATCACTCGCCGACCTCGAGCCCGGCGACCTGCTGTTCTGGGCGACCGACATCTCGAACCCGGCGACGATCCACCACGTCACGATGTACATCGGTGGGGGACTCATGATCGCCGCGCCACACACCGGCACCGACGTCCAGATCCAGCCGGTCTACATGCCGGGCTTCATCGGCGCAACCCGCCCCTGGGCGAAGTAGCGCTGCCAGGCTGACCTCGCTCCGTACCATCGACCAGATGCAGCCGCGCGTCTCGGATGGACGCGTTCTCGACGGTCGCTACCTCCTGGACGAGCACTGCGGCACGGCCGGGGACCGACAGCTGTGGCACGCCACCGACGAGGTCCTCGGACGACGGGTTGCAGTCCACCTGGTCGCCGGACAGACCCGAACGGATGCCAAGGCGCTGGCGGCGGCGGCGGGCCGCGCCGGCAGTGTCCCGGACTCCAGGTGGGTCCGGGTGCTCGATGTCGGCACGGAGACGGCCGGACGCAAGGTCGACGTCTGGATCGTCAGCGAGTGGATCGAGGGCCAGTCGCTGGCCGCGCTCCTGCGTCGCGAGCCGCTGAAGGACGCCGTCGCGGTGCACCTGGTCGCGACCTGCGCGCAAGCCGTCGCGGCGGCGCAGCGCAGCGGCGCCAGCCACGGGTCACTCCATCCTGGTGAGGTCCTGCTGCAGGCCGATGGAAGCCCGCGCCTGACCGGACTCGAGACTCATCTGGCCCTGGGGGCCGAGCAGGTGTACGACGACGTCCGAGGACTCGGTGCGTTGTTGTTCGCGGCGGTGACCGGTCACTGGCCGCTGCCGGGATGGGGCGGCCTGCCCGCAGTCACTCGCGGTGACGGCCGGCACCCCCGCCAGCAGCGATTCGCGGTGAGCCGCGCAGTCGACGAGGTCACCGCGCGCGCGCTCGACGGGGGCTATCCCGACGCCGGGGCGGTGGCGCGTGCACTCGACGCGCTGCCGAGTGCTCCGCTGGTGGCCAGGCACGACGAAGCTCCATCACCGAGTCGCGACCGGCTGCGTCGCATCGCCTGGTGGGTCGTGCCACCCGTGCTCGTCGCTGTGGTCGGGGTGGTTTCCTGGTCCGCCGGCAGCGACCTCGGCAAGGTGCCCGGTGAGGACCGCGGGGTC
Organism: Mycobacteriales bacterium; assembly: GCA_036268405.1. Classification (GTDB taxonomy): domain Bacteria; phylum Actinomycetota; class Actinomycetes; order JAFAQI01; family JAFAQI01; genus DASZTV01. Next base: position 11,290 of record DATAUF010000082.1, read on the forward strand.
TCGCCGAGCCTTCCGCAATCGCACGGCATCGGCGCCACCCGCCTGGTCTGGACGACGCCCCCGGCGGTCACCAGCTTCGACCCGGAGGGAAACGGGATCGAAGACCCGGGCGGCGTCGGCCTCGCCGTCGACGACGACCCGTCGACCGTGTGGACCACGGACAGCTATCACGGCAGCGCCCGCTTCGGCGGGCTGAAGAACGGCGTGGGACTGCTCATCGACCTGGGACGTCCGAGGCGGGTGAAGGCCGCTCGCCTGCTCCTGTCCGCGGCCGGCGCGAGCTTCGAGCTGCGCGCCGGTGGGCAACGCCCCGGGCAGCCCTCCGACCTTCCCGTCGTCGCGACCAGCACCGACAGCAAGGCTTCCGTGACGTTGCCGCTGCCAACTGCCGTCACCGCGCGCTATTGGCTCGTGTGGATCACCTCCCTGCCCCGGACTGCGCCGGGCAACTTCGCGCTCGGCATCGCGGAGGTCGCGTTGCTCCACTGATTGCACCGTTCCACTGGCCGTTTCACTAGCCGTCCTGCGCGTCTGACACCGATACCCTCGGCGCAGATGAGCGCCCCTTCGCTCGGCGACGCCGACCTGCTTGCGCAGCACGTCGCGGGTGACCCGAACGCCTTCGGAGAGCTGGTAGTCCGTCATCGGGATCGGATGTGGGCTGTCGCGTTGCGGACACTCGGCAACCCGGACGACGCGGCCGATGCGGTGCAGGATGCGCTGCTGTCGGCCTACCGCGGCGCCGCCGGATTCCGCGGAAACTCCGCCGTCACAACCTGGTTGCACCGCATCGTCGTCAACGCCTGCCTCGATCTGACGCGACGCCGCGCGGTACGTCCCACCCAGCCGTTGCTCATCGAACCCGCAACGAACGCCCCCGACGCGATCAGCAGGCGCGACACCGCGATCACGGTCACGGAGGCGTTGCGATCGCTGCCCGCCGAACAGGCTGCCGCCGTCGTATTGGTCGACATCGAAGGCTTCAGCGTCGACGAGGCAGCGCAGATCCTCGACGTGCCGACCGGCACCGTCAAAAGCAGGTGTGCTCGGGGCCGCGCGCGCCTCGCCGAGCAGCTCCACGATCTCGACCCGCGACGCGACTCGGGCACTGACCGGAACGACGTGCCGTCCTCGCGCGTCGAATCCCTTGAACCCACCAAGAACAAGGAGAAGAAGTGAACGAGGCGCACCTGTCTCTCGACGAGCTCGCTGAGCTCGCCGAGGGACTGCTGGCGCGCCGAAAGGCGTCCGCCGCGCAGGCGCATCTCGACACCTGTGACGCGTGTCGGGCGCGAGCCGATGCTCTCGACCACACCACGGCCGCACTTCGCGAGCTCGGTCCGGTCGCGATGCCCGCCGATGTCGTGGCCCGCCTCGACCGCGCACTTGCCGGCGCGGCACAGGCCCCTCCCGGAGAGACCATGGTCCCTGACCTGGGTGCGGTCCGGCGGCGTCGGCGCGCTGCGGTCTCGTGGCCGTATGCCGCAGCGGCATCCGTCGTTGCCATCGCGGTGATCGCGGTCGGTGTGACAACGATCGGGCGTCACCATCCTGAGTCGGCCGGGTCCTCAGCCTCTACTGCCGAAGCACCGCTTGTCAGCACGTCCGCGCCGAGCCAACCGCTCGTGCAGCAGGAGTCGGGCCAGACCTACACACCCACCTCGCTGGCTGCGCTGGCACCCCAGCTGCTGAGCGCAACGGCAGACTCGGCGGCAGGTAGCGGTGCAGGTGGCGTCGGTTCTCCGTCGGTCCTCGCGCCTGGCGCCCCGGCGCCACAAAATGGGGTTCGCCTGGGACCGTCCACGACAGCTCAGACCGCTCCCAAGGCCGCCGGAGCGCTACCTGGCGCGACCGGCGCCCAAGAGTTCGCAACGACGAACCGCGTCCCGGCACCGCTCCGCCACTACGCCGACTCACGTGCTGCGCTGCTCGCGTGCGCGGCGTACATCACCGACACCCCGCACGCCTCCCCGCTCGCTGTCGACTTCGCGCGGTGGAGCAATCCTTCAGCGCATCTGCACAACGCGCCGTCGGTGATCTTTGTGTTCGCCGATCCGGATGACGTTCATCTGCTCGACGTCTACGTTGTCGCGCCGACCTGCAACTCTTCATCGCTGCGCGACTTCACCGAGGTTCGCCGCCCCGGCTCTTAGCCGGCGGCCCGAGCACGATCGGCCAGACGATGGCAGCGATCACCGCGCACAGATAGGGCAGTCCGACCTCGTGGAATGGGTGAAGCGGGTCGTGCGGGCCGTGCGGAAACAGCCGGAAGCCGAGCGCAGTGCCCAGAAGACCGGCAAGGACGCCGATAGCTGCCCCGTACGGTCGCCGTTGCGGTAGCACTTGCCGCGACAGGATCCCCGTCGAGGAGCCGGCGATCGCGATGAGCGTGGGAACCAGCCACGAGAAGACATGCACCTCTACGTACTGCGAGTAGATCCATCCGCCGATCGCAGCGACCGGAACCACCACCTGCCCAGCAGTGACAAGCGCCTCGATCGGCGTTACTGCACGTGGCACGCTCGATGCGACGAGGCAAGCTGCACAACCACGCCGGCCGTACTCCGCGGCGTCGAGATCGCATCGTGGCCGGCTGCATCGCGGACAACGGTCGTGCGCGGCGCGCCCGGAATGGACGGCACAGCGCATCACGACGGCGGTCTCGGACACTCCGCCAGCCTGTCATGGGAATGTCGTTTCTAGACTCCGTGTTGCCCGACGAGCAGCCCGCTCGCAAGCGGGCAGATGGAGAAGCAGCCATGAGCAGCGAAGCCACGAGCGGCCCGGCCGACGATGTCAACTCGCGCGCAGTGCGTGACGTCATCATCGTCGGCTCCGGCCCCGCCGGTTATACGGCGGCGCTCTACACCGCCCGCGCCAGTCTCAAGCCGCTTCTGATCGAGGGCGTGCAGTACGGCGG
>DATAUF010000083.1:0-4422 GCA_036268405.1 Mycobacteriales bacterium
GGGGGAGTCGGCAGCTGCACGCGGTCGCCTTCGATCGACAGGCCGGTGAGGCCGAGCACGTGGCACAGGACCGACAGCGTCGTCTCGCCGGCCTCGATGCCTTCCTGCGTCACCATGGCGCGGTAGATCAGCGCCCAGTGCTTGGCGGGGGTGTCGTAGGTCCAGTCGACGGAGCCGAGGTGAACCGCGGTGCCGCGGCTGCCTTCGGGACCGTTGAACGGGCCGCTCCACAGCTGGATGCCGGCGGGACCGGCGGAGAAGCGACCGCCCTGGGTCACGTCCTCTCGGGCCGCGGCGTCGAGAAGGGCGCGCGCCTGCAGCTCCGGAAGGACCAGTGCGGGACGAACCTGGCTCGTGAGGGCCGGGACCGCAACCGCCTCAGTCTTCAGACGCAGCCCGTCGGCTGACGTCTTCAGCAGCGTCAGTGACACCTTGCACCTCCGGATCTGGGCACAGAGCCCGACACCGCTAGTGTGCCGGTCGCTGGTCGCTTTTTGGTATCTAACATGACGCAGATACAGCATCGGCCAAGATCCTTGTGAGAATCACTAGACCGAACGGGTTAATTCTCGCTTCAGAGGGCTGATCCGTGTCTGTTTTGGCACGATTGCGCCAGTTTACCTCGCCACGATTTCCGCCCGGCGTGGCCACTAAGAACCACTCCAGGCTATGAGCCGGCCGCCCTCAACCAGAAGTGAATCGTCGGGTCGGGCAGCGTGTGCTGGGCCAGCGGGGCAGCGGGCGCGCCCTCGATGACGGTGACCGCCAGCACCTCGGTGGCCAGCAGTTCCGCGCCGGCTCTGACCGCCGCGGCGGCGGGCTCGTCGGCCTGCCACCACAGCTCGATCCGGTCGGTCACCTCGAGACCGGTGGACTTCCGGGCGTCCTGAACGCTGCGGACCAGCTCGCGCACCATGCCCGCGGCCCGCAGCTCGTCGTCGAGCTCCAGGTCCAGCGCGACCGTGTCGGATCCCGCGCTGGCGACCGCCCAGCCGGCCCGCGGCGTCTCGCTGCTGATCACGTCGTCGGCGCCGACCTCGATCGTCTCGCCGTCGACGTCGACGTGGGCGGTGCCTGACTCGCGCAGCGTGGCGATGAGCTTCGCGTGGTCGCAGGCGTGGATGGCGTCGGCGACGCGTGGCGTCCGCGCGCCGAAGCGTTTGCCGAGAGACCGGAAGTTCGCCTTCACCGAGATGTCGACGAGATCGCCGGCGGCGGCGAGCGGCTCGACGAGGCGGACGTTGAGCTCATCGGCGACATGCGCGACGAGCTCGGCCGGCAGCGCCTCCCAGCCCGGCGTCGAGGCGAGCGCCCGGGCGAGGGGCTGGCGGGTTCGCACGGAGGACTCGGCGCGGGCGGCGCGGCCGAGCTCGACGACCCTGCGGACGAGCGCCATCTGTTCGCCGAGCTGTTCGTCGACCGCGGCGTGGTCGGGCTCGGGCCAGGACTCGAGGTGGACGCTGTCGGTGGCGGCCGGATCGAGATCGCGAACCAGCCGCTCGTGCACCTCCTCGGTGAGGAACGGGACGAACGGCGCGAGCAGCCGGGTCACGACATCGAGGCACTCGGCCAGCGTCGCGAGCGCGGCGGGTTCGCCGTCCCAGAACCGGCGCCGCGATCGGCGGACGTACCAGTTCGAGAGGTCGTCGATGAACTCGCTAAGCCGCCGGCCGGCCCGGGTCGGATCGAAGTCGTCGAGCGCCGCGGTGACCTCGAGGACGGTGCGGTGCAGCTCGGAGCGCGCCCAACCGTCCAGCAGCGGCCGGTCCGCGGGCGCCGGAGCGTCGACGGCGGGCGTCCAGTTGTTCGCCCGGGCGTAGAGCACGAGGAACGACGCGGTGTTCCAGTACGTCAGCAGAACCTTGCGGACGACCTCGCCGACGGACTCGTGACCGACCCGACGCGCCGTCCACGGGTTGCCCGCGGTGAGCATGAACCAGCGCACCGCGTCCGCGCCGTGCCGATCGAAGAGCTCGAACGGGTCGAGCACGTTGCCCAGGTGCTTGCTCATCTTGCGGCCCTGGTCGTCGAGGATGTGACCGAGGCAGAGCACGGTTCGGTACGACGAGCGGTCGAAGACCAGCGTCCCGATCGCCATCAGCGTGTAGAACCAGCCGCGGGTCTGGTCGATCGCCTCGCAGATGAAGTCGGCGGGGTACGACGCCTCGAACTCCGCGTTGTTGCGGTGCGGCGCGCCCCACTGCGCGAACGGCATCGAGCCCGCGTCGTACCAGCAGTCGATGACCTCAGGCACGCGCCGGGCCTCGCCGTCACAGGTCGGGCACGCGAACGTCACGTCGTCCACGAACGGGCGGTGCGGGTCGAGCGCGGACAGGTCGGTTCCAGCGTGAGACGAAAGCTCGGCAAGGGACTCGACGACCGTCAAGTGGTCCTCGGCGCAGCGCCAGATCGGCAGCGGGGTGCCCCAGTAGCGGTTGCGGGACAGCGCCCAGTCGATGTTGTTGTTGAGCCAGTCGCCGAATCGGCCGGTCTGGATCGTCGGCGGGTGCCAGTCCGTGGCGGCGTTCTCGCGCAGGAGTGCATCCTTCACGGCGGTCGTCCGGATGTACCAGGACGGCAGCGCGTAGTAGATCAGCGGAGTGTCGCAACGCCAGCAGTGCGGATACGAGTGGGTGTAGTCCTCGGAGCGGTAGAGCAGGCCGCGCTCGCGGAGGTCGGCGACGATCGCCGCGTCCGCGGTCTTGAAGAAGACGCCACCCACGAGCGGGACGTCCGCGGCGAAGTGGCCGTCGGGCTCGATCGGGTTGACCACAGGCAGGCCGTAGCGCCGCGCGACCGCCAGGTCGTCGGCGCCGAACGCCGGTGCCTGGTGAACCAGACCGGTGCCGTCCTCGACGGTGACGTAGTCCGCCAGCCCGACGAAGTGCGCCTCCGGAATGTCGACCAGGTCGAACGGCCGGGAGTAGGTGACGTGCTCGAGCGCCGTGCCGGGCATTCGGTCGAGGACCTCGGCATCCTCGCCGAGCACCCTCCCGACGAGCGGCTCGGCGACGACGAACAGGTCGCCTCCGTCGGGCGCGGCGCCGGCCGGGCGCGCGACGACGTACGTGACGGCGGGGTTGACGGCCACCGCGGTGTTGCTGACCAGCGTCCACGGGGTGGTCGTCCAGACGAGGAGGGCGGCACCCTGCTGGTAGGAACCATTCGCGGCGAGCGGCCCGCTCGTGATCGGAAACCGGACAAATACGGATGGATCGGTCACGTCGAGGTAGCCCTGAGCCACCTCGTGGTCGGAAAGGCCGGTGCCGCAGCGGGGGCAGTAGGGCGTGACGCGGTGGTCCTGGACGAGCAGGCCCGCCTCGTGGATGCGCTTCAGCGACCACCAGACGCTCTCGATGTAGGTCGCGTCCATCGTCCAGTAGGCCGTATCGAGGTCGACCCAGTAGCCCATCCGCTCGGTCATCTCGGTGAAGGTGCCGACGTGCTCGAGCACGGACTCCCGGCACTTGGCGTTGAACGCCTCGATCCCGTAGCTCTCGATGTCTCCCTTGCCGGAGAATCCGAGCTTCTTCTCGACTTCAAGCTCGACCGGGAGACCATGACAGTCCCAGCCCGCGCGGCGCGGCACGTGATAGCCCCGCATCGTGCGGTAGCGGGGAAACAGGTCCTTGAAGACCCGAGCTTCGACATGGTGGGTCCCGGGGCGGCCGTTGGCGGTAGGGGGTCCCTCGTAGAACGTCCACAGCGGGCCGTCGGCGGTCTGCGCGAGGCTGCGGGCGAACACGTCACGCTCGACCCAGCGCGCGAGCACCTCCCGCTCGACGGCCGGAAGGTCGACCTGTGGCGACATGTGGCGGTATCCGCCCGACTGTCCGGATGCCCCGCCCGCGCCAGCCATGAGTGGTTGCCTCCGTGTCCAAGCCGCCCGCCCGCAGCCCGGTTCTCGAGGCGCCGGCTCCGCGAGAGCCAAGCGTAGCCTTGCTGGGACGCATGAGTCGCAGGTTCTCCCTGCGGCGCGGCGCGTTGCTGGGCGCTGCGCTCGGTCCTATCCTGCGCAGACCCAAGATCGGCAAGGCTCACCCAGATTCACCAGTGGACAGGTGCACCCAGTTCGGATAGCGGATTCGGCACAGGTTCGGGAGGCCGAGGATGGCACGGGAGCATGCGACCCTCGGGGGTCGGCTCCGTCGGCTCGTGCCCCATCGGGGTCGCCCTGACGGGACCGCCGGATCGGCGGCCACATCGGTCACAGCCGCCTCAGTTGCCACGTCCCGGGCCGTTCCGGTCCGTCCGGCAGCGAAGAAGGCAACTCCGGTGAAGACCGCGCCCCGCCCAGCGGGGAAGCCTCCAGCGGGTAAGCCCGTTGTAGGCAACACACCGGGCAGCAAGCAGGCAGCGACTCGAAAGGCGCTCGTGAAGCAGGCAGCAACCAAGACCGCGACGGCGCGACCGGCTCAGGCC
>DATAUF010000084.1:0-9797 GCA_036268405.1 Mycobacteriales bacterium
CAGACCGGCAAGTCTCGTCACGACGGTGCCGTCCGGCATGACCGCCTCGACGCCGGCGATCTGCGCGCGCATCGTGCCGTAGCGCAGCACCCGCTCCCCGCCGGCGTTCGTCGATGTCATGCCCCCGACGGTGCACGACTCCCGTGCGGCGAAGTCGACGCCGACGTCGAAGCCGTCCTTGCGCACGACCGCCTGCACCGCGGAGAGCGTGGCGCCCGCACCGACAGTCACCTGCGCGGCCAGTGAATCGATCTCCTCGATCTGCGCCAGCCGGCGGGTGCTGAGCACGACGGCGCCATCGACCGGAACCGATCCGCCGACCAGCCCGGTGTTGCCGCCCTGCACACAGATCTGCACGCCGGCTTCGCGGCACGCGGTGACGACGGCGGCAACCTCCTCGGTCGATCCGGGCCGTACGACGCATCGAGCGGACGCCGTGAACCGACCTGTCCAGTCCGACTCGTACGACGCGACCAGATCGCGGTCGACCAGCACGTGCGTCTCGCCGACAATCGCAGCGAGCGATTCCTCGAGCGTCATGAGAGGACGCGCAACCTGACCGTCTCCGGCATCGAGGAGAGCTCGTCCGGGACACCAGAGGGATAGTCGACGGCGATGTCTGTGATGACGTAGCCCAGCTCGCCGCGCGTGCCCAGCAGCTGGCCTTCGATGTTGACCTTGTTCTCCGCGAGGACGCCGTTGATGGTGGCGAGCACACCCGGGACGTTCTGGTGCAGGTGCACGATCCGGTGACTGTGCGGTCGCGCCGGCAGCACCAGATGAGGCAGGTTGACGCTCATCGTGGTCGCGCCGTCGACGACGTAGTCCCGCAGCTTGCCCGCGACGTACCGGCCGATGTCCTGCTGCGCCTCTTCGGTCGAGCCGCCGATGTGCGGAGTCAGGATGACATTCGGCAGGTCACGCAGCACCGACACGAACTCGTCGCCCTGGGCCTTGGGCTCCTCGGGGAAGACGTCAACGGCGGCGCCGGCGATATGGCCGCTTTCCAGGTGCTGGCGCAATGACGTGTGGTCGACCACGAAGCCGCGGGACAGGTTGAGGAACAGGCTGCCCTGCTTCATCAACGCGAACTGCTCCTCGCCGAACATGTCCGCGTTGGTGGAGCGACCGTCGACATGCAGCGTCACGATGTCGCTGGTGCTGAGCAGCTCGTCGAGAGTGCCGCAACGGCGAGCGTTGCCGAGCGCAAGCTTGTCCGAGGTGTCGAAGTAGGACACCGACATGCCCAACGCCTCGGCGATCACCGAGAGCTGAGCGCCGATGTTGCCGTAGCCGATGATGCCGATCCGCCGCCCGCGGATCTCGTGCGCGCCGGTGGCCGACTTGTCCCACACACCGGCGTGCATGTCGGTGTTCTTCTGCGTCAGCCTGCGAGTGAGCGCGATGATCTCCGCGATCGCCAGTTCGACGACGCTGCGCGTGTTGGAGAACGGCGCGTTGAAGACCGCGATTCCTCGCTGGGAAGTGGCAGCTACGTCGATCTGGTTGGTCCCGATGCAGAACGCACCGATCGCGAGCAACGAGTCCGCACTCTCGAGCGCCGTCTCGGTGACGTCAGTCTTCGACCGGATGCCGAGCAGCGAGATTCCGTCCAGGCGCGCGGCCAGCTCGGCGGGGTCGAGCGCACCCTTGACGGTCTCGACTTCGAAGCCTTCGGCGGTCAGGGTCGAGGAGGCATCGGGATGCACGTTCTCGAGCAGCAGAGCCCGGATCGGCGATGACTGAGACGTCAACAGATTTTCCCTTGGTTTCAAGCGGATTTCGGCCCTCGATCGTACTCGGGACGCCTATCCGGCCGAGTCGCTAGGCCAGTTCTGAGCCGAGCACCGGGTCGACCCGGACCACGCCCGCCAGGTTCGACAGGGGAACCGGCTCGTAGCTGACGTACTCGCCGGTGTGCGGAGCGACGATCATCATCCCGTTACCCGCATAGATCGCCACATGGTCGATGTCGGTGGGATCGCTCTGGTCGTAGTGCCAGAACAGCAGGTCGCCCGGACGCGCATTGGCATAAGGGATGTGGGGCCCGGTGAACCACTGCTCCTCCGAGACGCGTGGCATCCGGACCCCTGCGTAGGCGAATGCCCACTGAACCAGCCCGGAACAGTCGAACGTCGCCGGACCTGCAGCACCCCAGACGTACGGCAGGCCGATGCGGCTCTCTGCGGCCCGCAGGAAGTTCGCGATCTGTAGGCGGGTCAGGAACTCACCGGAGTCGCGAACGATGACCACCTCCCGCAGCAGCTCGACGCGGGTGTGGTGACCGAGCAGGCCGAGGACAGTACGTCGCAGCTCCAGCGGGTCTGCCTTGGGTGCGCTGACGAGGAGCCCGGTCCGCGGCTGAAGGCCCACCTCACGTGCCCGGATGTCCGACACGACCGCGTCGACCCCGGCCATCCCGACCGAGGCGAAGGCACCGATGCGGATCGATGCCAGACCGTGGGCGTCCCCGACCGGCACGGTGCCGCCCAGCGGCAGCCCGGCGTTCTGTCCCATGTCGAACGACGCCGCGAGCTCACCGCTGTCGATGCTCTTCCAGAGGGGGTAGTAGTCGGCGGTGACCTGCGGCGTCCACGGTCGGAACGTCGTCGGGTCGACGCCAAGGACGAAAGCCGGATGGCCTTCCACCCGGGCTCGGCCGGCCATGAGCGGCTGCACCTTGCGCACCCCGGAGAGCTTCTTGAGCCGATGCACGACGTGGTGGGAGAGCGGTTGCGTGCCGGACACGAGCAGCGTTGCCGTCACGAGGCGACGCGGTGCGCCACGAGGTACCGCAGGAGTCGTCGGAAGCGGGGTGCTGCCCGGAGCGAGCAGCTGGCCGAGGGCATCTGAGGGAGCCGGCGGCAGGGCGGTGGAAAGCTGGGACTGGTGATGGTGGTCGCTGACCAGCACCGCCGCGACGGCAGTCGCCCCTGTGCCGAGCGTGACCACCGCGAGCAATGCGACGACCAGCCCGGCCGACGTGAACCGCTCCGGAAGCCAGCCCGGCGCACGCCGCTCCAGCAGCGCCTGAGCCCGGTCCATGGCACGCCGAGGCAGCCTCAAACCGCGCATCCGCCGGCCGCCCTCCTCTTCCCCCGATCGCCTTCCATTGTTACAACGACAGGTGGGCGGCAAAGGTTGACGAAACGCGGGCTTCGTTCAGCCGTGGAGCGCGGGGGCGGCCCTACCCGTACAGCGCCGACGCGGCCACCCGAAGGTCCGCCACAAGCCCGGCGTACGCCGCATCCCGGTCATCCGCCCGCAGCACGGCGGAAGGGTGCAGCGTCGCCATCGCGAACGCGGAGTCACGATCCCCGTCTTCGTCGGAGTGGCCGAATGCCTCGCTGTCCATCGCGCTTGCCGGCCACGGCATGAGCACCCCGCGGGAGCGAGTCACCCGAAACGACGAGCCGAACAGCGCCCGACCCGCGGTCGCGCCGAGCGCGACCACCACATCCGGTGACAGCAGCTCGAACTCCGCGAGCAACCAAGGTCGGCAGGCAGCCACATCCGCCGCGTCCGGCGTCTGATGGATGCGGCGCTTGCCCTCGCCGGCGGAGCGGAACTTGAAGTGCTTGACGGCGTTCGTCGTGTAGATCTCCGACGGCTTCAGGCCCGCCTCGTCGACTGCCTTTTCAAGCAGCTTTCCGGCCGGTCCGACGAACGGCTCGCCTTTGCGGTCCTCGATGTCACCGGGCTGTTCCCCGACGAACACCAGTCGGGCGCCAACCGGTCCCTTGCTGAACACGGTCTGGGTCGTTCCTTTGTAAAGCTCGCACCCCTTGCACCCGAGCGCCGCCGTACGCAGCTTGGTCATCGTGGCGCCCGTCGGAACGAACTCAGCCGCCGTCACGGCACGGGGTCTTTCGCGTCGTAGCGCGCGAAGGAGGGATACCTCGCTACCAGCGCGACAAGACCCACGATGCAGGCGATACCCCCTGACACGACCGAAAACTCGGTGCTGACCAGACTCGCCGCGGTCCCCGACTCGACGTCGCCGATGCGCGGACCGCCGGCGACCACCACCGTGAAGACGCCCTGCAACCTGCCGCGCAACGAGTCGGGCGTCGCCACTTGAAGGATCGTGCTGCGGAAGATCGCGCTGACCATGTCGGCGGCCCCCGCGAGCGCGAGCAGGACGAGCCCGAGCCACAGGATGTGCACGACGCCGAAGAGCGCGATGCTCGCTCCCCAGGCCGCGATCGAGACGATGACGGCCAGACCCTGCCGGCGCACGCGTCCGGACCAGCCGGAGAACGCGGCCCCCAGAAACGCGCCGATCGAGGGCGCGGCGTAGAGCAGCCCTGCCGTCTGCGCTCCGCCGTGGAACGTCCCGAGCGCCAGCGCCGGGAACAACGCACGAGGCATTCCGAACACCATGGCGTCGATGTCGACGAGGAAGGTCATCATCAGGTTCTTGCGCGGCGCCAGGAACCGCAGTCCTTCCGCGACCGACTTGAAGCCGGCGCGATGAGTGGTGCTGTCCGGAAGTATCGGCGGCAGCCGCCACACCGCGTAGAGCACGGCGACGAACGACGCCACATCAATGGCGTACGCCGCGCTGTAGCCCGCAGTGGCGACCACGACTCCCGCGAGCAGTGGGCCGAGCGTCAGCGCGGTATTCCAACCGAGCTGGCCCAGCGAGTTCGCGGCCGGCAACAGCTCGGCACGGACCAGCCGAGGGAGAGTCGCGCCACGAGCCGCCGAGTCGACCGAGCTCACGCCGGCCTGCAGCCCGAGCAGCACGTAGATGATCGACAGCCGACCGAGGTGGGTCGCGGCCTGCGTCAGCAGCAGGCTCGAGGTGACCAGCAGGATCGAGCTGGTGATGAGCATCAGCTTTCGCCGGTCGACGGCGTCCGCGATCGATCCGCCGAAGAGCCCGAAGACGATCAACGGGACCACGGTGACCAGCCCGGTGATGCCGACATCGAACGACGAGTGGGTGATGTGGAACACCTGCAGCTGCGCCGCGACGATCGTCAGCTGGCTGCCGACGTTGGAGATCATGTAGCCGGCCCACCACCGGCGATACGTCGGGCTCTCACGCATCGGGGTGAGATCAGCAAAGAGCCGCCGGCGACGGACCGGCGGCAGGTCGTCGGGCTCCTGCTCGCCAGGAGGAGTCACGTCGCTCACGGATACAACCGCTCGATCTCCCACCCGCCGTCCGACGCGACAAAGCGGAGCCGGTCGTGCAACCGGTCGTGCCGGCCCTGCCAGAACTCGACGGTGATGGGTCGCACGACGAAGCCGCCCCACCACGGCGGGCACGGCACGTCGGCATCGGCGTACGTCGAGGCCACCGTCGCGGCGCCCGCTTCCAGCGTCGGGCGGTCGGCGACCACCCGTGACTGAGCGCTCGCCGTCGCCGAGAGCTGCGCTCCGCGCGGACGCGTCGCGAAGTACGCCTCGGACTCTGCGCGCGGCACGCGCTCAGCGACGCCGTTGACGATCACCTGCCGCGACAGCGGGTGCCACGGGAACAGCAACGCCACCGTCGGGTGCGCCGTGATCGCGGTGCCTTTGCGCGAGGTGTAGTTGGTGAAGAACACGAACCCTCGGGCGTCCGCTCCCTTGCAGAGCACGGTCCTGACGCTTGCCGCGCCATCGGGATCGACGGTCGACACGACCATGGCGTTGGCCTCGGGAAGCCCGGCGGCCTGGGCGTCAGCGAGCCAGGTCCGCCACAGCTCCATGGGATCCGCCGGCAGGTCCGCCCGCCGCAGCCCCGCCGCCTGGTAGTCGCTGCGCAGCCGCGCGACGCCCAGGGTGGAACCATCCGGTTCGGTCACGCGCCGACGCTCTCATACGGACCCGGAGAGGCCGCAGCGGATTGTCGCCGCCCGCCGTGGCACGCGCTACTCGCCAGTAGGACAATGGAGAGAGCCCACGAGGCGCCGTACGACGAGGGAGCGAATGATGGCGGACGAGACAGTCTTCAAGCCCGGCCTGGAAGGCGTGATCGCCTTCGAGAGCGAGATCGCGGAGCCGGACAAGGAAGGCTCGGCGCTGCGCTACCGCGGCGTCGACATCGAGGACCTCGTCGGACACGTGAGTTACGGCAACGTCTGGGGGCTGCTCGTCGATGGCCGGTTCGCGCCCGGTCTTCCGCCGGCCGAGCCCTTCCCGGTCCCGGTCCACTCCGGCGACATCCGGGTCGACGTGCAGAGCGCACTCGCGACCCTCGCTCCTGCGTGGGGCCTGCACCAGCTGCTCGACATCGACGACGACCAGGCCCGCGACGATCTCGCGCGGTGCTCCGTCATGGCGATGTCGTTCGTCGCGCAGTCCGCGCGCGGGCTCGGTCAGCCGATGGTCCCGCAGAAGCGGATCGATGAGTCGGAGACCGTCGTCGAGCGCTTCATGACCCGCTGGCGCGGCGAGCCCGACCCGGCGCACACGAAGGCCGTCGATGCCTACTTCGTCTCCGCCGCCGAGCACGGCATGAACGCCTCCACCTTCACCGCTCGCGTGATCGCCTCCACCGGCGCGGACTCGGCGGCTTGTCTGTCCGGCGCGGTCGGCGCGCTCTCCGGTCCGTTGCACGGCGGTGCGCCGTCGCGGGTCCTGAAGATGCTCGACGACGTTGCCGAAGAGGGCGACGCCCGTCGCTACGTGAAACGCCTCATGGACTCCGGGGAGCGCCTGATGGGCTTCGGCCATCGGGTCTACCGTGCCGAGGACCCGCGCGCACGCGTGCTGCGTCGTACCGCGAAGGAGCTCGGCGCGCCCCGCGTCGAGGTCGCTGAAGCACTCGAGAACGCCGCGCTCGCCGAGCTCAAGGAGCGCTACCCGGACCGCGTGCTCGCGACCAACGTCGAGTTCTGGTCGGCCGTCGTCCTCGACTTCGCGCAGGTGCCGGCGCACATGTTCACGTCGATGTTCACCTGCGCCCGCGTCGCCGGGTGGAGCGCGCACATCCTCGAGCAGAAGCGCACCGGACGGCTGATCCGACCCTCGGCCCGGTACGTCGGCCCGGCCAACCGCCCGGTCTCAGAGGTAGAAGGCGCCAACCAGCTCTAGCCAAGCAAAGCTCCTTTACCTGGGTGGATTGCCATGCAACGGAACTTTGCTTGGCGAAACCGGCAGGTAAAGGAGCTTTGCTGTCTCGTACTCTTACCAGGTGACTGACGCCCAGCTCGCGATCCCGGCGAACCTGCGACCGTCCGACGGGCGCTTCGGGTCTGGCCCCACCAAGGTCCGACCCGAGCAGATCGTCGCGCTTACGGCGACCGGGAACAGCTACCTCGGTACGTCGCACCGCCAGGATGGCGTCCGCGACGTCGTCAAGCGAGTCCGCGATGGCGTGGCGACGTTGTTCGGGATGCCTGACGGCTACGAGGTGATCCTCGGCAACGGCGGTGCCACGACGTTCTGGGACATCGCCACCTTCTGTCTGATCGAGCAGCGCTCGGAGCACCTGTCCTTCGGGGAGTTCTCCTCGAAGTTCGCCGCCGCGGCGAAGGCAGCGCCGATGATCGGCGACCCCACGGTGCTCACCGCGGAGGCCGGCGACGCTCCGGAGCTTGTCGCCGAGGCGGGGATCGACGCGTACTGCTGGCCGCACAACGAGACGTCGACCGGGGTCATGGCACGCGTCGCACGGCCGGCCGGCGCCGACGCGAACGCAGTCACTCTGGTCGACGCGACGAGCGGTGCAGGAGGCCTCCCGGTCGACCTGCGCGAGGCCGACGCCTACTACTTCGCGCCGCAGAAGGTCTTCGCCTCCGACGGAGGTCTTTGGCTCGCCGTGATGTCACCGGCCGCGATCGAGCGCGCCGAGCGGCTCAGCGCCGAGCGCTGGGTGCCGGCGATGCTCGACCTGTCGATCGCCATCGGGCAGTCCCGGCTGGAGCAGACCTACAACACACCCGCCCTGGTCACGCTGCTGCTCATGGCCAACCAGCTCGAGTGGATGAACAGCCAGGGCGGCCTCGACTGGGCGGTACGCCGTACCGCCGACTCCAGTAGCCGGCTCTACACCTGGGCGGACAAGGCGCCGTACGCGGAGCCGTTCGTCAGCGATCCGTCGAAGCGCTCTCTCGTGGTCGGGACGATCCGGTTCGACGACGCCGTCGACGCGGGCAAGGTGACCAAGGTGCTGCGCCAGAACGGCATCCTCGATGTCGGCGCCTACCGCGCCGCGGGCTACAACGGGCTGCGGGTCGGAATGTTCCCGGCCGTCGAGCCCGCTGACGTCGAGGCGTTGACCGCCTGCATCGACTGGGTGGTCGAGCGGCTCTGACCGTCATGGGGGGGGTCAGCATGCGCTGGCGCCGCGGCGGCATCGCCGCCGTGATCGGTGCGCTGCTGTCGGTACTCGCCGTCGTGATCCCGCAACCCGCGTCGGCCGCTCACGGCGGGCTGCGCTGGGGACTGTGCCCGACGTACCTCTATCCGGATCTGCGTGGCACCGACGAGCAGTGCGCACACCTCAAGGTGCCGCTCAACTACGCCCACCCGGACGGCGCCAAGATCACGCTCGAGCTGTCGAGGCTGCGCCACACCTCGTCCGACTACAAGGGCGTCATCCTGACCAATCCCGGCGGCCCGGGCAGCCCGGGGCTCGACCTGCCCGCCAACCTCGAGCCATATGTGCCGGGCGGCGTCGGCCGGGACTACGACTGGATCGGCTGGGACCCACGCGGAGTCGGCGCGAGCCATCCGGCGATGCACTGCGAGAACAACTACTTCAAGGGTCCGCGGCGCAGCTACACGCCAAGCACGAAGAGCCTGCTGCACTACTGGCTGTCCCGCACCAAGCGATACGCCAACACCTGCGCGAAGAAGTATCCCGGGCTGATCAACCACATCAGCACGGTCGACTCGGCGAAGGACATGGAGTCGATCCGCAAGGCGCTGGGCGCCAGCCGGATCAGCTTCTACGGCTTCTCCTACGGCACCTACCTCGGTGAGGTCTACTCGACGCTCTATCCGTCACGCCTGAAGTACATGGTGCTCGACAGCAACGTCGACCCGCGGCGGGTCTGGTACGACGCGAACCTCGACCAGGACCAGGCGTTCGACCGCAACATCAAGATCTACTTCTCCTGGGTCGCGAAGTACGACAGCGTCTTCCATCTCGGCACGACGCAGAAGGCAGTGAGCATCCGCTACTACGCCCAGCTCGCTGCGCTGACGAGGCACCCGAAGGGAAAGCTCGGCCCCGATGAGTTCGCCGACGCCATGACCGGCGCGGCGTACTACCGGTTCGGCTGGACATCACTCGCCAAGGCATGGCAGGCACTCGCCGCAAGTGGCAAGACCGCACCGATGTTGCAGCAGTACGCCGACAACGACCTCCCCGGCGACGACAACGAGTTCGCCGTCTACACCGCCGTGCAGTGCACCGATGCGCACTGGCCCCGATCGTGGAGCACCTGGCGCAAGGACAACGACGCCGAGGCCGCCAAGTACCCGTTCCTCACCTGGAACAACGCTTGGTACAACGCGCCGTGCCTGTACTGGAAGGGCAAGGCGCGCACCCCGGTCACCATCAACGGCCTCCGCACCAAGAGCGCGTTGCTCATCGACGAGACGCTCGATGCGGCCACGCCCTACGACGGCAGCCTCGAGGCGCGTCGGCTCTACCCGAACTCCAGCCTCATCGCCGAGCCGGGAGGTACGACGCACGCCGATTCGCTCTCGGGCGACGCCTGCGTCGACAATCAGGTCGCGGCGTACCTGCGCAGCGGCACCCGGCCCGCGCGCAAGTCGTGGGACGGCCCGGACTCGCTGTGCAGTCCGCTACCGAACCCGCACCCGCACAGCTAGCGGACCGCTTCGCTCCA
>DATAUF010000085.1:0-5608 GCA_036268405.1 Mycobacteriales bacterium
TCCCACACGGCAGCGCGCATGAGCTCGACGAGCACCAGCAGGTCGGCGGCGCGGTGCTTGATCGCCTGGAACATCCCGATCGGCCGCCCGAACTGCACCCGCTCCTTGGCGTACGACGCCGCGGTGTCGAGACACCAGCCGGTCAGCCCGCACGACTCGGCGGCGTAGAGCACCGCGCCGATCGCGTAGACCTCGTGGTTGTCGAGCGACAGCTGCCGGTCAGCAGTTACGACAACCCCGCTGACATCGATCTCGGCGAGCCGCCGGGTCGCGTCGAAGCTGTCGACCGGCGTGACAGTGAGCCCCGCGGTATCGACGGCGCACCACACGATGCGGTCGCCGACCTTCGCCCGCAGCACCACGAGCTTGGCCAGCACACCTGCAACCACCGGGCGCGACGTTCCGGTGAGCGTCAGCCCATCCGGTCCTTCGGTCGCCTCGACCGCGGGCGCCCCGATCGCGACGCTTGCCGGAGTCGAACCGTCGGCCAGGCCGGGCAGGAGCTCCTTGGCCAGGGCTCCCCCTTCACGTGCGATGAGCGCCGCGGCATGCACGGTGGGCAAGAAGCCGCCTGGCGCCACGGAGCGCCCCAGCTCCTCGACGACGACGGCGAGCTCCAGCAACCCGAAGCCGGCGCCGCCGTACTCCTCTGCCAGGTGAAGCCCGAACCAGCCGAGATCGGCAGCGGCTGACCAGTACGCCGGCAGCTCCTCGTCGGCCGCCTCCATCGCGGCTCGCGGCGCGGTCGGCGAGCAGTGCCGGGCGAGCATCTCGCGGGCTGAGGTGCGAAGGGCTTCGTGGTCTTCGGTGATGCCGATCGGCATGACGTGCTCTCCCCTAAAGAACCTGACGTGCGTGTCAGGTGACCGATCGAGGCTACTTCGCGGGGCGGGCCGCCCACCAGGGATGTACGGCGCCTCACTACGGTGATCACAACATCTCGACGAGCAGGAGACGGCTGATGAGCGACGAGGTCCTCACCGAACGGCGCGACAACGTGCTGATCGTCACGTTGAACCGCCCCGAGGCGAGAAACGCCGTCAACGAGGGCCTCGCCAAGGGCGTCGCGGCGGCGATGGACGAGCTCGACGGCGATGACAGCCTGTTCGTCGGCATCATCACCGGCGCCGGCGGGACCTTCTGCTCGGGCATGGACCTCAAAGGCTTCCTTCGCGGCGAGAACCCGACCATCCCGGGCCGGGGCTTTGCCGGCCTGACCGGCGCGCCGCCGCGGACGCCGTTGATCGCCGCAGTCGAGGGCTGGGCGCTGGCCGGCGGCTGCGAGGTCGTGCTGTCCTGCGACCTGATAGTGGCGAGCACCGAGGCGAAGTTCGGCATCCCCGAGGTCAAGCGCGGTCTGGTCGCCGGTGCCGGTGGCCTGCTGCGGCTGCCGAAGCGGATCCCGTACCACCTGGCGATGGAGTTCGCCCTCACCGGAGAGCCGGTCACCGCCGAGACGGCGCAGCGCTACGGGATGGTCAACCGCCTCACCGAGCCGGGCAAAGCGTTGGACGGCGCGCTGGAGCTCGCGGCTCTCGTGTCGGCCAACGGCCCGCTCGCGGTCGCGGTCACCAAGGAAATCGTTCGCAGGGCATCGTCGGACTGGACCGAGACCGAAGCTTGGGAGAAGCAGGGCCAGCTGCTCCCGCCGGTGTTCGCGTCGGAGGACGCGCGCGAGGGTGCCACCGCGTTCGCCGAGAAGCGCCCGCCGGTCTGGAAGGGCCGCTAGACCCAGGCGCCGTTCTCTGCGGTGAGACCCAGGTCTGGCCACTCGCCGACCGCCAATGTCTCGACGTTGGCGTAGCCGCTGCCTCCGCCGACTGGGTCTTCGACCCGGCACAGTACGTCGCGAAGCTGGTGCACCTGCCTGGCCATCTCCGGGGCATCGAGGCCGGTCAGGTGCTCGCCGTCGACGACGAGTGGGCCGGCCCACTGCCCGATCATGCGGCCGTTCCAGCCGAAGTATCCGCCGGTGCCCAACGCGAAGCCGGTGTCGCTCACCGGCGTGACCGTCAGCGGACGAGTCCCGCCTGCGCCGTCGAGCAGCGTGATCGTGCCGCCCGAGAGGCGCCGGTTGTCGTCGCGGAACGCCAAGTCCTGCGTCGCTGCGACATACCTCGTCGACGTCCCGTTGCCGAGCACCTCCTCGCCCTGCGAGCGCACCTCGAGGAAGCCGTCGCCTTCGCGGCGCTGCAGGAATGCGAACAGCGAGTACGCCGCGCCATCGGGGCGAAACAGCAGCATTGGCGCCCAGGTCACCAGCGCCCGGTGAGGACGCGGACCGCGAGGCAGCCCTGGCGTCGGCAGCCCGACATCGGGCCGGATTCCCCACGAGTGGTCGCGCACCGAGAAGGACGTCTCGGACGTGACATGGGTGCGTTCGCCGTCGACCTCGATCCAGCCCTCGGCGGCTCCCATCTGGTGGTAACGCAAGGCGTCGTGGGTGGTGCGGTAGCCGTCGGGTGAGCGCTCCGGCCACGGCAGCTCGAGCGACGGTGGGACGGCACCGCGCCAGGTGAGGTCGAAGGCGATCGCTGCATGCTCGGTCGGCTCCAGCACGGCGCGCACGGCCTTGAGCGGCTCGACCACCTCGTAGCGAAGCGGTCCGGCCGATGCCCCATCGGGGTCGTGGGACAGCGTCCGGCTCGCACGCACGGTCCACTGGTCAGTGCCGCGCGAGACGCCACCAGCGGTGTCGTAAACCCCGCGGTTGACGTACTTGCCCAGTCCGAAGCAGGCCTGCAGCGAGCCGTCTCGCAGGTGGACCGTCATCCAGACCTTCTCGGTCCAGCCGGGGTCCGAGGTTGCGACCGAGCCGAACGTCGCGACGACCTGGTGGGTGAACTGCTCGTCAGCAGCGACGAGCGGACCCATGTTGTGAGTGACGCTGATGTCGCTCACTGCGCCGCCTCCCGCGCGACGAGCTTGGCCACCCGGCTCCGGTGCTCCTCCTCGTCGAAGCAGCGCGACTCGGCTTCGAGCGCGGAGTCAAGCAGCGGGCCGACCGCCTCGCGCAGGTGCTGGTTGAGAGCGAGCTTCGTGGACTGCACCGCCAGTCGGGGCTGACGCGCGAGTCGCTCGGCCAGCGCGATCGCCTCGTCGAGCAGCGCGTCGTCCGCCACGACGCGGCTGGCGAGCCCGATCTCCACCGCCTTCACGGCATCGATCCGGTCGCCGGTAAGCAGGTACTCCTTCGCCCGCGACATCCCCGCCAGCCAGGGCCAGATCGACACGCCACCGTCCGCGGCGGTCAGCCCGACGGAGACATGCGGATCCGACAGGTACGCCGACTCGGCGATCAGCACGATGTCCGCGAGCAGCGCGACGGTCGCTCCGAGCCCGACCGCCGGTCCGTTGACCGCGGCGACGACCGGGAGCGGGCACTGCGTCATGCCACGCACGATCGCGGCTGCCCGGACCATGTCCTCCCGGCGCAGCCAGTCGTCGCGCTGGAGGTCCTGGATGTGGTGCAGGTCGCCGCCCGCACTGAAGGCCCGCCCGGCTCCGGTGAGCACGACGGCGCGCGCGTCAGGGTCAGCCGAGAGCTGCTCCCACACGACGGTGATCGCCTTGTGCAGCGGCAGGTTGACGGCGTTGAGCGCATCGGGACGGTTCATCGTCACGATGCGCAACGCGTCGCGTACGTCGACGAGCAGCTCAGGCGCGAGCCCGTCGTACCCCGTTGCCCCCTCTGTCATGAGGGGATCCTGCCGTAGTCCTCTAGTTGATGCCGGAAGTGGTTACGTCCGTCGCGTGCGCACGCAGCGCGCCGACCGTGGCGTCTTCCTTCTTGATGTGCACGAACGGGTCGTACTTGAACGCTCGCATCGCGTTGAGGTAGCTGATCTTGTTGACTTCCTCGTCCGTGACAGAGTCATCGAAGTGCTTCGCGAGAGCCTCGGGCGCCTGCGGCCACATCGAGTCCGAGTGCGGGTAGTCGCACTCCCAGGTGATGTTGTCGATGCCGATCAGGTGGCGGTTCTCGACGCCGGCCTTATCGTCGATGAAGCAGAACGTGAAGTTGTCACGTGCCCGCTGGCTCGGCAGCTGGTCACCGAAGTCCTGACCGGTCCAGAAGCGATGCCGCTGGTAGACGTAGTCGATTCGTTCGAGGAAGTACGGCAGCCAGCCGATACCGCCCTCGGAGAGCGCGAACTGCAGCTTCGGGAAGCGCTTGAGCGCCGGCGACCAGATCAGGTTCGCGGCGGTCTGGAACAGGTTCATCGGGGTCAGCGTGATCATCACGTCGATCGGCGCCTCGTCGAGCATCAGGATCTGCGACGACGACCCGATGTGCAGCGCGATCGTCATGTCGTTGTCGATGCACGCCTTCCAGAACGGGTCCCAGTGCTCGGAGTGCAGCGACGGCCAGCCGAGCTTCGCCGGGTCCTCGCTGAACGTCACCGCGCGGCAGCCTTTGGCGGCGACCCGCTTGACCTCTTTGGCCATGAGCTCGGGGTCCCAGATCGGCGGCAGCGACAGCGGGATGAAGCGCCCGGGATAGGAGCCGCACCACTCATCGATGTGCCAGTCGTTGTACGCCTGGAGCATCACGTAGCCGAGCTCCTTGTCCTGCGCCCGGCTGAAGAGCTGGCCGCAGAACTGCGGGAACGACGGGAAGCACATCGACCCGAGCACGCCGTTGACGTTCATGTCGCGGACGCGCTCGTGGATGTCCCATGTGCCCTTGCGGACCTGGCTGTAAGAGGTGACATCCATGTCGTAGTCCTCGGGCGGGCGCCCGGCGACGGCGTTGAGCCCGATGTTCGGGATCTCGTTGCCCTCGAAGGTCCAGACCTCGTGACCCTCGGGCTTCATGACGCTCTTGGGTGCCTGATCCCGCCACTTCTCCGGCACGTGGTTGTCGAACATGGTCGGCGGCTCGACCACGTGGTCGTCGACGCTCACCAGGATCATGTCTTCGACGCGCATGTCGTTCGCCCTCACTGCTCGTGCTGACCGGTTCAGATCTCACCTTAGGCCCTCTTGGCCCGATGCGGAATCCCCTGTACGTTTTTCGAGAACCTCATTCCACGGAATCTCCACAGACAGGATTCGCCGTGACTGCGCCCTTCGATACGGCGGAGACCGACCGACTTCTGTCGACCACCCGCGCGGTCCGCAAGCGGCTCGACCTCGAGCGTCCCGTCGAGCGCGAGGTGATCCTCGAATGCCTGCGTCTTGCCGTGCAGGCACCGACCGCGAGCAACTCCCAGATCTGGCGATGGATGGTCGTCACCGAGCCGGCAAAGAAGGCGGTGATCGCCGCGTCGTACCGCAAGGTCGGCGCCGGCTACCTGGCCTCCGCGGCCGAGTCGGAGAAGGACCCCCAGACGCAACGGGTCTACGAGAGCGCGTTCGCACTCAGCGAGATGCTCGAGCAGGTGCCGGCCATGGTGATCCCCTGCATCGAGCGGACGCTCGACACGACCAACAATGCGATCGCGGCCGGCGTCTACGGCTCGATCATCCCGGCGGCGTGGAGCTTCCAGCTCGCGCTCCGCTCCCGCGGTCTCGGCTCGGCGTGGACCACGCTGCACCTGTTCGACCCGGAGCCGGTGGCGCAGGCGCTCGGCATCCCGGACGACGTCACCCAGATCGCTCTGCT
>DATAUF010000086.1:0-45184 GCA_036268405.1 Mycobacteriales bacterium
GTCAGCGAGCACACGATGATCTGCACGTCGTCGTCGTTGACGAACGCGTCGATCGCCGCCTGCCGCACCTTGGTGCTCTGGCCGCCGCGGATCGAGGAGAAGCCGATCTCCCGCTTCGTGAACAGCTCCTCAGCGGCATCCATCACGTCGACGTGCTTGGCGAAGAACACCACCTTGCCGGTGCTGTGGGCGAGCTGCGCGGTGTAGTCGGCCGCGAGGTCCGCCTTGGCCTTGCCGATCCTGCGCATCATCGAGAAGACGTTCTCTCCAGTGCTGTCCTCGTCGGTGTTGCGAAGCTCGCGCGCGCACACCTGGCGGACGACGGACGCGTCGACTCCGACAACGGCGTCGCCGTCCTTGCGCGCCACGATCGCGCTGTCGTAGCGCTTGACCAGGCGCGTCACCAGCTTCTTCTCCGCGGCCCGTACCGACGTACCGGCCGCGCCTTCGAGCTCGACCGGCACGTCCGCGATCCGCCTGGCCGGGATGTCCTTTGCGACGTCGACCTTGCGCCGCCGCACCACACCCATCTCGATCACCGTCTGGCGCGCGGCCGGGTAGAAACCCGGGTCGACCGGCGTCGTGCCGTTGGCCTCCAGCGCGTGCAGCAGATCGGGACCGACCTCGCTGCCGGTGATCCAGCCGAGGAACTCCCAGATCGCCAGGAAGTCCTCGATGTCGTTGATCAGCGGAGTGCCGGTCAGGGCCATCCGCAGCGGCCGCTGCGTGCGCTCGCCGATCTTGCGTGAGAGGTCGAGCACGTTCTTCGACCGCTGCGAGGTCTTGTTCTTGATGAAGTGCGCCTCGTCGACGATCATCCCGCGGAACCCGAAGGTGCTCAGCCACCCGACGTGGCGGCCGAGGATGTCGTAGTTGACGACCACGATGTCGCAGAACGCGTCGACGGTGTCGCCGTCCCCGTGGATCACGGTGGCCTTGTGCTCCGGCGTCCACATCGCGGCTTCCCGGGCCCAGCTGGTCTTCACGACGTTGGGGACGACGACCAGCAGCGGATAGGCACCCGCGGCCTCTGCGGCGAGCAACGCCTCAGCGGTCTTGCCGAGACCGGGCTCGTCGGCGAGCAGGAACGACCGATGACCTTCTCGCGCCTTCGCGACGACCTGCGCCTGGTGCGGCATCAGGTCCAGGCCCGGCGAGAGATGCGTCTGGCCCGGCGGCGGAAGGGTCATGCACGACTTGGCGTCGACCGTCGACTGTTCGAACGACCGCAGCAGCGGCTTGATCAGCTCCCAGTCGATGAGCAGCCGCGGCTTCGGCCGTGGCGGCGCGGCCGCGGCGGAGAAGTCCGGGGCGAGGAACGGGTTGACGAGGCTGCGCGTGACCGCCGACTGCGGGACCACCTGGCGCTGCTCGCCGCGTTCGGGGGTCGGCTCCGGTGCAGGCTCGGACTCCGCATCCTCGGCCCCGACCACGAGGCCGGCCTTGCCCCGTAGCACCGCCATCGCGTCGCGGGTGCCGGAAAGCATCGGTGCGCCATCGGCCAGCAGCTCGAACAGCGACCCGTCGCGCGCGGCGACCCGGGCGAGGCTGGCGGCGAGCCCTTCGATCCGCTTCTGTTTCGCGGCTCGCTGCGAGGGGCTCATCGGTGCGGTGTTTGCCTCAACCCGCTGCTCGCGCAACAGCAGGGCAACCGCCTGGAACTCCGCGCGCATCGTCGGCGTCACCCGGCTACGGCCGAGATTGGCGAGCGCAAGAGCGAGTACGGCGAGCGGTCCCTGCTCCTTGAGCCGCGCCGTGGCGGTCTGCCGGGGCGCCGAGGTACGCCGCCGCGGCTGGCTGCTTTGCTGCGCCGGCCGCGGCTGCGCTCTCCTGGTCGCAGCCGCGCCGTCGTCGGACGACTGCTGCGGGACACCGCTACGCGTGCGGCGTCGCGAACGTGGCGGCAAACGCTCCCCTTCGTCGACCGGCTACCCGAAGTCGCCGGTCAGATCGATGAATCCGTGCGCGAACCCAAACTTCGACCGCAGAGCGGTCGGCGGGCTATCGCTGCCTCATCGTACGTCGCGAGCGTGCAGTCGCGCAGGTGCGCCGACCTCATTCGCCGTAGAGGTTGTAGAACTCCATCGATGGAGGCGGGTCCATCCGCACGTTGACCGGGGTCGCCATGCCGGCGAACGCCGCCCCGAATCGCGCCTTCGCGGTGTCTGCGTCGCAGTCGAACTCGTAGACCGCGAGATAGGAATCGCCATCGGCGCCGAGGTAGCGCTGCGCGCTCGTGCAGCCCTCGACCGCGAGCAGCTCGCCGAGGTGGGTGTTGTCGTACCAGTCGTTGTAGGCGGCGGCGCCCTCCGTGGAGTCAGGGGCGGTCTTGACGACGAAGATCGACTTGCTCATGCATGTGCTCCAGATCTGCGGGGTCGGTGTACTGATCATGCTCCAATGCCCGGCAGCTCCGACAGCAACTAGGACATCTCGACGACCTCCACGGTCGAGCTGGACCGGACCTGACTCGCGAGCAAGGCGGGCGGCTCGCCGAGTTGGTGAGGATGGGTCAGCAGGTTGCTGATCTGGTGGGCGTTGAGCGGCCGGGCGTACAGGTAGCCCTGGACCTCGTCACAGCCGGCACCGGTGAGCCAGTCGGCCTGGACCACGGTCTCGACGCCTTCGGCGACGGTGGTCAGCGCCAGGGACCTCCCCATGGCCAGGCAGGCGGTCAACAGCGAGGTGGACGGCTCGGTCCCGATCCCGACCACGAAAGACCTGTCGATCTTGAGCCGGTCCACCGGGAACCGGGCGAGGTAGCTGAGCGAGGAGAAGCCGGTCCCGAAGTCATCGACGGCGATCGACACTCCGCACTCACGAAGCTGACGGAACTGTTCGGCGACGAGATCGGTGGGGGCCATGAGGATGGACTCGGTGATCTCGATGCCGAGCGCGGACGGCGCCAGACCTGCCTCGTCAAGGATTCGAACGACCGAATCGCGCAGGCCCGGATCGGCGAACTGGCGAGCCGACACGTTGACCCACACCTTGAAGCCCGGGTCGGCGATCGTCGTCCAGTGCCGGGCTTGCGCACAGGCGAGGGTGAGGACCTGTTCGCCCATCGGGAGGATCAGGCCGCTCTCCTCGGCAACGCCAAGGAACTTGTCCGGAGTGAGCCGGCCACGCGTCGGGTGGTCCCATCGCGCGAGCGCCTCGACGCCGGTGATGACACCGCTGCGGAGATCGACGACCGGCTGGTAGACGGCACTGATCTCTTCGCTGGCGATGGCATGGCGCAACTCGCGTTCGATGTCGAGCCGGATGCGCGCCTGCCCGCGGATCTGCGTACCGAACATCACCACCCGGTCCCGGCCGCTCTCCTTGGCGCGATACATCGCCGCGTCGGCGTCGCGGATCAGGGCAAGCGGGTCATCGCCTCCGCCGGTGACGACGACGCCGATGCTCGCGCCGATCGACAGGTCGCGCTCGCCGATGAAGATCGGCTCGGAGATCGCACTGCGGAACCGGTCGGCCAGGCCCAATGCCTCGACCGCGTTGCCTACCTCGGCGAGCACGGTGAACTCGTCGCCGCCGAACCGGGCCACGGTGTCGCCGGCACGAGCGGTCGCCAGGAGTCGGCGAGCTGTCTCGGCAAGCACCTGGTCTCCGGCGGCATGGTCGAGCCCGTCGTTGACCAGCTTGAATCGATCGAGGTCGAGAAACATGACGGCGAGCACCGACGACCGCCGCCCGCTGCGAGCCAGTGCTTCGGTCAGCCGGTCGGTGAAGAAGGCGCGGTTCGGCAGCCCGGTCAGTGCGTCATGCATCGCCTGATACGCCAGCTGTGCCTGCGCCGCTCGCTCGCGTTCGAGCAGCTCGCATCGGTCGATGGCTAGACCGACGTATTCCGCCAGCCCCTTCAGCGCTCGAAACTCGTTACGCGCAAAGAACGGGAGGTACGGGTCGGTGCGTACGACGAGACGATGCGTCCGGCCGACCGCGACCTCGATCGGCACCGTGCAGGCGTCGTCGTTCGTGCCCTCCTCCGGCTTGCGCTGCACTGGGATCCGGGCGGCCCGGTATCTGGCAACCTCCGCGCCAGTCGCGTCGACCAACGTGACGTCCGAGGCACCGGTCAGCGCGGCGACGTGAGGAAGCAGCCCGCCGGCGACGTCCTCAGCCGAGTAGGCACTGACCAGGTCGGCAACGGCGACCTGCATCGCGTTGCGCTCTCCGCTGCGCCACCAGCTTCGTACGACGGATGGCAGCACCAGGCCGAGCGCAAACAGCACCCCCATCACCACGGTGTTGATCTCGCTCGCCAGCGTCATCCACGGCCGGTTGGCCAAGGCAAGCGTGCTGATGATCACCGGCAGGTCGAGCCCGGCTGCGGCGATCGCCAGCAGCCGCATCCGGTTGCGCGCGGCGCGTGGCTGCTGCGATCCGGCCCGCCACATCCGCACTGCGACGAACCCGAACAGCAGCCCCCACTGCAAGGTGAGGACGATCCGATAGGTAAGCCAGCCGCTCGGGGCCACCTGTCCCGGGTAGGGCAGGTAGGGCAGCAGCACCGTACCGATCAGCACCCCCGCGGTCAGCACCTCGGCGAGGTGCCGGGCCCACCCCCGCACCGGGGCGAAGCTGGCCGCGAACCGGTAGAGGGCGTACGGAACCAGGAGCAACGACCCGATCATGATCTTGAGCACCCACATCGGGGGCAGCAAGACTCCGACCCTCGGCAGGATCTGACCGAGGACCGCGATCGCGGCGATCAGCCCGAAGGCCCAGATCGCCCACCCGGCGCCCCGCGCCCGGTAGCGACGCCATTGCCACACCGCGAGTCCGAACAACGCGACGAACTCGCCCGTCTCGATGTCGGTGAGACGCTGTTCCCAGCCTGCCATCACGGCTCCCTGGGTGATAACACGCGGCCGAGTGACCACATTTGGTAAATCCAGGCTGTCCTGACCCAAGGTGGTCGGCAATAGCAAGAACGGACCAAAAGCCGTCTAGTCACACCGCAGCCGCCACCCTGGTCGCCCTCATCGGGGACGTCGCGAGGTCGGCCCGCTCTGCGGCGTGACTTTGTCAGGTTTTGTCAATCAATGGTCGGCGTACCGCGCGCGGGCAAGGGCCGCTCGACGTAGCGCCGGGTGACTCGGCAGGGCTAGCGCCGCATGCACATCGGCTGACCGCCATCTCGCTGGGCCTTGACTTACTGACTTGACAAAACTTGACTCGCGCTACGCCAGATCGGCGTAATGAGAGGGGCATCCCATGCTTCGCCGTCTATGCACCGTCGTGATCGCGATCCTCATGGTCACGTTGACAACCACCGCAGAAGCCACCGCAGGCGGTTCCGCCGGCGGCGGACATCACGTCGCCGTCCCCGCTGACCTGCACTGCTGCTAGGTCGGCGCGGCTGCTAGGTCGGCGCGGCCCCGCGGCCTGCTGTCACCGTTTGACGGGGAGCAGGGCCGGTATCCGCAGGCCCGTCGCAACAGCGGCCCGCCGGTAGGCGTCCCGGGCGGTATCGGCATCGCCGAGCAGCTCGAGCTGGGCACCAAGCTCGAGCCAGAGCTGCGCGGCCTGCCGATCCTGCCCGACGCCGGTCAGAAGAGCCACGGCGTTGCGGTAATGGTCACTCGCGAGCTGAGTGTCACCTACGCCCGAAGCGAGCAGACCGAGAACCGAAGCCGCCTCGGCAGCAACGGCCGGTGCGATCTCGCGGGTCAGCTCGGCGACGTTCTCGGCGAGCTCCTGTGCCGCAGCGTCGTCCCCGGCAAGGAACCGGGCGCGCGCCAGCGCGACCTCGCAGTGCGCGATGTCTACGACGCTGGCACTCGACGCGGCCAGGTCGCGCCGAGCACTCTCCAGGTGGTCTGCGGCATCAGCGAACTCGGGAGGATCGAGCCTCAGCAGCATCACGCCGAGTTGCGCGCGAAGGCGGGCCAGGTTGCGGCGGTCCTCACCTGTTGCGAGCAGCTCCAGCGCGCGCCGAGCCAGCGGAATTGCCACCGCGGCGCCCCCGCGACGCGACTCGAAGATGCTTGCCTCCCAGTACGCCGCGGCGCGAGCTGCCGGCGAGCCCATCTCCTCTGATCGTCGCAGCGCGTCCATCGCAAGGCGTACCGCATGACCGGTGTCGCCACGCTCGAAGTACGCGGCCGCGACGGTCACCACCAGGCGAATCGCCTCATCGCCGCCATCGAGGCCCGCGTCCTTGAGCGAGCGCAAGCCGGCGTCGCCGACTTCCACGGCACGAGTGAGGTCGCCCGATTCGCGGTGGCAGCGACTCAGGGCGAGCATGACAGGAAGCAACGGGCCGTTCGCGGACTGGTCCTCGAGGAGCCGCTCGAGCTGCAAGATCGCTTCGTCGTAGCGGCCGAGCGCCTCCAGCGCCCGCGCGCGGAGCAGGCCCGCTCGCGTCTCGACGTCGTCGGACAGCTTTGACCCGGCCGGCGGCGCCAACGTGGCGAGCGCCGTCAATGCCTCCTCCGCCGCGCCGGTTTCCAGCGCCAGCTCGGCGTTGAGGAGTGAGAACACGATCTCGTCCGCGCGCTCCGGTTCGATTCCGGTGACAAGGTGTTCGGCGGTCGTGCCCAGCACCGTCGCGAAGCGCTCGAGGAGTGCCGCATCGGGTCGACGTTGCCCGGCTTCGATCCGCGAGATGTAGCCAACTGTGACCGCGCCGTCTGCAAGGCCGGACTGTGTGAGGCCGCGGGCGAGGCGAAGGTTGCGGATGCGCTCGCCGAGCACGTTCGGATCGGCATCGCGGAGCCGACCGGCTAGCTCGGCGTTCATGGGGATTGCACTCCCATCTGGGACGGGGGGTGCTTGACAGCGATTGCTTGCGTTCCAAAGTGACAGTTGTTCCCGGGGCTGTCAATGACATGACGTCGCGCAATACCAGGCGCTTGTTCGGGCCATAGAAATCTGATTCGAGCGGGCTATGGATCACGAGTTCGGGCCACGAAATATTGACGGAAGTTGCCAAATCGATGGAGAACCACATGAGCGCGACATTGCGCAAGCACATGCACCAGCCGGCCGTCCTGGTCGTGTTCGCGATCGTGGTCTCTTTCGTCAGCGTCACGATGATCTCTACCCGAGGCCTCGTTGGGGTGCTGCTTCCATCCGTGCTGCTCACCGGCTACGGGCTCCGTGACCGCCGAAAGATCTCCACCCTTGCCAGCACCGATGCGCTGACCGGCCTTCCCAATCGGATCGAGCTCGATCGCCTCGCTAGTGAGAGGTTGCGCACGGCGAGCACCAATGCGCCGCGCGACCCGGGAACGACCGTCCTGCTCGTCGACTTCGACCGGTTCCGAGACATCAACGACGGACTTGGGCACCGATTCGGTGACGCAGTCCTCTGCGCAGCGGCCGACCGGATCCGCAACTGCGTGACCTGTCCCGACAGCGTGGCCCGCGTCGGGGGCGACGAGTTCGCGGTACTGCTGTGGTCGGGCGGTACGCGGGCCGGCGAGCTGTTGGCACAGCAGATCCGCGCGTCGCTGTCCGCACCGTTCATCAACGACACGGTCGAGGTTGCTCTCGACGTGAGCATCGGCATCGCGACGACCGACCGCGAACGACTTAGCACTCCCGACGCGCTGATGCGAGCAGCCGATCTCGCATTGCACGCGGCCAAGGTGCAGGGCGGTGGTCACGTCGTCTACACGCCGGCTCTCGGAAACGAGGTCGCCGACCGGGTGCGGATCGTCGATGAGGTCCGGCGCGCGATCGACAACGACGAGCTCGTGCTGCACTACCAGCCGCAAGTCGCGCTCGACTCCGGTCGGCTGGTCAGCGTCGAGGCACTGCTGCGTTGGCAGCATCCCGAACGCGGTCTGATCGCCCCCGGCGAGTTCCTGTCGGCCGTGGAAGATCATGTGATCATCAACCGGATCACCAGCGTCGTCCTTCACAAGGCCCTCAGCCAGATCAAGGTGTGGCAGGCGCAGGGGCGCTCGATTCCGGTGTCCGTCAACGTCGCCAGCAGATCCCTGATGAATGTGGGCTTCCCCGCGGAGGTCGCTGCCTTGCTGGATGAGTACGGCGTCGAGCCACAACTGCTGTGCCTGGAGCTGACAGAGACGACAGTCATGCAAGACCCGGCTCGCTGCGGGCGAACGCTCCAAGCGTTGCACGGCTTGGGAGTGCGACTGTCGATGGATGACTACGGCACGGGGTACGCATCCATCGCGCACCTCAAGAACCTGCCGCTCGACGAGCTCAAGGTCGACCGCAGTTTCGTCAGCCGCATGATGCACGATGCCCAGTACCGCGTCCTCACCGAGTCCATCGTCGATCTCGGGCACAACCTAGGTCTCACGGTGGTCGCCGAAGGCGTCGAAGATGCAGACGCCTCCTACGCCTTGAGCGCATTCGGTTGCGACCTCGCACAGGGCTATCTGTACTGCCGCCCCGTCGCCCCCGACGAGATCCCCAACTGGCAAGCCCCCGGCGCGAGCGCCGCGGTTCACGCCGCGATCCCCGCGCAACGGGCGCCACAGATGTGCCCGACCCTTGAGCCCGTAGATCACCGCCGGGCGGCGGATTCCCTCACCCTGCACTACGGGCAGCTGCGATACCAGGCGGGCTGACGGTCGACCGTCACCTCTTGCCCGGAATAGTTGTGGCGACGAAGAGGCTGTCGTTGTCATGGCCTCTCTCGCAGATCGCACGATCGCCGCTCTCCGCGCCCATCACGACGAGCTGGCTGGTCTCATCCCCATCCTCACCGACGCCCAGCTGACCGGACCGTCGGGAGCGTCGGAGTGGAGCGTCG
This sequence comes from Mycobacteriales bacterium, assembly GCA_036268405.1. Taxonomy (GTDB): domain Bacteria; phylum Actinomycetota; class Actinomycetes; order JAFAQI01; family JAFAQI01; genus DASZTV01. The sequence goes on from DATAUF010000086.1 coordinate 8,738, forward strand.
CGCAGGTGTTGTCGCACCTGGGCAGCGGCGCGGAGATCGGGCTGGTTGCCTATCAGATCGCGCTGACCGACCGAGCCGAACCTGAGGCGGACTTCAACCAAGGCGTGTGGGACCGCTGGAACGCGATGAGCCCGCAGGACCAGGCCAACGGGTTTCTCGAGCACGATGCCCGGTTGCTCGAGACCATCGAGTCGCTGACGCCGGACCAACGCGCGAACTTGCAGATCAAGCTGAGCTTCCTGCCCGCCCCGCTCGGCATCGCGACGATCGCTGGGATGCGGCTCAATGAGGTTGCCCATCACAGCTGGGACGTACGAGTCGGCCTCGACCCGGCCGCCACGCTGCACGAGGAAGCCGCGGCCGTGCTGCTCGAGCAGCTGTCGGGAGAGCTGGGCTTCATGCTCCGCTTCACCGGCAAGGCCGATGCGCTCGCCAGCCCGGCTGTCGTGGACGCGCTCGGATACGGGCTCGTCATCGCCGACGAGGTGAGCCTCGCACCGAGCTCCGAAAGTGCCAACGCCACCTTCGCCGGACCGACCGAGGCGCTGGTGCGACTGTTCGGCGGGCGCCTCAAGCCGGCCCACACGCCGGAGGCGGTGGAGGTCACCGGAGACGTCAGTCTCGACGATCTGCGGAGCGTTTTTCCCGGCTTCTGAGCGCTCCGACAAGCGAAAACGCTTTGCAGGCCGTAATCTTGACCGATGGGGTCAAAGTGAAGCAGGTCGAGGTCGAGCGCGACGGTCAGTGGTGGTCCGGCACGATGGGCCTGTGGCGCGAGGACCCACGCAAAGGCTGGGTAGCGACGGTTCGCTACTCCACCGGCTCTCGGGTGTTCACCGAGACCATCCCCGCGGATCGCCTCCGCGAACTCCCTGACGACAAGACCTAGACCCACACCGCCGCTATAGCGCCACCGCCCCCTTGGCGGTGCTCGCCTTGTACTGGGTGTTGCCCGCATAGACCGCGCCGTAGTTGCCGGCCAGCAGCGCGGACACCGCCGCCAACACGGAGACGGAGCAACTGGCCACTCCGGTGCTGCCGGTGGTCGCATGGCACGACGACGGAATCAGGGCGTTCAGCGGTGAGCTGAGGGCGAACGACACCACCTGTCCCGGCAACGGAGCGCCGGTAGCCGTGACCGTCAAGGTGGCGGAGTACGTCAGGCTCAGCTTCGTCAGCGACGCGACCACTGACACCTTCGCGGCCGTCAGCGTCGTCGCGATAGGTCCGGTCGCTGCGGGGTGCACGACCTGGCCGCCGTCCAAGCTTCCGGTGCTCGGGGCGTACGCCGCGTCGCCGCTGTAGTCGACGGCGATCGGATGCGTGCCCGCAGCAAGGCCGGACGTGCTGCACGTCGCCGTGTAATCGCCTCCGGACGCGGTCAGCGTCTGAGAGCCGCAGCCACTGATCGTCGATCCGTCCGCAGTGAATGCCACAGAGCCGCCTCCGTCACTTCCACTCACAGTCGCGGTGAACGTGACCGACTGGCCCGCATCGGACGGGTTGGGGGCCGAGGTGACCGTTGTCGTCGTCGGGAAGCCCCCGACGAGAGCGAATGTCGTTCCGGAGTAGGCCATCGCGCTGATCGCGATCGCCTTGGTGCTGTCAGGCAGGACGGTCGCAACCGGCACGTTGCTGGTCGCGGGCGAGGTGCTGCCTGTTCCTAGCTCGCCGTAGGCGTTGTCACCCCAGGCGTACACATCACCGCTCGGAGTCAAGGCATAGCCATCACCAAGGTTCGCGGTGATGGCGGTCGCGGTCGTGCCGGCCGGCAGGCTGACCGCCGCGGGCGCCCCGGCAACCGCGGTAGAGCCAGTGCCGAGCTGGCCGTCGTTGTTGTAGCCCCACGAGTAGACGCTGCCGTCCGAGCCGAGCGCGAGGCTGTGCGCAAAGCCCGTCGCCACCGCAGTCGCGGTCACTCCCACCGGCAGCTTGGTCGCGGTCGGAACGGACCGGTTGGTAATCGTGCCGTCCCCGAGCTGTGCAAGCGCGTTGTACCCCCAACCGTCCACTCCGCCGGTCGAGGTCACCGCGAGGCTGTCTTCGTACCCGGCCGCGATCGCCGTCGCCGTAAGTGCACTTACGAGGACCGGGGTCCTGCTCGTGGTCAGCGTGCCGTTGCCGAGCTGACCGACGTTGTTGTACCCCCAGGCATAGACGGCGCCCGCTGAGGTCAACGCCAGGTCATGGGCGAAGCCGGCGGCGATCGCCTTGATCGTCACCCCGGCGGGAATGCTGACAAGGGTTGGCGTCACCGCGGCCACGGCAGTCGAGCCGTTGCCGAGCTGGCCGGCGTTGTTGTAACCCCAGGCATAGACCTGCCCGGTCGAGGTCAAAGCCAAGCTGTCCACGTAGCCCGCGGCGAGCGCGGTTACCGTCGTACCAGCCGGGAACGTCACGGCGACAGGGGTAGTCGACGAGGTAGCAGTTCCGTTGCCCAGCTCGCCGTAGGTGTTGTCGCCCCAGGCATAGACGGTGCCGTCGGAACCGAGCGCAAGAGTGTGCGCCGATCCTGAGGCAACCGCGACGATGGTCGTGCCGGCCGGGAAGCTCGCCAGCCCCGGGGTGGGATTCGGCGTCGTCGACCCGGTCGTCGAGCCATTGCCGAGCTGGCCGAGGTTGTTCAGCCCCCAGCCCGCGGGGACACCCGCGGTCGGTGGCGCAGCCGCTACCGGGGACGCGGCTACTACGAGCAAGCCGGCACCGACGGCGGCAACCGCAATCGTTGCTATGGAACGACGAACGACAACAATGCCTCCAGCGACCACGAGACCCGCCTCGATTTCGTTCAAGATCATCACGTAATTGATGATGCGGTGGATCGTCCCACAATCCGCGAGATACATCACGGGTGAAGATCCAGCCACGCAGGTCCAACGCCACCTTCGCTCGCCGCGGTGGGCGCGATCGGGACGTCCTAGGCTCGGAGCGATGGCGCCCTTGACGTTGATGGCCGTGCACGCCCATCCCGATGACGAAGCGACCGGGACCGGCGGCGTGCTCGCGAAGGCCGCGGCCGAGGGCATTCGTACCGTCCTCGTGACCTGCACCGACGGCCGCTGTGGCGACGGTCCCGGCGGGGTGAAGCCGGGTGAGCCCGGACACGATCCGGATGCCGTCGTCGCGATGCGCGCACCGGAGCTCGAGAAGTCCTGCGAGATTCTCGGCATCACCGATCTCGAGCTGCTCGGCTACCACGACTCCGGGATGATGGGCTGGGCCAACAACGACGAGCCCGGCTCGTTCTGGTCGACGCCGGTCTCCGAGGGCGCCGCCAAGCTCGCGGTGCTGCTTGAGAAGTACCAGCCCGACGTGATCGTGACCTACGACGAGAATGGCTTCTACGGTCACCCGGACCACATCCAGGCCAACCGCATCACCATGGCCGCGGTGGAGTCGACCGGCAGCACCGCGAAGGTCTACTGGGGCACCGTCCCGAAGTCGCGGATGGAGGAGTTCGGCAACGCCGTCCGCGAGGCAGGCGTCGCCGACTGGGACGAAGAGCTGCCCGAGGGCGAGGACGGCCAGCCGGACATCGGCCTGCCGGACGACCAGATCACCACCTGGGTCGACACCGCCGACTACGGCGCGCAGAAGTTCGCCGCGCTCGGCGCACACGCCAGCCAGGGCGAGAACATCTTCTTCCTGCAGCTAGGCGTCGAGACGTTCACCAAGCTCATGGGGCAGGAGACCTTCGTCCGCGTCCGCGACACCACCAACGCGCCGCTGCCCGAGGCGGATCTGTTCGACGGCCTTCGCTGAAGGCCGCACCCGTCCGCGGTGCTGCGGTCACCCGCCGACGGCTTTGAGTTGCGTCGGTGTCCATCGTGGCCAGTCGGCAACGCCGACTGGCGAACCCCGCTCGAAGGTGGCCACGACTCGGAACGGCGTCTTCGCGCGCGTGTTGTCGTAGACAATGGCGGTGTCAACCACCGTGATCGCCTCGGCGATGAGGAACCAGAGCCGCTGGTATCGCTCGCGAATCTTCTGCTCGGGCACCGCGTGGCCGCCCGCCGCTACGCGGCTTGTCACGCGGGCGACGGCGAGCTGCTCCGGCACCATCACGACATGCAGCGTCACGAGATATCCCGCGGTCGTCGCAGCGCGGAGCAGCTCGAGCTTCGAAACGTGGGAGAAGACGGTCTCGGTCACGAATGATCGACGCTGTCCGAGCAGTTCGGTACGCCGGTCCGCCGCGACAGCCGCAGCGTCGTACGACCGTCCGGATGGGTCGTCCGGCCAGTGAACAGCTGCGATCTCGTCGGCGTTCACGAACTCGAGGTGAGTCGCCGGACCGACCACCAGCTCGTAGAGCGTCGACTTCCCCGCGCCATTCGGTCCAGCCAGCACATGCAGGACCGGGTCGGACATCAGCTCGCGGCGCGCATTCGGGTTGACCGTCTGGGCGCGGCGGCGCGCTTCGCCACCGCAGACTTGGCAGGCTTCTTCGCCGCCGACCGCTTGGGCGCCGGGCGTGCAGGCTTCACAACTGCGTGATCCCGCTCGACCACGCGACCACGGTCATCGAGCTCGACCCACGATCGACCATCGGCCACGAACCGGTCGGTCAGATCGAGCGCCTCGCGATAGACGGCCATCCGCTCCGCCCAGTCAGCGCGGACGACGGCCTGCTCCTTGGGGTCAAGCCCGTCATAGGACGCGCGTCCGGCCAGGACGTCGGCGATCTCTCGATGGCTGATGCTGGCCGACGCCTGAATCTCACGGCCGATGCGCGCCCAGTGAGCGATCTGCTGCGACGCGCTCCGGCTCAGGGCATCCCCCGCCAACTTCGCGGACGCATACAGGTCGTCTTCGATACGGGCCGGCGAAGTCGTGGCCATCGATACCTCCGAAGCTACGGGGTGCTGTCGATCCAGTGTAGCAATCTGCAACACGATGGCGTCGGCACGCCGGCCCTAGACGCTCTTGGCGAGGGCGAGGTGCACCGAGCGGACCGCGCTCGCGCCTTCGCCCACTGCGGCCGCGACTCGCTTCATCGAACCCGCCCGTACGTCGCCGACCGCGAACACTCCGGGCACGCTGGTCTCCAGCGGCAGCGGCTCACGTCCCAGCAGCGTCCACGCCTTGCTGTTGGCCGCCGCGGGGACATCGCGGTCGGTCAGCACGAAGCCGTCGGGATCAAGGGCGATGCCGCGCAGCCAGTCCGTCGCCGGAAGTGCACCGATGAAACAGAACAGCCCGGCGCAGGCCGCGGGAACCGGCTCCGCGCTTCCGGTCGACAGCCAGAGCTCTTCCAGACTGTGCTGACCGCCGAGACGCGTCACCTCGGTGTTGGTGTGCACCGAGATCGCGGGGTGGGCGAGCACGCGGTCCACCAGATAGCGCGACATCCCGGCGTCGAGCGCATCCCCGCGCACCACCAGATGCACCTGGCTGCCGCGGTCGGCGAGGAACAGCGAGGCCTGACCGGCGGAGTTCGCGCCGCCGACGACCGCGACCGGCTGCGCGGCGCACGCCCTGGCCTCGATGTCGGTGGCGGCGTAGTAGATGCCGGCACCCTCGAAGTCGCTCCAACGGTCCAGCGGCAGCTGCCGGTACCGCGCGCCCGTCGCGATGATGACGCTCCGGCCGTTGACGACTTCTTCGTTGGACAGCTGCAGCTCGAGGTGTCCGCCCCGACAGTCCAACGAGACGACGCGGCATGGGCTGGAGATCTGCGCGCCGAACTTATTGGCCTGCACCAGCGCCCGTGACGTCAGGTCGATGCCGCTGATCCCGGACGGGAAGCCGAGATAGTTCTCGATCCGTGAGCTCGCCGCAGCTTGTCCCCCGACCGCGACGCTGTCGAGCAGGATCGTCGACAGCCCCTCGGACGCGCCGTAAACCGCCGCCGCCAGTCCGGCCGGCCCCCCGCCAATGACCACCAGATCGAAGTCGTGCCCGCGGTCGGCACGCAACGTCAGTCCGAGGTGGTCGGACACGATCGCCGAGGTCGCGTTGCGGATGATCCCAGTGGTGGTGATCGCAACCGGCAGGTCGGCGGCCTCGACACTTGCGGCGCGGGCCAGCGCCTGCCCGGCATCGTCGTCGAAGTCGATCCAGACGTGCGGAAGCTGCTGCCGCGATGCCCAGGTGCGCAGCTCATGAGTCGCCGCCGACAGGCCGCTGCCGAGGATTTCGAAAGTGAGCGCGCCTTCGCCCTGCCGCAGGTCCTCACGGCGGGCGAGCAGGACGCGAAGGACGAGATCGGACAGCTCGGCATCGTCGGCCATCAGCTCGCGGAACTGAGGCGCGGCGATGCGATGGACTACTCCCGCCGTGCGCACCCGTGCGGTCGCGATCGCGGTCTGCCCGGTCACCAGGCCGAGCTCGCCGAGGAACCGGCCGGCTCCCCACGTGATGATCAGCGCTTCCGGATTGCCCGGCATCTCGGGGCGTACGACGTCGACCTCGCCCGACTCGACCACGACGAAGTCGTAGTCCCGGTCACCGGCCGCGTAGAGGACGTCGCCGGCCGAGGTGTCCACCCGGGTCCCGCGACGGGTCAGCGCCTCGAGCTGCTCCGGCGTCAGCGCCGAGAACAGCCGGGGGTCGGTCTCTGTCACCAGGACAACCTAGGTCGCAGAGAGTGTCAGCCCCCGAAGAACGCCAGGTTCGGCGACGTCACCCCTCCGCCGATCGTCACGAATGACCCGCCTACCGTCAGCAGTCCGCTGGACGCGGCCGACACCGTGAGCACCGGGCCGTCCGGGCCAGGAGCGAACGATGTCGGCGTGCCGTCACTGCCCGACAGCGCAGCGAGGTTGGGTGACGAGCCGCCATCGGCTTCGCTGAACGACCCTCCGATGTAAACGGTGTCGCCGAGCAGCGCGAGAGAGTCCACGGCGCCGTCGGTGCCGGGGTTCCAGCTGGTGGCGTCCCCGGTCGACGGGTCCACGGCCGCGACGTGGACGCGCGGCGCGCCGCCTGCGTTGGCGAACGAGCCACCGAGGTAGACGACCTCGGTGTTCGCGGCAATCGCCTGCACGGCACCGTCGGGTGCGGGGTTCCAGCCCGTGGCCGCGCCGCTCGTCGGGTCCAGCTCGGCTGCGTCTTCGCGAATAGCTCCGCCCGCGTTGCCGAATGTTCCGCCGATGTAGACGCCGCCGTTGGCCATGCTGATCGCGTCGACGGCGCCGTCCACCCCGGTAGTCCACGCGCCGAGTGCACCGGTCACACCGACATCGGCGAGGTTGGCCGGCCCGCTGCTGGTGAACAGGCCACCGGCGTACACGCCGCCGTTGCCGTCGGAGGCAAGTGCCCGCACCGTGCCGCTCAGCGCCGGGTTCCCGCCGAGGGCCGCGCCGCTTGACGAGTCGACGAGGCCCACGGCACCGCGCGCCGCGCCGCCGGCGTGCGTGAACGCGCCGCCAAGCCAGACGCCGCTGGCGTTGACCGCAACGGCGTCCACCGTGCCATCCGGCGCAGGGTTCCACGACGTGACGCCGCTGCTCGGGCTGATCTGTGCCGCGTTGAGCCGGGTGGTGCCGCCGAGCACCGCGAATCCGCCGCCGACGTAGATGTTGCTGGCGTCGTGTGCGAGTCCATACACCTGCTGCCCGGCATTCGGGTCGAAGGACAGCAGGGCCGGAGCTGTCGTGGCAGACGGCCCGATCTCGGCGATGCGATGGCGCGTGGTGGCGTTGATCGACGTGAACGCCCCACCGACGTAGACGTTGCCGGCCGGCGACACCGTGATCGCATCGACAGCGGCGTTGGCATTCGGCGTCCACACGGTCGACGGGGAGCTGGTCGCGGTCGCGCCGCCGTTCGCGGTGCCGTTGCCCTCGAGGCTGTTGATCGAGAACTCACCCAGATGCGACACGGTGACGACGTTGGTCGTCGCGCCGATGTGGGTGAAGTCTCCGCCGAGGTAGACCGGTGACGGCGGCGCCGCCGTCGTGAGGTTGGTCACAGGCACCGCAACTGCCCGGACCTCGCCGTCGGGGTTGGGGTTCCACCCGCCGACGGCTGCGTTGGTGCCCGTCCCGAACGCCGCCGCGTCACGCCGCGCAGTCGGAGTCTGCGGGCTCGCGCCGCCGACCGCGTTGTCGAACCGGCCACCGACGAGGATGTAGGTGAGCAGTCCGTTGGAGAACGCGATCTCACTGACCGCATCGACGGTCGGCGTGGTGCACGTCGAGCCGCACGTCACCGACGCGGGCCAGCCGACCGGAGCCACCGTCGTGCCGGCTGGTTGCAGCTTCGCGAGATGACCGAAGGCAGAGCCGGCGAGGCTGGTGAAGTCGCCACCGACGTAGAAGCTCGTGACCGGGATGCTGCTGCTCGAAGGGCCGTCGTCCGCGATCGCGTTGACGGCGGCGTTCGGGTCACCGCCGGTGACGCCGCTCACCGAGCCACCTGGGGTCACGAAGACGAGGTTGCTGTGCCCAGCGACGGAGAACGACCCGCCGACGGCCAGCAAGGTGCCGATCTGGTCAAGGGCCCGCACCTCGCCGGAGAGCCCTGCCAGGCAGTACGCCGGGTCCAGTGCGCCCGCAGAGGTCACGTGCGCCAAGCCGGCGCATGACGTGCCGAGAACCGACGTGAACGAACCGCCGAGGAAGTAGCCGCCCGACCCGTCCGCGCGCACGGTCTTGACCGCGCCGCCCAGCGCCTGGGCGGCGTGCGCGACGGCCGTGGTCGACGTCGAGACGGCGGCCGCACCGCCGACGAACGGACCGACGGTGTCGAACGATCCGCCGACGTAGGACGTGCCGCCCGGGCCGGGAGCGGAGGCGTTGACGGTTCCGTCGGGGACAACCGAACCGGTATCGAGCTGCTGGTTGTTGGCGATGGCCAGTCCGGTCGCTCCAGCGATCGCATCGGCCGAGCCGTCGGGCGCCTGGTTGGCGTTGTGACCGGTCACGATCGCGCGCAGCGTCGACCCCACGTCGCCGTTCGCGACGACGTAGGTCTGCGACGTCTCACCGGTGATGTCCGAGCAGGTCGTGGCGGTGGCGTCGCAGCTCTGCCACTGGTAGGTGAAGCTGGTCGCGTCATTCCAGGTGCCGTTGGTGACCTTGAGGTGGTCGCCCGCGAGCACCGTGTTGCCGGTGGCCGGGGACCCGCCGTCCTGCACGACCGGCGGCGCGCTGTTGGTCGGGACGCCGGGGATCGTGACCTGGGTGCTGGTCGCGGCGTTGGTGCCGCCGAGGTTCGTCGCGGTGACTGTCGCCTCGAGCGTCGATCCCTCGTCGGCGACCGGGACCACGTAGCTGCTCGTTGTCGCGCCGACTCCGGTCGCGGGTGCGCAATGGCTCACGCCATCGCGGTCACAGCGGGTCCACTGGTAGGCGAAGCTCGACACGCCGTTGTTCCACGTGCCGTTCGTCACGTTGAGCGTCTGGCCCGAGCCGAGCGTGCCGGAAATGGCCGGCGCGGTGACAAGCACCGGGGCAGGGGGCAACGTGATCGGCGCCGTCGCAGCGGAGGTCGCGCTGGCGTGGCCGTCGGCGTTGGTGCCCGTGACCACCAGGCGAAGCGTCTTGCCCAGGTCGGCCGAGCTCGACGGCGGCGCGCCGACCGGCGGCGTGTAGGTGATCGCGGTCGCGCCGGGGATGGAACTGCAGTTTGCCCCGGAGGAGTCACATCGCTGCCACTGGTAGGTGAAGGCCGGGGCGTTCGGCGCGCCTGTCCACGTGCCGTTGTGCCCGGTGAGGGTGGACCCGACGAACGTCGTCCCTGTCACCGTCGGCAGCACGGAGTTCACCGGAGGCACCGGGCAAAGAACCGGCGCGAGGTTGGTCAGCAGGTTGAGGGTCAGCGTCGTTCCGGTCGGGCAGGTCACCGAGCCGGACTTCGCGTCGGCGCCGAGCGGGATGGTGTGGTACAGCGCCTGGCGCTGCGTTGCTGCGAAGCCGGTGGGCAAAGTGGCGTTGAGGCCGATCATCGACACGCAGCCCGACACCGGCTTGCCACCGGAGTCCGCCCAGATCGCTCCTGACGCGCTGCTCGTCGTGCCGGGGGTCTGCCCCAGGTAGAACTTCGACGCGGTGAAGTGGGCATCGAGCACCGGCAACGCCGTGCAGCTCACGCCGTCACCCGTCGTACCTGCAATGAGGAACTGGTCGATCTTGACGGGGGCGCTGGCGTTGAGGCTGAGCGAGCCCTTGTCGGTGGCCAGCTCCGCAGCCGGTGCGTCGGAACACGCGCCACTGTTGGTGGAGTAGCAGAAGTCGACTGAGGGCGGCGCCGGCGTCGACGACGTCCCGATCTTGGTCGAACCTGTCGCGAGCGCGTAGGAGAACTCGTCAGAGCTCACGTCCGCGGTGTAGCTGAGGTTGGTCGACGGGCTCGACGACAGCCTCACGTGCGAGGCTCCGGGAACGTTCTGGTAGCGCAACGACGCGGTCACCGGACTGCCGGCGCCGATCCCGACCACCTGGGTCACGATCGGTGTGGGCGATGGCACGACCAGCGGCTTGAGGATGGGCAGCAACGGAGGCAGGGACAACAACCCGCCCCGTTGGACCAGGTAGGTGTTGTCCACCGCGGTGGTGCCATTGGTGCTTGAGTACGCGGTGCTGAAGTTGATCGGTACGGTTGAGTCACCGGTGTTCGTGCCGAGGTTGATCGCCCCGTTCAGCAGCTGCGCGCTCACGTCAACCGGAAGCAGCGGATTGGCGAGCGGCATCTTCGAGATCTGTTCATCGATGGTGCCATCAGTGCCCACCGACAACGTCGCGCACAAGTCGAAGCCCGTCGAGCCGTCAACATCGAGCGGAGTCGGAACGTCGAGCAGTGCGGGGGTGTCTCGAACCACCGGAGCGCCGCCGTTCGGCGGGTGGTAGGTCGTGTGGACGTCGTACTCCAACAGGCTCAGCAGCGCGCCACTCGGCCCGAGCGCCGAGGTCGCCGCGTTGACGATGTCCTGGTAGAGGGTCTTGTACGTCGAACCGATCAACGCGTCGGTCTTCGCGTCGAGCTGGGTGATCGGAGCCAGCACGGGTGCGAAGTTCAACAGGTTGAGACCAAGTCCGCCGAGCAGGCTGGTCGGGGTCGCCAGCAGTGAGCAGGTCGGGGTCACGACATGCTGAGCGATCGTGAGTCCTTGCGAGAGCCCGAGCGACTCGAGAACCGCCAGCTCGCCCTGAAGCTCGGTCTCGACGGTGCTCGCCGCAGCCGTCAGGTCGTCGCCAACAGCGGTCACATTCAACGCTGCTGCGTCGGCAACGGTCTGCTTGATGGCGGCAACCAGCGACGTCACCGTGCTCGAAAGCGCCGGTGACAAGCCCGTCACGATTGCGCCGCCCGCGGACGTCACTGATTTCACCGTCGACTGCACCGTCGTGAGCAACGACGCGACGGTCGTCTCCGCCTGGGTCAGCGCGAGATTCGGTGTGACGAAGGACAGCACCGCGGGAAGAGCCGGCAGCGCGGCCGGCGCCGGCAACACCGAGGCGGACGCGGCCGGCGCGCTCGCCATCGTTATTGCGGTCGCACACCCGATCGCCAGAACCGATGAAGCATGACGGACTCGCATGGCCCCGCCCCTCAAATGCCGTGCGCCAAGTTAACTGGGTTTGACTGGTTGCCATCGGCCCCGCCAGACGGCCGGGCGAAACGTAACACCCTGTAACCGATTGGGTCTATAGCATCCCAAAGCAACCACGACATTGTGATGGGTAACAAGTCGTAGTTCGAGCATCCGGAAGTGAGAGTCGCGACGTGCGAGTGCCGTTGATGACGTTGGGGACGCGGTGACGGCGAGCGCGTTCGACCTGCCCGCCCACCTCTCCCCCAAGGCCGCGGCGGCGCTGATCGCCGGCGACGACCAGCACTTCACTGCCATCGCACAGAGCCTCGCGGAGTCGATCGCTGAGCTGTCCGAGCGACTCGATGTCGAACGCAAGATGATCGGCGGCAAGGGTCAGGCCGCGCTCGACCGCGACATGGAGATCCACCGGATCTCCGCTCGCTTGCGCACCCTGCGTCGCTTCGGCCTGGACCTCTGCCTCGGCCACATGGTCGGTGAGAAAGATCCCGAGCCGATGTACGTCGGGCGGCTCGGGCTGACCGACGCCACCGGGCGCCGGTTGCTGCTCGACTGGCGCTCGCCGGCCGCCGAGCCGTTCTTCGGCGCGACCCACGCCAACCCGATGGGGCTGGCCAGCCGTCGCCGCTACCGCTGGAGCCGCGGACGGATCAGCGACTACTGGGACGAGGTATTCACCGCCGAAGGGCTCGACGGACACGCGCCCTCACTCGACGACCAGTCCGCGTTCATCGCGAGCCTCGGCAGCAGCCGCTCGCCCCGGATGCGCGACGTGCTCGCCACCATCCAGGCCGACCAGGACGCGATCATCCGCGCCGGATCGACGGGCGCGCTCGTCGTCGACGGCGGGCCCGGCACCGGCAAGACCGTTGTCGCTCTGCACCGCTCGGCGTACCTGCTCTACTCCGATCCGCGGCTGGGCCATCACCGCGGCGGGGTGATGTTCGTCGGCCCGCATCAGCCATATCTCGCCTATGTCGCCGACGTCCTGCCCAGCCTCGGCGAGGAGGGCGTGCAGACCTGCACGCTGCGCGACCTGGTCACCGAGGGCGCGGCGGCGGCGACCGAGGCGGACCCAAGCGTCGCCCGGCTCAAGTCCTCGGCAGAGCTGGTGATGGCGATCGAGCCGGCCGTGAAGTACTACGAGAAGCCGCCGTCCAGGGGCATGACCGTCGAGACCCCGTGGTCGGAGATCTGGCTCAGCCCCGAGGACTGGCGTGAGGCGTTCGACACGTTCGATCCCGCGACGCCGCACAACGAGGCGCGCGGTCAGATCTGGGACGAGCTGCTCGCGATCCTGATCGACAACCACGACAACCCTGACGTCGCACCCGACCTGCTCCGCAAGTCGTTGCTGCAGAACCGCGAGCTGCTCACCGCCTTCTCGCGCGCCTGGCCGCTGCTCGAGGCGGCTGAGCTGGTCGGGGACCTGCTGACGGTGCCGGCGTACCTGCGGCTGTGCGCGCCCACGCTCAGCCGCGACGACGTGATGGCGCTGCAGCGCAGCGACGCGCAGGCATGGACGGTGTCCGACCTGCCGATGCTGGACGCGGCGCGGCGGCGGCTAGGCGACCCGGCCGCGGCACGGCTCAAGCGTCAACGTGAGGCCGCCATCGCGGCCGAGGAGGAGCTCCGCGGCGAGGTCATCGACAACCTGCTCGCCGCCGACGGCGACGGGGATGGCGACGGCGCCGTGGCGATGCTGCGCTCGGTCGTCGACGACGAGGGCAACGCCGTCCTCGGCTGGCGCGACGTGCGCGATGCGCTGATCGATGAGGACTCGCTGCCGACCGCGACGCCTGACCTGCTCGCGGGCCCGTTCGCTCATATCGTCGTCGACGAGGCACAGGAGCTGACCGATGCGGAGTGGCAGATGCTGCTGCTGCGCTGCCCGTCACGCAGCTTCACCATCGTCGGGGACCGCGCCCAGGCAAGACACGGCTTCACCGAGTCGTGGCACGAGCGGCTCCGGCGGATCGGGTTCGACCGCATCGAGCTGACGTCACTGAGCATCAACTACCGGACACCGGAAGAAGTCATGGCCGAGGCCGAGCCGGTCATCCGCGCGGTGTTGCCCGACGCCAATGTGCCGACGTCGATCCGCAGCAGCGGCGTCCCCGTCGTACACGCCTCCACCTCGGATCTCGCCACGATCCTCGGTAGCTGGCTCGCGGAGCACACCGAGGGCATCGGATGTGTCATCGGCGATCCGACATTCGCCGCGACGGACCGCGTCCGGTCGCTGACGCCCGAGCTGGCGAAGGGCCTGGAGTTCGACCTTGTCGTCCTCGTCGATCCGCAGATGTTCGGCGACGGCATCGAAGGTGCGGTCGACCGCTACGTCGCAATGACCCGCGCAACGCAGCAGCTCGTGATCCTCACGAGCTCGGCTACGGTCGCGCTATGAGTCAGACCGTCCGTCGCTCGGCGCTCGTTGCCTGTCGGGCTGTCGCTGCTCTCGTCGTGGCGCTGCCCGTCGTGGCTGCGTCGATCGCACCGGCGGCGGCAAGCGCGACGCATTACGCGCCAGTGACCCGGCCCGGACCCGCCCTCGACGTACCGAAGGCGCTCCTCGCCAAGTCCCTGCACTGCTCCGCCAACCTGCGGACCAGCCATCACGAGCCGATCCTGCTGGTGCCAGGGACAACAGTGACACCCGCGGTCGAGTACTCCTGGACCTACGAACGTGCCTTCAACCAGCTCCGCCTGCCGTGGTGTGCGGTGACGCTCCCGAACAGCGCGATGTCCGACATCCAGACCGCCGGCGAGTACATCGTCTACTCGATCCGCACGATGCATGCCGCGACTCATAGGAAGGTGCAGATCGTCGGGCACAGCCAAGGCGGCATGGTGCCGCGCTGGGCACTGCGGTTCTGGCCCGACACCCGCGCGATGGTCGACGACATGATCGGGATGGCGCCGTCCAACCACGGCACCGTCGATGCGTTTGCGCTGTGCCCACCGGTCGGCGGCTGCGCGCCGGCGCTGTGGCAACAGGAGTTCGACAGCCCGTTCATCGACGCGCTCAACTCCGGTGCGGAGACCTTCGCGGGGATCTCGTACACCGATATCTACACGATCGAGGACGAGGTCGTCGTGCCGAACCTCAGCGATGCCGGAAGCAGCTCGCTGCACACCGGTGCCGGCTCGATCGCCAACATCTCCGTGCAGTCGGTGTGTCCGGGCCATGTCACTGACCACTTGCTGATCGGCACGGTCGACCCGGTCGCGTACGCACTGGTGATGGACGCGCTGACCCACCGCGGTCCGGCTGACCCGGCGCGAATCGGCAAGTCGGTCTGCGGCGAGCAGCTTCAACCGGGAGTCGACCCGACAGCCTTTGCCGCGAACCTCACGAAGGCCAGCGCCTACCTGGGCGAGACTCTGGCGCTTTCACCTCACGTCTCCTCGCAACCGAAGCTCGCGAGCTACACGCAGGATTAGGGCGTCATCTCCTCCGGCACGCTCGACCGTTCGGTCATCCCCATGCCGGGCCGGCCGTCCCAGCTGTAGCGGGTGACCGCCTGCTGCAGCTGCATGCCGCCACCGACCTCCGGCGGCATGACCATGAACGTCGACGTCACCGTCTCGCCGCGGATCTCGTGGGTTCCGTCAGCGGTCTCGAGCACCAGCGAGACGTCCTCGCCGCCCGGCTGAAGCGTTCGCAGGAACGGTGCCTGCGCGACGCGCGCCGAAATCAACTCTCCGTCGCCCAGGAAGACGTACCCCTCGTTGTAGGTCGGCTTGCCGTCCGGGCGTGGCGGAAAGGTCTGGTAGCCGAAGGCGCGACCGTCGGCGAACATCCCGGCCTGCCACGAGTGCCCCCGGAACGACGCCAGCCGCCGGACGCCCTGCCGGCGAATCCGGTTGGCACCGCCATCCAGTCGATGCACGTCGTCGCCGATCGTGATCGTCCCGGTCGCGCGGCACAACTGCTCGAAGCGCCACGGGACGCCGACCATGTCGCCCTCCTCCTGCGTCGACAGGACGCGAGCGGCCTCCTCGCTCATGGTGCCGTTCTGCCACGGCGGCACCGCAGGTTGGATGTCGATCTCCATCCGGACCGGTGTCCGGTCGCCGGACCCCATCCCCGGCAGGAACCCCGTCATCTGCTCCTGAACCGTTGTCTGCACCGCTTCACCCTCGACCCGCATCTTGAGGAGTCCGTACGGTTCGACCAGCTCGAACGACAGCGGCCCGGCACCGAGGATCCGCGGGCGGCCATCCGCGCCTGCGGGTTCGTGCACGGCGCCCGGGCCGTAGATGTAGAAGACGCGGCCATCGGCAAGGCCGAGATTCACCTGGACG
Source organism: Mycobacteriales bacterium (assembly GCA_036268405.1). Taxonomy (GTDB): domain Bacteria; phylum Actinomycetota; class Actinomycetes; order JAFAQI01; family JAFAQI01; genus DASZTV01. Next base: position 24,543 of record DATAUF010000086.1, read on the forward strand.
TCGTGGGTGTCCCACTGGTCGGCCGCGGCCTCGATCCCGATCCGCGGCGCGGCGATGTCGCCGCTGTTGTCCCAGATCCAGGCGTTCACCGACTCGCGCATCTCCGGGTCGTCGGGCTGCGAAGCCCAGACGAACTCCCAGTCCTCGGCGAACCCGCCCGTCAGGTCGATTGCCATCAGCCATCCCCTCCGGCCGAGACTGCGGTCCAACCAGCGGCGCTGGCCATGTAGTCGGCGAACCGCGGCCGGATCGCATCGAGGTCGAGCCCGAACTCCCCCGGTTCGGGATGCACGTTGTGCTCGCGGTTCTCGGCGTTGTCGGTCCACCAGCGCCGCATCCCTTCCTCGAACTCCGCGGTCACCGGCTCCCCCAGCCAGTCGTACAACCGGCGTACCTCGGCGATCGGATCACGCTGCACTGCATGGAAGTCGAGGTCGAAGAAGCGCTCGTCGTTGCCGTTGGCGCGGAACTCCAACGCCCGCTGCATCCCCAGCGCCCAGTGCTCGACGTTGACGGCCCCGAGGTACGGCAGGTCGAGCTCGTCGGAGAACATCCGCTGCACCTCGGCGCACACATCGGCCACCGAGACCATCACGTCGGTCGGATCGCGATGCGTCATCACGAACCGTGCATCCGGAAACGCCTTGTCGAGGTAGGGCAGGAAGAGAAGGTGCGTCGGGCACTTCAGCCGCCACGGCTTCGCCGGCGACCGCCACTGCAGCAGCTTCAAGGTTCGCCGTTCGTAGGCGTACGTGGACGACAGGTCGGACGTCACGAACCAGTCGGAGTACGACGGGATGTGCGCGAACGCCTGAAAGTAGTGCGACCTGAAGTCGAGCGCCATCAGGTCCTGGCACTCCTCCGGGCCGGTCGGGCTGATCGGCACCAGCTGCGCAAGGCGCGGCGCCACCTGGTTCGACATCTCCATACGGGCCTCGACCTCGGCGATGCGCGGATCGGGTCCCTCGACCGTGCCGGGCGGCGGGCACGGCTCCCCCGCCTGCCAGACCACCAGCGACCGGGCGTTCGGGTCCTCGGCCAGCAGACAGGACAGCGCGGTGGAGCCGGTGCGCGGCAAACCGAGCCCGATCAGCGGCGCGACGATCGGCTCGTCGTCGATCTCCGGATGGCGGCGGTACCAGTTCTCGATGTGCAGCCGGTTGGTCAGCAGCTTGCCGATCAGCTGCGGCAGCGCGAACTCGCCGATGGCGTTGAGCTTCGCTTCCTCGCGCAGCGACCGGCAGAGCCGGTCGAGGCCATCGTGAAAGCTGTCGTCGCCGAAGTCGGCGAGACCGGTCTCGTCACGGGCGGTCGCCATGAGCTCGGCAGGACTGAAATGCTGTTGCACACCCCGAGTCTTGCGGATCAGAGGAGCGCCGACGCGATGAAGGCCGCCGTTTACTACGAGACCGGCTCGCCGGACGTGTTCCGCTACGAGGACGTTCCCGATCCGCAGCCCGGCCCCGGCGAGCTGCTCATCGCCGTCGAGGCGGTCAGCATCGAAGGCGGCGACACCCTCAACCGGCTCGGCGGCGAGATGACAGCTCGACCGCACATCGTCGGCTACCAGGCAGCCGGCACCGTCCTGGAAATCGGTGAGGGAGTGGACCGGATCGCGGTCGGCGACCGGGTCGTGACGGTCGGCCTCAACGGCTCACACGCCGAGAAGCGGGTCGCCGCACAGACCTTCGCGTGGACCATCCCGGACGGTCTCGCCACCAACGAGGCGGCCTGCATCCCGGTGCCGTTCGGTACGGCGCACGACTGCCTGTTCGAGTTCGGCCGGATGCAGCCCGGGGAGACCGTGCTCATCCATGCCGGTGCCGGCGGGGTCGGGACCGCTGCCATCCAGATGGCCAAGCATGCCGGCGCCCGCGTGCTGGCGACTGCCTCCAGTGACGAACGGCTCGAGCGCCTCAAGCCGCTCGGCCTCGACGACGGCATCAACTACGCGATCCACGACTTCGTCGAAGAGTGCCGACGGCTCACCGACGGACGCGGCGCCGACGTGATCGTCGACTCCATCGGAGGGTCGAACCTGCAGCGCAGCCTGGCGGCCCTGGCGTACCGGGGTCGGTGCATCACCGTCGGCGACGCCAGCCGAACCGCTGGCGAGGCCCTCGACGCCTCTAGCCTGCGCGGAAACAACCAGTCGCTCACTGGCTACTTCCTCGGCGCCGAGCTGTTCCTCGGCACCCGCGCCTACCAGCTGGTCGCGGACCAGATCGACGCCGTCGCCTCAGGCACGTTGAAGGTCGTCATCGACCGGACGTTCCCGCTCGCCGATGCCGCCGACGCGCACCACTACATCGAGAGCCGTCAGGCGTTCGGCCGCGTCCTGCTCATTCCGTAGCCCGCCGCCGGGCGTGCGACGATGCCCGGATGATCGAGCGCGCCTCCTTCGGGCGGACCGGACACCAAAGCTCGCGCGTCATCTTCGGCGCGGCCGCGATCGCGCGAGTCGACCAGGAGACGGCCGACCAGGTGCTGTCACTCCTGCTCGAGCACGGCGTGAACCACATCGACACCGCAGCGATGTACGGCGACGCAGAGCTGCGACTCGCGCCCTGGCTCAAGAAGCATCCCGACGAGTTCTTCCTCGCCACGAAGGCCCACGCCCGCGACGGTGACGGGGCGCGGGCAAGTCTCGAGCGGTCGCTGACGCGGATGGGCGTCGATCACGTCGACCTGATCCAGCTGCACAACCTGGTCGAGGATGACGAGTGGGAGACCGTGCACGCCCCGGGCGGCGCACTCGAGGCGCTGGCGAAAGCGCGGGACGAGGGCCTGACCCGATTCATCGGGGTGACCGGCCACGGCCTGCGCATCGCCGGTATGCACCTGCGCAGCCTGGAGCGATTCGACTACGACTCGGTGCTCCTGCCCTACAACTTCACGCTGCTGCAGGAGCCTGGATATCGCGCCGATGTCGAGCAGTTGTTGGCGCAGTGCGCTGACCGCAACATCGCCGTACAGACCATCAAGTCGATCGCACGCCGACGCTGGACCGAGACCAAGCCCGCTCCGGGCGAGAAGCGCCAGAGCTGGTACGAGCCACTCACCGATCCCGACGCGATCTCGCGTGCCGTTCGCTACGTGCTCGGTCAACCGAGGCTGTTCGTCAACTCGTCGTCCGCAATCGACCAGCTGCCGCACATGCTCGCTGCCGCAGAGAGCCCAACGGCGCCCGATGACGGCGAGATCGCGGCCGACATCAACTCGTTCGAGATCGCTCCACTCTTCGACGGCGGCGAGCTGGAGCGGATCTAGGAGCTTCTTAGGGCCGACGCCCGAAGCTGGTCCACCACCCGCTGCACCTCGGCGCCGCGGGTCGCGTCGCACGGGTGCGGAGCTCCGGTTCGCACCGCCTCGACGAACTCTTCCCGCAGCGTCCCGAACACCTGCTGATATGCATCCGGACCCCGCCGCGACCAGTCGGCCGAGCGCAGCCCCTTCGGCGTCATCAAGTCGAGACGGCTGATGGCCTCGCCCGTCCACCTCGACCCGAACAGCGCCTGCGACGAACCGCCGCCCTCGTGCTGCAGCGACATGACGACCACTCCGTCGCGCTCCGTCGCCTCGCAGTCGACGACCGGGCCGAGCGCTGCCATCAACAGGTCCACGCCATGTGGACCCCAGTCGAGCAGGGCCCCCTCCTGCTGGCGCCACGGCGACGAGGCGAACGGGCCGCCGAGAAACGCGCCGTTGAGATTCACGAGCTGCGCATACCGCGCGTCAGGAGCTTCCGCGAGCAGCCGGCGGACATCCGGGCGGAACCGGGACGTGAACATGACGACCGAGGCGACGGCAGCCTCCCGGACCGCGGCGGCAACCTCGTCGGCTCGCTGGGCGGTGTCCGCGAGTGGTTTGTCCAGCAGCAGGTGCTTGCCGGCCTGCGCCGCCATGATCGCAAGCTCGGGCTGGACGTCGGGTGGGACCGCGAACGCCACCGCGTCACAGCGGTAGAACAGCTCCTCGATCGACGCCGCGACGGTCGTGTTGCCCAGATCGGCCACCTCTTGCGCCGCCTCAGGCCGGCGGGCCCACACCCCGACAAGGTCGAACTCAGGGCCGCCGGTCAGCAACGGGACGTAGGCGATTCGGGCCCATGGCCCAGCACCCACAAGTCCGACGCGCAGCGCCGACAACGCCGCCTGCTAGCTACGGGTGAGGGCGAGCACCGGAATCGTGCGGATGCCCTCGACCTTGGTCTCATACTCCGCGAAGCCCGGGTAGCGACGGGCCTGCTCGGCATAGATGGTGTCCCGCGCGTCGCCGGTGATCTCGCGAACCGACACGTCGTAGGACTCGGTGCCCACCTCGATCGAGGCGTCGCCACCATCGGTGAGGTTGTAGTACCAGTCCGGGTGGGTGGGAGCGCCGGCCTTGGACGCGAAGACATAGATCGTCTTGGGCTCGTCTTCGTCCGCCAGGTACATCATCGGCGTCACGTATTCGTTGCCGCTCTTGCGGCCGCGATGGTGGATCAGCACCATCGGCGCGCCCTCGAAGTTGCCACCGACGCGCCCCTCGTTGGCGCGGAACTCCTCGATGATCTTCGCGTTCCAGTCGGCGTACTCGGGCACGTCGGGCTCCTTCGTGGTCGTCGTACGACCAACCTAGTTGCATCGCGAAGGATCTCAACCGGCGGCGAAGCCGCTAGAGCATGAAGAGCATTTCCTGGTACGTCGGGAGCGGCCACAGGTTGTCGGCCACGGCACCCTCGAGCGCATCCACGGACTCACGGATGGCCGCCATCGCCGGCAGCAGCGTGTCGCGGGAGAACAGCGCGTGCGCCGCGAGATCGTCGCCGCCCTCGTGGGCGAGCCCGTCGCCCAGCGTCGCGAGGCCGCTGCGCAGCGCGCCGACGAGCTCGCTCAGCGCGTTGAGCTGCGACAGGTCGGCGTCGACGCCGGCCGCCTTCAATGCGGCGATGTTGGTGGCCAGCTCGGTCTGGTAGCGAACGGCCGCCGGCAGGATCACCGTCGTACCGAGCTCGAGCACCGAGCGCGCCTCGACGTTGATGCTGAGCACGTACTGCTCGAGACCGATCTCGAAGCGGCTCTCCATCTCGCGATGCGTGAAGACGCCGTACTTCGAGAACAGCTCGAGCGCGGGCTCGGCGATCAGCTCGGGCAGCGCGTCCGGGGTGGTCCGCAGGTTGGGCAGGCCACGTGCCGCGGCCTCGGTCTGCCATTCCTCGGAGTAGCCGTTGCCGTTGAAGACCACGCTGCCGTGGTCGGTGACGATCCCCTCGAGCAGCTTCTGCACCGCCTGGTTGAAGTCCGTGCCTGCCGCGACGGCCGCTTCGAGCTCGGTGGCGATGAAGTCGAGGGAGTCGGCAAGGATCGTGTTGATCGTCGTCATCGGACCGGCGATGGTCTGGCCCGATCCCGCCGCGCGGAACTCGAACCGGTTGCCGGTGAACGCAAACGGGCTGGTCCGGTTGCGGTCGCCCGGGTCGGTCGGCAGCACCGGCAGCGTGTCGACGCCGATCGTCAGCGTCCCCTTCTCCTTCGACGAGGTCGCGCCACCCTTGGCCACCTGGTCGTAGATGTCGGCAAGCTGGTCACCGAGGAAGATCGAGATGATTGCCGGCGGAGCCTCGTTGGCGCCGAGCCGGTGGTCGTTTGCCGCCGACGCAACCGACGCGCGCAGCAGGCCGCCGAACTTGTGCACCGACCGGATGACCGCGCCACAGAACACGAGGAACTGAGCGTTGTCGTGCGGGGTGTCCCCCGGCAGCAGCAGGTTGCCCTGCGTGGCGTTGCCGATCGAGAAGTTGACGTGCTTGCCGGAGCCGTTGATCCCGGCGAACGGCTTCTCGTGGAACAGGCACTCCATGCCGTGGCGGTTCGCGACCTTCTTCATGGTCGTCATCAGCAACTGCTGGTGGTCAGCAGCGATGTTGGACTTCTCGAATACCGGCGCGATCTCGAACTGGCCGGGCGCGACCTCGTTGTGTCGGGTCTTCGCCGGGATGCCGAGCTTGAACAGCTCGCGTTCGGAGTCGAACATGCACGCCAGCACGCGATCGGGGATGGCACCGAAGTAGTGGTCGTCGAACTCCTGGCCCTTCGGCGGCTTGGCGCCGAACAGCGTGCGACCGGTGTTGAGCAGATCGGTGCGAGCGAAGAAGAAGCTGCGGTCGACCAGGAAGTACTCCTGCTCGGCGCCGGCGTAGGAGACGACCGCGTCGGGCTTGTCGTGGCCGAACAGCTTGAGCACGCGCTCGGCGTGCTTAGCCATCGCCTGCTGCGAACGCAGCAGCGGCGTCTTGTGGTCCAGCGCGTCGCCGGTCATCGAGACGAAGACGGTCGGGATGCACAGCGTGTTGCCGTTGGGGTTCTCGAGGATGTACGCCGGGCTGGTCACGTCCCAGCCGGTGTAGCCGCGGGCCTCGAACGTCGAGCGGATCCCGCCGTTGGGGAAGCTCGAGGCGTCCGGCTCACCCTGCGTCAGGGTCTTGCCGGCGAACTCCGCCAGCGCCGTGCCGTCGCCGACCGGCTCGAGGAAGCTGTCGTGCTTCTCGGCGGTCAGGCCGGTCAGCGGGTAGAAGACGTGCGCGTAGTGGGTCGCGCCCTTCTTCATCGCCCAGTCCTTCATGGCGATGGCCACAGCGTCGGCGATGGTCGGATCGAGCGTCTTCGACTGCTCGATGGTGGCGATGACCGACTTGTAGACGGCTTTCGGCAGCACCTTCTGCATTACCGACGTGCTGAAGACGTTCTCGCCGAAGATCTCGCCCGGCTCCTCGTCCAGCGAGAAGGTCGCGGGCGGCGACTCGTATCCCGCCAAACTGTCGATCGCCTCGCGCCGTACGGCGTTGCCACCCATTTGATCTCCCTGTTGCCCGCTCTTGACGTGCCTGAGCCGCCCAGCGACCCAGTCGATGACCCCATGACGGTATGGCGGATTTGTTTCAAGCAGATCAACCGGGCGGTCGCGAGCCGTCCGGAGCGTGGTGGCAGGGTGTCAGGCATGAAGATGCGGACCCTTGGTCGTACCGGTGTGAAGGTAAGCCCGCTGTGCCTGGGCGCGATGATGTTCGGCCAGTGGGGCGAGCCCGACCACGACGAGTCGATCCGCATCATCAACCGGGCGCTCGAAGCCGGGATCAACTTCGTCGACACAGCGGACATGTACTCCGCGGGCGAGTCCGAGGAGATCGTCGGCAAGGCACTGAAGGGCAAGCGCGACAGCGTCGTGCTTGCCACCAAGTTCCACGGTGCGATGAGCTTCGACCCCAACGAGCAGGGCACCTCGCGTCGCTGGATCGTGCGCGAGGTCGAGAACTCCCTTCGTCGGCTGCAGACCGACTACATCGACCTCTACCAGGTGCACCGCCCGCGCGTGGACACCGACATCGACGAGACGCTGGGTGCCCTGACCGACCTCGTCCGCGCCGGCAAGGTCCGCTACCTCGGCACCTCCACCTTCGCCGCCCACGGCATTGTCGAGGCGCAGTACGTCGCGCGTGATCGTGGCCGTGAGCGGTTCGTGTGCGAGCAGCCGCCGTACTCGCTGCTTGCACGCGGGATCGAGCGTGACGTACTCCCGGTCGCTCAGCACTACGGCATGGGCGTCATCCCGTGGAGCCCGCTCCAGGGCGGCTGGCTGTCGGGCAAGTGGCGCAAGTCGAACGAGAGGAACGAGAGCCGTCGATCGGCGATGCTCCCGGCTCGTTATGACCTGTCGCTACCGGGGAACCAGCGCAAGCTCGACGCCGCGGACGCTCTCGGGGCGCTCGCCGACAAGCACGGCATCTCGCTGATCCACATGGCGCTCGCGTTCGTGATCCGCCACCCGGCCGTGACGGCGGCGATCATCGGCCCGCGAACGATGGACCAGATGGAAGGGCAGCTAGGCGCCGTCGACGTCGACCTCTCGGACGAGATCCTCGACGCGATCGACGCCATCGTGCCGCCGGGCGTCACGCTGCTCGAGGAGGACCGCGGCTACGACCCGCCCGCGCTCACCGAAGCCAACCTGCGCCGCCGCTAAACCTCCGCCGAGCGCTACCTTTTGGGCCTCTCACTCGGCGGCGTCTTGACACCCAAAACTGGGCTCGACGTGGCAGGTGGCTCAGCCGGACTTCGTTAGTACGTCGTCGACCTGGGTTCTTGTCAGCGGCTTGTGGCCTAGCGGGTCCTCCGACGGGCGGAGGCCGGCGATCAGGATCGCCAGGTGGCGGCGCCAGGCCTCGGGAGCCACATCACGCGTGGTCTCGATAACTCCACGGATCGACCACATCACCATCGTCAGATCAGTCGCCGTGATCTCGTCGCGCACTGTGCCGTGACGCTTCGCGTCAGCCAGCAGCGCCGCAATCTTGTGACGCACCTGCACCAGCGCCTCATTGTCGGTCGAGGTGTTCCAGAGCCGCGGCAGGCAACCGCGGTGCTCCATTTGGTATGCGCTCGAGCCTTCGAGGTAGCGCTCGAGCCCTCCCCCGTCGGGAATCTCGATCGCCGCCGACGCCAGTGCCGACATCCGCTCGAGCACGTCCTGCACCAGCTCGGCGATCAACGCGTCCTTGTTCGGGAAGCGCCGATACAAAGTGCCGACGCCGACGCCAGCGACGCGAGCGATCTCCTCCACGCCAGCGCCAAGACCCTGCTCGGCAAAGACCTTCGCCGCCGCGGCCAGCAACAGCTCGCGGTTCTCCGCGGCATCGCGGCGCAACTGACGTTGCTCAAAGCCAGCCGCAGCCGTCGTCATTCGGACTCGTCTCCGACGAGAGTTCCGGCAGCCACCATGCCGAGCTCGGCGTGCGGCATCGAGTGCTCGAGCTCCGCCATCGTCAGCTTGCGCGTCACCGATGGCACCAGCATCCCGGCGCCCGCGGCCGCGACCGCGCCGACCGTCAGCAGTGCGAACCCGTGGTTGTAGCCAGCCTCGGTCGGCAGCGAGCCGTGATGCGCGGACGCCGTCACGATGCTGCTCATCACGGCAGCGCCGATCGACCCGCCGATCGTCCGGATGTTGGCGTTCATGCCGCTCGCCACCCCGGTCTGCTCCGGCGGTACGCCGGCGACGATCAGTGCCGACATGGCCGAGTAGGCAAGACCGAACCCGCCACCGAGCAGGCCGGTCGCCAGCAGGATCTCCCACTGATGCGAATGCGCGAAGACGAGGAGCAGGAACGGCACAACGCTGATCAGGGAGCCGACCAGCATCACGAGCTTGCCGCCGAAGCGGATGGTGAGCCGGCCAGTCGCCAGGCCCACGAAGAACATCACCGCTGACAGCGGCAACATCAGCAAACCGGAGTGGGTGACGCTGAGCCCGAATCCGTAGCCCGCACTCGGTTTGGTCTGCAGATACTCCGGCACGAAGCCCATGACGGCGTACATCCCGAAGCCGAACATGAACGCCACGAGGTTGAGCGTCCAGACCACCGGCAGCCGCATCATCCGCATGTCGATCAGCGGATGTGTCGAGCGCAGCTCGACCGACATCCACAACACCGCGACAGCGATTCCAACGACGATCAGACCGAGCACCTTCACCGAGATCCAGCCCCAGTCGGGGGCCTCGCTCACTGCAACCAAAACTGCAACCAGCCATGCAGACAGCAGGCCCGCAGCGAGGAAGTTGACCTTGCCGTGGACGCGCACCGGGGACGGCGGAATCACGACGTACGCCGCAATCGTGGCGGCCACGAGCATGATCGCGGGGAACCAGAACAACCAGTGGTAGTCGAGCACGCCGACGATCGGGCCGGCCAAGGCCAGGCCGAGTCCGGAACCCGCAGCGATGATCGCCGCGATCAGGCCGACGGCACCAGCGACCTTGTCTTCGGGGTACTCGTCTCGGATGATCCCGAACGCCAACGGCAGCACGCCGCCGCCGACGCCCTGCACCACGCGCCCCAGGATCATCACGAACAACGAGGTCGCGACCGCGGACATCACGCAGCCGATGAGCAGCGCGACCAGCGCGACGACGAGGAACTTCTCCTTGCCCCACATGTCGCCGAACCGGCCGACGATCGGCGTGAAGATCGAAGCCGACAGCAGGTACGCCGTCAGCACCCACGTGACGTTGTTCTGCGAGGTGTGCAGTCCGTGCTGGATCGTCGGGAGGACGGGTACGACGAGCGACTGCAGCAGCGCGTAGCCGATCGATGCCGCAGACAGAACGGCAAACGTCGCCTTGCGGTTGGTGCGGACTCGGGCCGCCGTCATGGAGTTCCCCTCGAACTAAGCGGAGTGCTCGCTCCGCATCGAAGAGACTAACACCAAGCGGAACGATCACTCCGCTTGACGCTCGACTACGGTCACCCCATGAATGCCACCGCCCGTCGCGTGTTCGCCGCATTGGTCATCGCACTGCCATTCGTGGCCGCATCCGTTACGCCGGCCGCAGCGGGCGCGAGCGGCTACTCACCGCTGAACCGCCCTGGGCCCGCGTTGGATGTCCCGGCCTCACTCCTCGCGAAGAGCCTGCAGTGCTCCCCGAACCTGCGCACCAGCAGTCACGAGCCGATCCTGCTCGTCCCCGGGACGACGGTCACACCCGCCGTCGAGTACTCGTGGACCTACGAGCGCGCCTTCAACCAGCTCAACCTGCCGTGGTGTGCCGTGACGCTGCCCGCAAGTGCCATGAGCGACATCCAGACCGCCGGCGAGTACGTCGTGCACGCGATCCGCACGATGCACGCCGACACTCACAAGCTCGTTCAGATCGTCGGGCACAGCCAGGGCGGCATGGTGCCGCGCTGGGCGCTGCGGTTCTGGCCGGACACTCGCGCGATGGTCGACGACATGATCGGCATGGCGCCGTCCAATCACGGCACCGTGGACGCCTTCGCGCTCTGCCCACCCATCGCGGGCTGCGCGCCCGCGCTCTGGCAGCAGGAGTTCGACAGTCCCTTCATCGAGGCGCTCAACTCAGGTGCGGAGACCTTCGCCGGAATCTCCTATACCGACATCTACTCGATCGAGGACGAGATCGTGGTCCCGAATCTCAGTGATGCGGGGAGCAGCTCGCTTCACACCGGCGCCGGCGCGATCACGAACGTCTCGGTGCAGTCGGTATGCCCAGGGCACGTCACCGACCACCTGCTCATCGGGACCGTCGACCCGGTCGCCTACGCCCTGGTGATGGACGCGCTCAACCACCCGGGGCCCGCCGACCCGAGCCGGATCGGCAAGTCGGTCTGCGGTGAACAGCTCCAGCCGGGCGTCGACCCGACGAGCTTCGTCGCGAACCTTGCCAAGGCGAGCGCCTACCTTGCGACGACTTTGGCGACCTCGCCGCACGTCGCTGCGGCGCCACCGCTTGCCGGCTACACCCGCGGGTAGCGACGTTCGGGCTGCCAGCACAACCCGAGCCCCAGGTGTTGGGCTCTCGGACCATCGCCATCGGAGCGCGCGCGGCGGACGCTAAGACCATCGCATCCACCACCCGGCCACAGCGCCGAAGCGCAATGATCGAGCCGGTTTCGCTCAGGAGGCAAGCCCGGCGACGAGGTTGATCGCTGCGGCGAGGATCACCGCGCCGAACAGGTACGACAGCAGCGCGTGACGCAACGCCAGCCGGCGGAACTCCGCGGTCTGCAGGTCGGTGTCGGAGACCTGGAAGGTCATCCCGATCGTGAATGCGAGATAGGCGAAGTCGGAGTACGGCGGGCGGACCTTGTGCTCGAAGTCGACTCCTCCTTCGTCCTTACGCGCGCCGGTGTAGTAGAGCCGGGCGTACTTCAGCGTGAAGATCGTGTGGACGAGCAACCACGACAGCGCGATCGATCCGATACCGAGACCGATCTCGACTCCTCTCGTCGTGCCGTGGGCCGTGTGCGACCGCGCGATCGCCCACGCAACCCCGCCGAGGCTGACAACGGCCGCGAGAAGCAGGGAGACGTCAGCAGTCGCGTGAGTTGGGTCCTCAGCAGCCGCATGAAGTGACGTCTCCTCGGCGTCGGCGCGCCAGATCCGCCCCCACACATACGCCAGGTAGGTCAGCGTCGCCACGTCGTACCCGACGAGTGGGGCCACCGCGACGCGATAGAGCAGCCCGACGACCACACCGACGACGAGGCCAAGGACGGCAAGCAGCACGACGCGTCGTCGGGCGGTAGCAATCATCAGCGCGCCCGGCTCAGGTCTGCTCGAGAATCTTGGCCTTCTGCTCGGCGAGCCTCTTCAGCCGGTCAAGCGGATCTACCGCAGCGGCCGCGGGCGCAGAGCCGGGCATCGGCAGCTCGCCGGCCTCGACCTTGCGCATCATCTCCGTGAGCCGGTCGACCTCGATGAGGTCGTTCTGCATCGTGGCGGCCTTGATACGCATCCGAATCAGCTGAAGTCGCGGATCCTCGCCGTTCAGGACGTCGACCTTCTGCACCGGAGTGGCCACGCCGCCAGCCTTCGCATTGTCGAAGTTCTGCTTCTCCGCGATGGTTGCGTTCGCCGGCTCCCACTTGTCACCGAACATGAGATCAGTATTCCGCAGCCGCAACCGGCCGCCTAGCCGCGCGTTAGACAGGTGAGTTGCAGTCCCTCGCGGGAAGAACGGACACGTGAAGGCCCAGGTATTCGTTGGTACGGCGATGAGCGTCGCGCTCGCCGTCGCCTCGTCGTACGCCGCCGAGGCCTCGCCGCGACCTGGCGCTTCGCTGGCCAGCGAGCGGTCAGCCACCTTCGCACTCGCGTCAGGCCACACGAGTTCCAGGCACTGGCAGACCGTCGGACTGCCGGCGCCCCTCCACCCGCAATCTGGATTCGACATCCGGTCCCGTGGCCGTTACGCCGTGCGCGTCCGTACCCATCTGACCGGCGGCACGGTGCTGTTCCGCGTTGTCGACGGCGGGAAGGTGATCAGCCCGCGATCCGAGGTCTTCAGCCCGACCGGGCACGAGCACGCGTTCTTCTTCTACGGCGCCGGCCCGAAGCAGACCTGCGGGCATCGCCTGCGCCTGCAGTGGCGCTCGGCCAACGGCAGGCCAGTAACGCTTCGAGCAGGGACGTTCGCCGTCCATTACAGCCTGGCTCCGCACAATACGACCGCCTGCCTGTAGGGCGATAGTCACTTGTGACTAGTCCGAGAACCCCTTGTGACTAAAGGGAATTGACGCGTTTGCGTCGTATCGGCGAGGTGCCTGTGATCGCTACCGTTCGTGGTGGTTGGACCCATTTGGGAGACCTCGTAGCGGGAGTCGGCTGAGCCGGCGTGAAGGGCGGGCAAATCGTGGCAATGAGCTACGTATGGCGGGAGCTGAGGCATCGCCTCGGCCGCACGGTTGTGACGGCCCTCGGCCTCGCAGCCGGAGTGGGCTTGGTCATGGCGATCATCGGTGTCTCCACCGGTGTCTCGCGGGCCCAGAACAAGGTCCTCTCCCCTCTGTCCTCGGTCGGCACCGACCTGATCGTCACGCGCACAGTCGCACCCACAACCTCCACCACAGGTTCGAAGCCATCCGCTGGCTCGTCCAGCTCGACCAGCTTCTTCGGAAGCGGCTCCGGCCAGGGTCTCGTCGCTGACGCGGCCAAGCTGGACTCCTCCGACCAGGCCGCCCTCGTCCAGGCGAACTCCACGGTCCTCACCGACCTGTCGAAGCTCGGGCCGGCCGGGACGAAGTTCACCCACGACTTCTTCGTCCAGGGCACGCTCATCACGTTCCCGACGCAGGCCGTTTCCGCCGTGTCGCACATCTCCGGTGTCACCGGCGCAGTCGGGGCGCTGTCACTGTCCGCCGTACACGAGACCGGCACCGTGCCGAAGATCGTCGCCTCGCTGACCACCCACAGCCAGACCGTCCACACGGTCGCGAAGCCGGCGTCATTCACTGTCGGCGAGCTCGAAGACACGCTCTCCTGCGTCCAGAGCCACGGTGTGAGCCTCAACCCGAACACGAGCCACGCCAAGGGCACCACGACGCAGCTCAGCAACTCGATCATCGTGAGCTGCCTACCGGCCCAGGACCGCGCCTACTACACGTCGGTCGTCGTCCCTGCCGAGACCATCCACCAGGTCATCAACCCGCCGTCGACGAACACCAAGACCTCGACCTACACCGTCGCCGGTGTCGACCCGACGAGCCCGAAGTCCGGTCTGGTGACCATCACCCAGGTCAAGAAGGGCCACTGGTACGACGCGAACGCCGCCCACGAGCTGCTGGTCAACACGGCGTACGCCAGCACCAACCACCTGTCGGTCGGTCAGACGCTGAAGATCAACGGCATCCCGTACTCGATCGTCGGACTGGTCTCCCCCACGCTGACCGGCAATGTCGCCGACCTCTACTTCGACCTGCCCACGCTGCAGTCGCTGTCGACCAGCACCGCGCGGGTCAACGAGGTGCTGGTCTCCGTAAAGGACTCCAGCCAGGTCGCCGCGGTGTCTGCCGCGATCCAGAAGGCGCTTCCCGGCGCGCAGGTCCTCACCTCGAAGGACCTCGCCGACCAGGTCACCGGCAGCCTCGCCAACGCCCACAAGCTGGCCAACGACCTCGGCGCCGCACTCGCCATCGTCGTACTGCTCGCCGGCTTCGCGATCGCGGTGCTGCTCACGCTCTCCAACATCACCAAGCGAGTCCGCGAGATCGGGTCGCTGCGGGCGATGGGCTGGTCGCGCGGCCTCGTGGTCCGGCAGATCCTCGCCGAGACCGTCGGGATCGGAGTGCTTGGCGGCGTGATCGGTATCGCTCTCGGCGCCGGCATCTGCGGGCTCATCGACGCGGTCGGTCCAAGCCTGGCCGTGACCAGCAGCGGGCTGAGCGTCGGAGCCTCTTCGGCCAGCGAGCTGTTCGGCCAGTCGACCAGCGGCTCGACCACCGGCTCGGTCTCCCTGAGCGCACCCATCGAGATGACCTCTGTCATCCTCGGCTTCATGGGAGCGCTGATCGGTGGCGTCTTAGCCGGCTCCCTTGGCGGCTGGAGGGCCGCGAGGCTCTCCCCGGCGACGGCCCTGCGGGACCTCGGATGACCGCCGCCCGCGCGGTGGCTGCGCCGCCGCTCTACGTGCTCGAAGGTGTCGGCCGCTCCTATGCCAAGGGTGGCGTCACGGTCGAGGCAGTCCGGTCAATCTCCCTGGAGATCGCTGCCGGCGAGCTCCTCGCCCTGGAAGGACCGAGCGGTTCCGGAAAGTCGACGCTGCTCCAGCTGCTAGGCGCGCTGGACGTGCCCACCCGCGGCTCGATCCGCTTCGACGGCCGAGAGCTGGCCCGTGAGGACGACGCCGAGCTGACCCGGCTGCGCAGCCAGGAGATCGGCTTCGTCTTCCAGCACTTCAACCTGATCCCGACGCTGAACGCCGAGGAGAACGTCGAGCTCGCAATGGTGCCTTCGGGCATGCCGCGGCCCGAGCGGCTGGCACGTGCCCGCGAGCTGCTGACGCAGGTCGGCCTCGCCGATCGAACCCACCACCTGCCCTCGCGGCTCTCTGGCGGCGAGCAGCAGCGGGTCGCGATCGCCCGTGCACTGGCCAACCGGCCCCGGGTCGTCATCGCCGACGAACCGACCGGAAACCTCGACTCGACGACGGCCGGTGAGGTCATGGCGCTGCTGGCCGGGCTGGCCGAGGGCGGAGTCACGATCATCCTGGCGACCCACTCCGAGGAAGTAGCCCGCGCCGCCGAACGACGTATCCAGCTAAAGGACGGCGAGATCGCGGCAACACTGGTCCGACGCGCCACCAAGCCAAGGCTCCCGGCCCAGAAGACCGAGGAGACCCCGCCGACGAAGGGCGCCGCCCGCACCCGCCGTACTACCAGCTAACCCCCGCCGAGCCCAACGTAAGTCGCGTATCCGCGCCTGTCGTAGGCCACTTGCGTAGGGCTCGACGTAGGGGTTAGAGGTGGCTGGTGGCGCGCAAGCGGGCCGGGTCTGAGGCCACTCGCTCCGGGAATCGGCGCCGGAACTCGGTCTCGAGCTCGAGCATCCGGCTGGTGTGCACGTTGAGTGATTCCTCGCCGCCGTGCAGGAAGGTCTCGCGTCGCGTCTCGTGCAGATGTGCAAGATCACGGTCGAGGTCGTCGTCAGCCAGGTCGCTCGCCGGTATGCCAGTCACGCCAAAGATCTTCCCGGTGATGCCTCGGCTAAGCAGCGCCGAGCCCAACGTAGGTGGCCTATCAGCGCAGGCAGGTTCTAGACCACCTACGTTGGGCTCGGCGTTAGGTTCTGGGCATGGCGGACGGGCCTTTGGCGAAGGTCGAGATGGCGGCGGCGACGTTCTACGTCGCCGATCTCGATGCGGCTGTTGCTTGGTACGCCGGCAAGCTCGGGCTGACTCCGGTCTCGACCGGCAAGGACGGGCACCCGTACGCCGTGTTCTCCCTCGGTGGATCGATCGTCGTACTCGAGCCGATCGAGGCCGCCCTCGAGCCGGCACCGATCGGCAACGAGAGCACGACCCTCAACCTGGTCGTGAAGAGTGACGCCCAAGCGGCGCGCGCGGCGATGGTGGAGAAGGGCGTGCGCTGCAGCGAGATCGTCAGCTCGCCGGGATTCCGCTCGTTCCTGTTCCGCGACCTCGACGGCAACCGCTACTACTTCGCGCAGCCCGCAAAGCCCGCCTAACCGCCGACCAGGCGCACCGACACAACCTTGTTGACGCTTCGTGTCTCCACGGTCTCGGGGTGCGCCGCGAGAAACGCCGCAAACGACTTGTGACCTTCGCTCTTCTCGTTGAACGTCGGGTCGAGGCGGAGCATCTGGTTCTTCAGTGTCGACGCGCCGACCCAGCCGTCCGCGTTCCGTTCGCTCTGCAGGGACATCGCTTTGCGAAGTGTGGCCACCGACGGCGATTCGGCCGCCGGCTGCAACTTGCGTTGCGTCGCCTTCTTAGCCGGGGCCGCCTTCTTGGCGGGTGGCGAGGGTTGCGAGGGTGCGATACCCGGCAATGCGTCGTACATCCGGAACACATCGCATGCGGTCCGCCAGTACTTCCCCACCGAGCGTGCGACTCCGACGCCGATGACCGTGCGGCCGAGACGCTTGCACCGCTGGGCGAGTGAGACGTAGTCCGAATCGCCAGCGACGATCACCACGTGGTTGACGTAGTCGTACCTGGACAGATCGTCGATCACGTCGATCGCGAGCCGGATGTCCGCACCATTCTTCGTTCCTGACAACGGAAACATCTGCACCAGGTCGATCGACGCCCGCACGAGGTCCGTCTTGTACGCCACGTTGGCAACTGCCGACCAGTCCGCGTACGCACGCGAGATTGCAACTGTCCCGAATGATGCGGCGTACTCGAGCACCGCACCGATGTCGAGGTGAGCAGCCTTCAGCCGTTCGTCGATCGTCGCTGCGTCGGCGCGCCCGTTTCTGATGTCTTCGTGGAACGAACGTTCGCCGTGCACCTCGTCGTAGCGCGAGATGACGACGTTGTCGAAGTCGATATAGACAGCTACCTGGTCGCTCTGCTCCCGCTCAGCCACGCGCGCAGTCTTGCACTGACGTGTTGAGTTACGAGGTGTAACGGCCGGCGTCGATGTCCTCGAGCAGCGTCGGGCCGGTCGGGTTCCAGCCCAGCAGCTCTCTTGAGATGTCACTCGACGCGGGCGCGTCCATGCCAAAGAAGCCGGCGAGGAAGCTGAAGTGATCGGCGCGATCCTCGGGGATCGACTCGACCGGTACTCCCAGCTGCGAGCCGATCGCCTCGGCGATCGCCTTCGTCGTGACGCCGTCCTCAGCGGTTGCATGCAGGACCGATCCAGCGGGCGCGCTCTCGACTGCGCGATGCACGAGTTCGGCAGCATCCGATCGATGTACGGCGGGCCAGCGGTTCGACCCGTCCCCGAGATAGCCCGAGACCCCACTCTCGCGGGCGATCCCGACCAGCGTCGCGATGAACCCGTGATCACCTTCGCCGTGCACCGTCGGCGCGAAGCGGATCACGACGGACCGGACGTCACGGTTGGCGAGCTCAAGCGCGGCGTAGGCACTGGCCGTCCGAGGGTGTCCCCCGCGATCGGGCTGGTCGTTCTCCGTCGCGACACTCCCCGGCTTGAGCCCAAGCGTGCCCGAGGCGATCACGAGCGGATTGCCAGAGCCGGCGAGCGCGTCGCCGAACGCCTCGATCGCCGCGAGGTCACTAGCGGCGGCGCCTGCGAAGTCGCCCGTGAATGCGATGTCGTGCCGGAACGCCATATGTACGACGCCGTCCGAATCGGCGGCGCGGGCTCGCAGCAGCGTGAGGTCCGACAGATCACCGCGAAGCGCGACCCCACCCGCCGCCTCAACAGCGGCGGCAGCATCGTCGGATCGAGCGAGCCCTACGACCTCGTGTCCGGCCGCGACGAGGCTGCGAACGGACGGCGAGCCGATCCATCCGGATGCACCGGTCATGAACACGCGCATGGGAACCTCCGAGTGATGTCAGCGACTGACATCGACCATATACCTGATGACAGCGGCTGTCATCACTACGATCATCGGCATGGGTCGCTGGCAGCCGGACGCGATGGGCCGTCTGCAACGTGCCGCGCTCGAGCTGTACCGCGATCGCGGGTACGACCAAACCACCGTCGCCGAGATCGCCGACCGCGCCGAGCTGACCGAGCGCACCTTCTTTCGTTACTTCGCCGACAAGCGGGAGGTCCTCTTCGGCGGGTCTGACCTGCTCGAGCAGCGTTTGCTGGATGCACTCGCCGCAACCGACCCGGCATCCCCACCGCTCGAGCAAGTTGCGGCCGCGCTGGTCACCGCCGGCGAGGTGTTCGCCGATCGCGCGACGTCACGGCTACGCCACGAGGTCATCTCGGCACATGCCGAGCTGCAGGAACGCGAGCTGATGAAGCTCGCCCGGCTCGGTGCCGCGATCGCCGACACGCTCCGACAGCGCGGCGTCGCCGACCCGCTCGCGACCCTCAGCGCCGAGGCCGGCATCGCCGTCTTCAAGGTCGCCTTCGAACGTTGGATCGCAAAGGCCGAGAAGCGCTCGTACGACGTACTGTTCCGCGACTCCTTCGCTGAGCTCAAAGCCGCGGCGATGAACTGAGAAGGTAGGCACGGTGAACAGCTCGGTCTCTCGGCGACGCTTCCTGGCGGGCAGCGCTGCCGCGGCAGGTGGGGTCATGATCCCGACGGCGACCGCCTCGGCCACCGCAACGCCCGCAGCCATGGCCGGCAAGCAGCCGCACAAACGGGCGGACGTCATCGTCGTCGGCGCCGGGTTGGCCGGTCTGTCGGCCGCTCGCCATCTCCTCGCGGCCGGACACTCGGTGGTCGTCCTCGAGGCACGTGACCGGGTCGGCGGCCGCACTCTCAACCACCCGCTTCCCCACGGCGAGACCGTCGAGGTCGGGGGCGAGTTCGTCGGGCCGACCCAGGACTTCGCGCTCGATCTGATCCACGACCTCGGGCTGAAGACATACCCGGCGTACCTCGACCTGAAGAGCGTCTACATCGACGGCAAGGGCAACCGCTCGACGTACACGGGCGCCCTGCCGTCCGCCGGGGTGACGGGCATCGTCGACCTCGTCCAGATCATCACCGCTATCGACCAGTACGCGAAGCACGTGCCGGTCGACAAACCGTGGACCTGGAGCAAGGCGGCGGAGTTCGATCGGCAGACCGCGGAGACGTTGGTCCGATCCAGCGCCGCGGATCCCGACACCGCGATCGGCCTGGTCGACCTCTTCTTCGACTCGGCGTACGGCGGAACAGCGGCCGAGGTGTCAGCGCTCTACGTCATGGCTCAGGTCGCGGGCTTCGGCAACAAGGACAACGTCGGATCGCTCGAACGTGGGATCTCCAGCAAGGGCGGTGCGCAGGACAGCAGGATCGTCGGCGGCAGCCAGCGGATCTCGATCGAGGCCGCGCATCACCTCGACGGGCGGGTCGTGCTCAACGCACCGGTACGCCGAATCGATCAGGACAAGCAGTCGGCCACGGTGCATAGCGACGCCGGCACCTGGAAGGGCAAGCACGTCATCGTCGCGACTCCCCCGTCGCTTGCCGCGGACATCATCTGGAATCCGCTGATGCCGGCCATCCAGGACGCGATGCGGCGGCGGATGACGCTCGGCACATTGATGAAGATCCACGCCGTCTACGACAAGCCGTGGTGGCGTGATGACCCAGGCGTCTGGATGGCACTGAAGGTCGGTGGCGTCGTACCGGAGATGTTCGACAACACCCCGAAGTCGGGATCACCCGGCGTCTTGATGGGCTTTCACGGCGGCCACTCGTGGCGCAAGTACGCCAATGACCCGGTTGGCCGACGCAACGGAGCGCTACACGACTTCGCGCAGGCTTTCGGTGAGCGAGCACTCGAGCCGATCGCCTACTTCGAGCACGACTGGACCTCGGAGGAGTGGTCGCGCGGCTGCCCGGTATCGGTCGTTGCGCCCGGTGTCGTCACAGAGTTCCTGCCGCACCTGACCACTCCGTTCATGCGGACGCACTGGGCCGGCACCGAGACCGCCGGCTACTGGAACGGATACATGGACGGCGCTATCTCGTCGGGCTACCGAGCCGCCAAAGAAGTCGCCGAGCGTATGTAATCCGCAACGCACCCGCCGAACCCTACGTAGGTTGCGAAACTCCGCGCTTGGAGTCAGATGGTCGTCGCAACACCTGATTGATCGGGGTGTTGTGGATGGGTCGTCCTGGGGTTCTGCTCGCGGATCGTCGTCGGTTCTGGCGGTTGATCGCTGAGGGCCAGTCAACGCAAGCGTGTGCGGTCTCGAT
>DATAUF010000087.1:0-7399 GCA_036268405.1 Mycobacteriales bacterium
CGGTTCGGCCGGATCGACGGTGTGGTCAACAACGCGCAGATGGTGGCGCTCGGGCCGGTCCTCGATATCACCGAGAAGGACGCCCGGCGCACGTGGGAGAGCGGCTTCCTCGGCTCGCTGTGGTTCATGCAGGCGGCGTACGAGGCGCTCAAGGAGTCGAAGGGCTCCGTGGTCAACCTCGGCACCGGATCGGCGCTCCGCAACGACCTGCCGGGCTTCACGCTCTACGCCGGCACGAAGGAGATGATCCGCACTCTGACGCGCATGGCGGCGCTCGAGTGGGGCAAGGACGGCATCCGGGTCAACGCGATGATCCCGAACGGGATGTCGCCGGGCCTTTCGATGTGGTCGGAGTTCGCTCCGAAGGAGTACGAGGACTTCGTCAGCACGATCCCACTCGGGCGGGTCGGCCGGCTCGAAGAGGACGTCGGTCGAGCCGTCGCCTTCCTGCTGTCCGAGGACGCGGCGTACGTCACCGGGTCGACCCTCATGGTCGACGGCGGTCAGGCTTACCTGCGCTAGCTCGGCGTGCCAAGTGACAACAAGGAGTAGCTAGTGGGGATCTGCGACGGCCGGGTGGTCATCGTGACGGGTGCCGGCGGCGGTCTCGGTCGCGCGCACGCGTTGGCCTTCGCCGCCGAGGGTGCGCGGGTCGTGGTCAACGACATCGGTACGTCGCGCGAGGGCGAGGGATCCTCGACCGGTCCGGCCCAGGCGGTGGTCGACGAGATCGTCGCTGCGGGAGGCGAGGCGGTCGCCAACACCGACGATGTCGCTGACTGGGACGGCGCGAGGGCGCTCGTGCAGACCGCGCTCGACACGTTCGGCGGACTCGACGTACTGGTCAACAACGCGGGGTTCCTGCGTGACCGGATGCTCGTGGGCATGTCCGTCGAGGAGTGGGACGCCGTCGTGCGGGTCCACATGCGCGGTCACTTCTGCACGTTGCGACACGCGAGCGAGTACTGGCGCGAGCAGACCAAGGCCGGTGCGACGGTCGACGCGCGGATCATCAACACCTCCTCCGGCGCCGGACTGATGGGAAGCGTCGGCCAGGGCAACTACAGCGCGGCCAAGGCCGGGATCGTCGGGATGACGCTGGTCGCGTCGGCCGAGCTCGCGCGCTACGGCGTCACGGTCAACGCGATCGCGCCCGCGGCGCGGACCCGGATGACCGAGGTTGCGATGCCGGACATGATGAAGGTGCCGGAAACCGGCTTCGACGCGATGGCGCCGGAGAACGTCTCACCGCTCGTCGTGTGGCTCGGCTCACCCGACTCGCGCGAAGTGACCGGCCGCGTGTTCGAGGTGGAGGGCGGCATCGTGTGCGTCGCCGACGGTTGGCAGCACGGACCGAAGATCGACAAGGGCGAGCGCTGGTCGCCGGCTGACCTCGGCTCTGTCGTGCGGGACCTCATCGCGCAGGCACCGGCGCCCACCGCGGTCTACGGGTCGGGAGGCTGATCCATGCCCGAGCTGATGGAGGCGCCGACGATCTGGGAGCTGGTACGTCGGCGGGCCGCTGAGTCGGGGGACCGGCCGTTGCTGCTCGACCCGCAGGGCCGCCGGGTCGGCTTCGCGGAGTTCGCTGCTGAGGTCGAGCGGGTCGCGGCCGGTCTGGTGTCGCTCGGGATCGGCCCAGGCACCCGCGTCACGTGGCAGCTGCCGACGCGGATCGAAAGCATCGTGCTGTCGATGGCGCTGGCGCGCCTCGGCGCGGTTCAGAACCCGGTGCTGCACCTCTACCGCGAGCGCGAGGTCGCGGCAGTGCTGCGCGCGAGCAAGCCGGACTACTTCATCGTCCCCGGGGTCTGGCGCGACCGCGACTTCGGTGAGATGGCTCGCACCCTGGTCGCCGGCCTCGATCCGGCGCCGGAGGTCCTCGAACTCGGCACCGAGCTGCCGACCGGCGACGTCGCTTCGCTGCCGGACGCGCCGTCGTCGGGCACAGAGGTGCGCTGGATCTACTACACGTCCGGCACCACGTCGGAGCCGAAGGGCGTCCAGCACACCGACCAGACGCTGATGGCCGGCGGGCGGGGGCTCGCTGCCGCAGTGGACATGTCGCCGGACGACATCGGTTCGATGGCGTTTCCGTACTCGCACATCGCCGGTCCCGACTACCTGCTGATGATGCTGGCCGCCGGATTCGGTGCCGTGCTCATCGAGGCGTTCGTTCCCGCGGACGCGGTCGCGGCGTACCGCGACCTCGGCGTCACGATGTGCGGCGGAAGCACCGCCTTCTACCAAATGTTCCTCGCTGAGCAGCGCAAGACACCGGACACTCCGATCATCCCGACGTTGCGGGTGATGTCGGGTGGCGGCGCGGCGAAGCCGCCGGAGCTGTTCTACGACATCGCGAAGGAAATGGGCGTCCGACTCGTCCACGGTTACGGCATGACCGAGGTGCCGATGATGGCGATGGGCTCGCCGCACGACACCGACGAGCAGCTCGCAAACACCGACGGCAAGCCCGTGCTCGGTGCCGAGATCCGGATCGTGAAGGACGACGGCACCATCGCCGCACCGGACGAGGAGGGCGAGGTACGCCTTCGCGGACCCGTGGTCTGTGTCGGATACACGGACCCCGCGGTCAACGCGGAGGCGTTCGACGAGAACGGGTGGTTTCGTACTGGTGATCTCGGCGTCCTGCGTCCCGACGGCCATCTGCGGCTGACCGGACGGCTCAAAGACGTGATCATCCGCAAGGGCGAGAACATCTCGGCGCGCGAGCTCGAGGATGTCCTGTTCACCCACCCGAAGATCGGGGACGTCGCGGTGATCGGCGTACCGGACGTCGAACGGGGCGAGCTGGTGTGCGCGGTCGTCGAGACGGCGGCGGGATCCGCGCCGATCACGCTCGAAGAAATCGTCGCGTGGTGCAAGGACGCCGGCCTGATGATGCAGAAGATCCCGGAGCGCCTCGAGATCGTTGATGCGCTACCGCGCAACGAGACACTCAACAAGGTGCTGAAGTTCAAGCTTCGCGAGCAGTTCGGGGAAACCACTTGAGCAAGGACGAAGTCGGGATCCACGTCGAGCGGGCGGGCGGCGTGCTGACGATCACCCTCAACCGTCCGGACGCGGCCAACTCGCTGGACTGGCAGACGCGCGATGCGCTTGCGGATGCGTTCGCCGCGGCGAGCGGGGATTTGAACGTTCGCGTCGTGGTGCTGACGGGAAGTGGCGACCGCGCGTTCTGCACGGGCGCGGATCTGCGCACCTCCTTGCCGAGACCACCCAGGCCGGAGGGCGCGCCCAACTTTGCGCAGGGCGACGTCGCCCGCGCGATTCAGAACGGCTGGCAGCGTCTCGTCACTTCGATTCTCGACTGCGACAAGCCGGTCATTGCGGCCGTCAACGGCACGGCCGCGGGCGGCGGGATGCACCTCGCGCTGGCCTGCGATATCGTGGTCATGGCCGAGAGCTCCAAGATCGTGCCGGTGTTCGTGAGACGGGGGATCGCGCCCGATGCCGCCGGGCCCTATCTGCTCGCCCGTCTCGTCGGACCGCAGCGCGCCAAGCTGCTGTATTTCTTCGGCGACGACCTGCCGGCGGTGACGGCGTACGAGTGGGGACTCGCGACGCACCTGGTCCCGCCGGGTGAGGCGCTGACCACCGCGACCGCGCTCGCCGAGCGACTCGCGTCCGGCCCGACCCGCGCGATCGCCGTCACCAAGCGGCTGGTCAACACCGCGCTCGACGTCGACCGCGGCACGGCGCTTGCTGATGAAGCCTGGGGCCAGGAGCTGGTCATGACCACCGAGGATGCTCAGGAAGGCGTTCGGGCATTCGTCGAGCGCCGTGAAACCGACTTCAAGGGCTGGTGAGTCATGCCATCGACGTACGACGTCAGGGTGAGCTGCAAGGCGCCCAAGGAGAAGGTGTTCGCGCTGGTGGCTGATGCGACCACCTGGTCGCGATGGGCGAAACCGTACGTGCGATTCGGCAAGTGGGTCACTGAAGGTGATCCGGCGCCGGGCGGTGTCGGCGCGGTTCGGCGGCTCGGCACCAAGGCATGGGGCATGCGCGAGCAGATCATCGAGTTCGATGCGCCGCACTACCTTGCGTACACGATCCTCACGCCGTCGCCGGTCAAGGACTACCGCGCGGTGGTGTCAGTCGACTCAGAAGGTGAAGGCAGTCGCATTACCTGGGCAGCGACGTTTGAAGGTCGATTCCCCGGAGCCGGCCCGGGCATGGCGTTTTTGATGCGGCGGGTGATCGGCAGGATGGCGACAGGTCTCGCGCGCTACGCCGAGACGGCGGACTGATCTCGTCGTGCGAGTGCAGATCGAGCATGACTATGCGGCGGACGTCGAGACCGTGTATGCGCTGATCAGCGACCCGACGTACATCGAGCGGAAGTACGTCGATCTCGGCGGGCGCGACGTCGCTGTCGATCGCAGCGAGGGTGACGACGGTGGCTGCGAGGTCGTCACGAAGCGGACGGTTGCGGTGGACCTTCCGGGATTCGCGAAGAAGGTGCTCACGCCGAGCCAGACGACGATCCAGACCGAGGTGTGGTCGGCCGCGGCGGCCGACGGATCGCGCCGCTGCACGTATGACGTCGACGTTCAGGGGGCTCCGGGGAGCATCTCGGGCGCCCACACCCTGACGGCGACGGCAGCCGGGTCGCACCACCTCATCGACATCGACATCAAGGTTTCGGTTCCGCTGATCGGCGGGCGGTTGGAAAAGCTCGCGGCGGAGACCGGCCGCGGGGACATCGACCGCCAGTTCGCCCACACCGACACCGAGCTCGCCAAGTAACGCCGAGGCCAACCTTTTGGGTCTCTCAACCCCCTCTGAGAGACCAATAGCGTTGGCCTCGACGAGGGGGACCCGTTTCTGACGGGGCGTCAGATTCCCGTACGCTGATCGCCATGCGCGGGATCATCGGCTGGGGCGTGCACGTCCCGCATCGTCGCCTTGACCGGACCCAGATCGCGCCGGTCGCGGGCACGGGCGGTGGCAAGGGAACCCGCGCGGTCGCGTCGTACGACGAGGACGCGACGACCATGGCGGTCGAGGCCGGACGCGCAGCGCTGCGCGGTTCCTCGGTTGCCCCTGCGTCGCTGTGGTTCGCGACGACCACACCGACATACCTCGACAAGACCAACGCGACCGCGATCCACGCCGCGCTGCGACTGGACCGGTCGGCAGCGGCGTACGACGCGGTGGGCTCGGTGCGTTCCGCGGTGGCGGTGCTGCGCGGGGCGTTCGAGGCGGGCAAAGCCAGCCTTGCCGTAGCGAGCGATGTGCGGGTCGGCCGTCCTGGCTCAACCGATGAGGCCGCGGGCGGTGACGCCGCCGCAGCAGTGCTTGTCGGAGACGAGAACGACGGCCCGCTGCTCGCCGAGATATGCGGCTACGCGGGCGTCACCGAGGAGTTCATCGACCGGTGGCGGGTGCCGGGCGACGTCGGCTCGAAGCTGTGGGAAGAGCGCTTCGGCGAGACCAAGTACGTCCCGTTGGCCGCCGAGGCGTTGAAGACCGCGCTGGGTTACGCCGGCATCGGGCCGGAGGACGTCGACGCACTGGTGGTTGCGGGGCTTCACGAGCGAGCCTGCGCTGCTGCTGCGAAGGCCTCGGGAGTTGCCGCCGACAACATCGTCGACCGCCTTGCCGATACGGTCGGCAACCCGGGTGCCGCGCAGCCCTTACTTCTGCTCGCACGCGCTCTCGAGCAGGCCAAGCCAGAGCAGACGATCGTGCTGCTCGTGCTCTCGGACGGCGCAGATGCCCTCGTGCTTCGTGCGACCGACGCGATCGCGTCGTATGCCCCCGCGAGGCTGGTCGGTGCGGGGGCGATCGCCGGGTCGCCTGTCGCGTACGGCCGGTACCTCGCGTGGCGTGGCCTGCTGCCGGTGGAGCCACCTCGCCGGCCTGAGCCGGCTCGCCCGTCGTCGAGTGCGGCCGGTCGGTCGACCGAGTGGAAGTTCGGCCTCGAGAGCGGTGCCGGGGTGTTGGCGGATCAGCGGGGCACGGTGACGACGTTCAC
Organism: Mycobacteriales bacterium; assembly: GCA_036268405.1. Classification (GTDB taxonomy): domain Bacteria; phylum Actinomycetota; class Actinomycetes; order JAFAQI01; family JAFAQI01; genus DASZTV01. The sequence continues at coordinate 6,005 of DATAUF010000087.1, forward strand.
TGTCGACAGGCTCGCCTACTCGCCGAGCCCGCCGGTCGTGTTCGCGGTAGTCGATTTCGACGACGGACAGCGGCTCCCGGTAGAGCTGACCGATGTCGACGCGGACGAAGTCGCAGCCGGGATGCGGGTGGAGATGACGTTCCGCCGGCTGTTCACCGCGGACGGCATCGCGAACTACTTCTGGAAGGCTCGGCCGACGCGGGTGGAGGACTGATGGGCTCGCACGGGATCAAGGATCGCGTCGCGATCGTCGGGATGGGGTGCACCCGGTTCGCGGAGCACTTCGACAAGGGCGTCGACGATCTGCTGCGTGAGGCGACGGCTGAGGCGTTCACCGCAGCGGGCGTCACCAAGCAGGATGTCGACGCCTACTGGCTCGGCACGGCACAGTCCGGCATGAGTGGCATCATGTTGGCCCGGCCGCTGCAGCTGGAGGGCAAGCCGGTGACGCGTGTCGAGAACTACTGCGCGACCGGCTCCGAGGCCCTGCGACAGGCGGCGTACGCCGTTGCGTCCGGCGCCTACGACCTGGCGATGGCGGTCGGTGTCGAGAAGGTGAAGGACTCCGGCTACCAGGGCCTCAACGCGTTCCCGATCCCGGGCGACGGGACGCAGCGGTCACTCACCGCGGCGGCGATGTTCTCGATGGTGGTGCCGGCGTATGCGAAGCGCTACGGCGTCGACCCCGAGGAGATGCGTACCGTCCTGGCGCGGATCGCGTCGAAGAACCACGCGAACGGCGCTCGCAACCCCAAGGCGCAGTTCCGCAAGGAGATGCCGGTCGAGAAGCTGCTCGCGATGCCGCCGGTTGCCGGGGGCCTGTCGGTCTTCGACTGCGCGGGCGTCGCGGATGGATCGGCCGCGGCGATCGTGTGCCGGGTCGAGGACGCGCACCGCTACACCGACAACCCGCTCATCATCAAGGCGCTGTCGTTCGTGGCAGGCAACGGCTCGGGTCTCGAGGATCCGTCGTACGACTACACCCAGTTCCCCGAGGTCGCCGCCTCCGCTGCAGATGCTTATGCGCAGGCCGGGGTCACCGATCCGCGCACCGAGCTTGCGATGGCCGAGGTGCACGACTGCTTCACACCGACCGAGCTGGTGCTGATGGAGGACCTCGGTTTCTGCGAGCGCGGCACCGCGTGGAAGGAGGTCCTCGCCGGGACCTTCGATCGCGATGGCGAGCTGCCGATCAACCCCGACGGCGGGCTGAAGTCCTTCGGGCACCCGGTCGGTGCATCGGGGCTTCGGATGATGTACGAAGCGTGGCTGCAGCTGCGCGGCGAGGCGCCCGAGGACCGGCGGATCTCGACCTACGGCAAGCGTTCGCTGGCGTTGACCCACAACCTGGGCGGCTACCCCGGCGAGATGGTCAGCTTCGTCGGCATCGTCGGC
>DATAUF010000088.1:0-25799 GCA_036268405.1 Mycobacteriales bacterium
AGGAACGGCATGTCCTCGACCGGCAGCACCTTGGAGATGACGCCCTTGTTGCCGTGGCGGCCGGCGAGCTTGTCACCGTCGGTGATCTTGCGCTTCTGCGCGACGTAGACCCGGACCAGCTCGTTGACGCCCGGCGGGAGCTCGTCGCCCTCGTCGCGGTTGAAGACGCGTACGCCGATGACCTTGCCGGACTCGCCGTGCGGAACCTTCAGCGAGGTGTCGCGCACCTCGCGCGCCTTCTCACCGAAGATCGCGCGGAGCAGGCGCTCCTCGGGGGTCAGCTCGGTCTCGCCCTTCGGCGTGACCTTGCCGACCAGCACGTCGCCAGGAACGACCTCGGCACCGATACGGATGATGCCGCGCTCGTCGAGGTCTGCGAGGACCTCCTCGGAGACGTTCGGGATGTCCCGCGTGATCTCCTCGGGGCCGAGCTTGGTGTCACGGGCGTCGACCTCGTGCTCCTCGATGTGAATCGAGGAGAGGACATCGTCCTCCACCAGGCGCTGCGACAGGATGATCGCGTCTTCGTAGTTGTGGCCCTCCCAGGACATGAAGGCGACGAGCAGGTTCTTGCCCAGCGCCATCTCGCCGTTCTGGGTGCAGGGGCCGTCCGCGATGACCTGGCCCTGCTCGACCTTGTCGCCCTCGTTGACGATCGGCTTCTGGTTGAACGACGTGCCCTGGTTGGAGCGGTGGAACTTCGCCAACCGGTAGGTGCGGCTGGTGCCGTCCTTGTGCGCGATCGTCACGTACTCGGCCGACACCTCCTCGACCGTTCCGGCCTGCTCAGCGACGACCACATCGCCGGCGTCGACAGCGGCGCGGAACTCCATGCCGGTGCCGACGAGCGGCGCCTCGGCGCGCAGCAGCGGCACCGACTGGCGCTGCATGTTGGAGCCCATGAGCGCACGGTTGGCATCGTCGTGCTCGAGGAACGGGATCATCGCGGTCGCGACGGACACCATCTGCCGCGGCGAGACGTCCATGTAGTCGATGTCCGACGGCTCGACGTAGTCGACCTCGCCGTCCTTGCGACGCACCAGCACGCGGTTCTCGGCGAAGGTCCCGTTGGCGTTCAGCGGGGCATTGGCCTGCGCGATGATGTGACGGTCTTCCTCGTCTGCCGTCAGGTAGTCGATGTGGTCCGTGACCCGGCCCTTGTCGACCCGGCGGTACGGCGTCTCGACGAAGCCGAACGGGTTGACCCGGGCGTAGGTCGCGAGCGAGCCGATCAGACCGATGTTCGGGCCTTCAGGCGTCTCGATCGGGCACATCCGGCCGTAGTGGCTGGGGTGCACGTCGCGGACCTCGAAGCCGGCGCGCTCACGGGACAGACCACCCGGACCAAGCGCGGACAGGCGGCGCTTGTGGGTCAGACCGGCCAGCGGGTTGGTCTGGTCCATGAACTGCGAGAGCTGTGAGGTGCCGAAGAACTCCTTGATCGACGCCACCACCGGGCGGATGTTGATCAGGGTCTGCGGCGTGATCGCCTCGACGTCCTGGGTGGTCATCCGCTCGCGGACGACCCGCTCCATGCGGGACAGGCCAATCCTGACCTGGTTCTGGATCAGTTCGCCGACGGTCCGCAGACGGCGGTTACCGAAGTGGTCGATGTCGTCGGTCTCGTAGCCGGCGTCGCCTCGGTGCAGGCGCACGACGTAGTCGATCGCGGCGACGATGTCGGCCTCGGTGAGGACGCCGACGCTCTTGTCGACCGCCGTGCCCAGCTTCTTGTTGACCTTGTAGCGGCCGACCTTGGCCAGGTCGTAGCGCTTCTCGTTGAAGTAAAGGTTGTTGAGGAGCGTCTCCGCGGCGTCACGCGTCGGGGGCTCGCCCGGTCGCAGCTTGCGGTAGATGTCGATGAGCGCCTCGTCCGGCGTGGAGGTGTGATCCTTCTCGAGCGTGAGGCGCATCGAGTCGAACTCACCGAAGTGCTGAAGGATCTTCTCGTCATCCCAACCGAGCGCCCGCAGCAGCACGGTGACCGGCTGGCGGCGCTTGCGGTCGATGCGGACACCGACCTGGTCGCGCTTGTCGACCTCGAACTCCAGCCAGGCACCACGGCCCGGGATCACCTTGGAGGCGTAGACCTCCCGGTCGGTGACCTTGTCCAGCGTCCGGTCGAAGTAGACACCCGGCGAACGGACCAGCTGGGAGACGACGACCCGCTCGGTGCCGTTGATGATGAAGGTGCCCTGGTGGGTCATGAGCGGGAAGTCGCCCATGAAGACCGTCTGGCTCTTGATCTCGCCGGTCTCGTTGTTCGTGAACTCAGCGATGACGAACAGAGGCGCCGAGTAGGTCATGTCCTTGTCCTTGCACTCCTCGATGGAGTGCGGCGGGTCCATGAGCTTCGGCTCGCGGAACTCCAGCGACATGGTGTCGGAGAAGTCGCGGATCGGGCTGATCTCGGAAAGGATCTCCTCGAGCCCGGAGGGGGTGCCCGCTTCGACGGACTCCCGCCATTCCGGCGAGCCGATCAGCCACTTGAAAGAGGACGTCTGCAGTGCCAACAGATTGGGCACCTCGAGCGGCTCATTGATCCGCGCGAAGGAGATGCGGCGTGGTGCGAGGGTGGATGGAGCAGGAGCTGTGGAACGCGAGGCGGCCAAGTGGGGGTCCTTCTCTAGTGCCCGCTGTCAAAGTGCGCGCACGCCGATGGACCCACCCCGTAACTGGTCAAAAAACGCTTGAGGCAGCGCTCTAGACAAAGGGCGGAAGACATCGGAGGCAGCGCAATCGAGCAGCATAGCCGCCAAACGGCTACCTGTCGAGGCCGCGCGAAACCGAGCGGCAGACGCTGCGCGGCAGCATGACCGCCGAGCGCCCCGACGTCAAGACCCGACGCGCCGAAAGTGGCCTACGGTCCAAACCCTCAGAAGGGCTTGAGGCCGTCGATCACCCAGCGATCGCCCTGCTTGACCATCGTCACCTCGATGACCGATCGGTCGAGCCGCGACTTGTCCCCGAGCTTCTTGTTCTGGGCGGTCTGGTCGGCGAATACCAGCACCCGAACCGTGCTCGTCGACGCCGAGATCACGCCCGCATCGGCAACGGTGCCCGTGGAGATCGCATCGGTTGACGTGGCAAGCGGCGTGACCGACCCCGCCGCCGTCCGCGCGTAGTTGGCCTTGAACTTCGTGCTCATGCCGGTCTCGGCCTTGGCGAAATCACTGTTGAGCGTGCGGTAGTCGTAGGTCAGCGCCGCAGCGACCTCGGGCTTGGCCGCCGCGAGCGCCGCGGCCCGGGCCTTCTCGACGGCATGATCGTGCGCGCTGGATCGGGCAGAGATCACCAGTACGACTACCGCGGCGATCGCCAGCACCGCGGCGGCGATCGTGGCCAGCATCACCGGACCCGCCGCGCGGCGCCGCTCGGGCTCCTGCGGTCCGCTCAGGAAGCTCTGGCTGCCGGTCGCCTGCGCCTCGGCGACTGCTGCGGCCGCCACGGCGAGTGGCTCGGAAAGCGGCTCGGCGACCGGCTCCGGCACGGGTTGCGGATCTCGGGTGACCGGACGGTCAACTGTTTGCGGATCGTCGAGCGCAGGAATCGCTGAACCCGCCGGAGCGTCGGCCTCGGCCGACGGGGTGTGCGGGGAATCGCCTTCCGCTGACCGGGCGGCTTGCGCGGCCTCGACCTGGGCAAGCGCGCTCTGGCGCAGCCGCGCGGCGAGCTCGGTGGTCCGCGAGTTGCTCTCGTCAGGCAGCGTTACCGGCTCGGGCGACGCCTCGGCCGCGGACTGGTCCTCGGCCACGGCGCTTGCGTCGGCGTCGGCGTCGGCCGCCTCGGCCTCCGTCTCGTCTGTCGACTTCGGCGGATCGGTGAACTCGATCGCTTCGGTGGCTTCCTCGACGACGTCGGCGGGCTCGTCGGGCGTGGTGGGCTCGTTCGGCTCGGTCATTGCGGCGCCAGGTTGCTCGTGAGCCAGTGGCCGTTGACCTTGGTCATTGTGATGAGGATCCGCAGCAGCTGTGGGGAGCCGGTTTTGTTGGTCGACGTGGTGGTGACGCCCCTGAGCGCAACGAGTGCGACGGCAGTGGTCGAGTTGAGCGAGGACAACGCGGCCCGCTGGACCGAGGTCGTCTCCACGATCTGATGCTTGGTGTAGTAGGTCCCGAAGGTCTGGATCGTCGCCGTGTAGACGTTCCCGAACGCCGACGTCGCGTTCTTCGCCTCTGCTTTCGCCTGATCTTGCATGTGGCGATAGTCGATCGAGGTGAAGTCGACGGCATACTGCCCGGCGAGCGCGGTCACGTTCGTCCGCTCATGGCTCAGCGAGCTGGCATGCGACGCGTGCCGGCTTTCGATCACAGCGAACGTCGCCGCTGCCGCGAGCGCAACAACAGCCGCAACGAGCAGCGCGACTGCTCGTCGCGAGGTGGATTGCACTAACGCATGGTAGGGGCGACCAGCAGCCAGCTGTACGACGAGGAGCCGAAGACCGACGCCAGTGGCCCCGAAAGACCGAGTTCGTAGAGCTTGCCGTCGATCCCGCGAAGGACGCCGGTCTTGGGGTCGTAAGGCTGGTAGAACACGGCAGTCGCGTCGGCGGTGGAGCCCGCAGCGGCTGCTGTGTGAGCCTTTGTCTTCGCCTTCTTGGATTTGGGGCAGGTCGGGGTTCCGCAGTCGCCGACCTTGCCCGAGCCCGGGAACGGCTGCCCGTAGTGCGGGCCTTCGTAGGGGTCGCTGTTGGTCACGTTGGCGTGGTCACCGGCCGGCCGCGGGTCGTTGCGCGAACCGCGGATGTCGAGCAGCTGCGTGTCGAGGGTCGCGTTCTTGCCGTGACAGTAGGCGTCGAGGTTGGCGGCGCCACCCCAGTCCTTCGGCTTGTTGGACCGCGCCTTGGTGCTGGAGTATCCGGTGCCGCAGAAGTTGTTGAGGTCGTTCACGAGGCCGAAGCGCGCGGTCGAGACTCCGTTCTTGCCCGGCGGCGGCAGGGCATAGAAGGAGTCCGCCACGATCGCCGGATAGAGCTCCAGAACGGCGCGCACGTAAGGCAACCGCACGCTCTGGATCTGCGTGAACGTGTCGAGGTTGGTCAGCAGCTCGGGAATCGCCGACTGGTTGTCCTGGATCAGCAGCTTCAGCTGCTTCGAGGCAGCGCTGCCGTTGTCGAGGATCGTGCGCAGCGCGGTGTCCTGGCCGCTGATCTCACCGCTCACGTCGTTGAAGCTCGACGCAAACGACTTCAACTCGGCCGAGACCTGGCGCTGGGTGTCGAGGACCGTCTTGCCGTCGTTGATCAACCGCTCTGTCGCCGGCAGCGCGTTGCTCGCGGCCTGGGTCAGCGCATCGCCACCGTCGATGAGCTTCTGAAGACTCGGGCCGAGGTTGACGAAGCTCTTCCCCAGCTCGGTCACGGTCGTCGACAGATCGTGAACGTCGAGGCTGCCGAACAGCTGCTCGATGTTGCGAAGGATCACCGCATCGTCGACCGGGATCGTGCCGTGGATCGGCGGCGAGGACGAGGTGAGGTAGGGACCGCCGACGGCCGCCGGCTCGAGCTCGACGTACTGCTCACCAACCGCCGAGAGATCCGCGACCTTCGCTACCAGTCCGGTCGCGGGGATTTTCTCCCCATGGTTGATCTTCAGGTCGGCGATCACGCCGCCACCCGGTGCCAGATGAAGGGAGCCGACCCGGCCCACCACGACTCCGCGCTCATTGACATCGGCGTTGCTGAAGATGCCGCCGGCCGATGGCAGGGCCAGCTGGACCGTGAACGGCTCCTTCAGCGGGTTGATGCCGATGTATGTCGCGCCGACGTACACGATCCCGATCAGTGAGATCAACATGAAGATGCCGATCTGAATCTTGGTGATGCGCCGGATCACGGGGTACCTCCCACGCCGCTGAGCCATCGGGCGAGGTCGCTCGCGCCGCCTGCCGGCACCGCGGACCCACGTCCGTCAGCGGTACCAGTTGGAGACGCGACGCTGCCCGCGACCGGACACTTCTCGGTCCCGCCGGACAGCAGCGAGATCAGTTGCGCCTGGACCGGCCCGAGCGTCGCCGCCAGCTGCGCCGGGGTTTGTCCCGCGAACAGCGCGCAGAGCACCGGGGCGACGTCCACGTTGAGGCCGAGGTTGACGTAGTCGCCTGGCGCACCCGCGCTGAAGTCACGGGGGAACGGATAGGTGAGCAGGACCTCGAGTGCATGCGGCAGGTTGGCCCCGGCGGCCGCCAGGTGGTGGAGCACCGGCTTGAGGTCACGCAGCTCGGCGATCGTCTGCGAGCTCGACGCCTTGATCACGCGGCTGGCGACCTTGCCGAAACGTGACAGGTGCACGAGCAGCGAGGTGAACTGGGCGCGCTCGTTGGCGAGCACCTTCAGACCGGGGCCGAGCTCGTCGAGCGCTGTCGCGATCGTGCCGTTCTGCTTCGCGAGCGCGCTGCTGAATCGGTCGAGTCCGTCGATCGCCCGAACGATCTGCTGCTTCTGGTCGGCCAGGCCGGTGACGAAGGTGTTGAGCTGTGCGAGAGCTCCGCGGACGTCGGCCTCGCGCCCCGACAGGGCCTTCGACACCTCGACAGTGATCGTCTGAAGATCGCCGATGTCCCCACCATTGAGGAACTGCGACAGCAGGCCGAACACCTCTTCCACGCTGGGGAGCTCGCTCGCCGAGTCGAGGCGGTCGCCGTTGGCCAGGCGCCCCGCGGGCGCGGCGTTCGTCGGCGGTCCGATGGCGACGAACTTCTCGCCGAGCAGGGTGGTCTGCTCGAGCGTCGCGACCGCGTTCGCGGGAAGGTCGACCGATTGCCTGACCCGCATCGTCACCTTGGCCTTGAGCGTGACCGGGTCAAGAGTGATGTCGCTGACGTCGCCGACCGCGACATCGTCGACGCGGACCGCCGACTGCGGAGTCAGATCCTGCACGTCCTTGAACTCAGCCGTGACCGTGTAGGTCTTGCCGGTCGCCGCACCACCCGGCAGCGGCAAGGAGTACGCGCCGTGGAAACCGCAGCCGGCGAGCATCGTGCCGGATGCCAGGACCGCGGCCGACACCCTCATGCGCTTCATGACTTGCCCACCAGAAGCTCGGCCAGCGTCGGCGCAACATGAGCCAGACTCGATCCGGGGACTACCGGCTTGGTCGCGCTACAGCCGACGGCATCGCCGATCACGGAGTCGAGGCCCAACGTCGACAGCAGCTGACACAGCGCGCCGGCAGGACCGGTCTTCGTCAGCGGCTCCGTCAGGTCCGTCTTCGTGTCCAGGGTCTGTGTGGCGGGGTCGTAGGACAGGCTGAGGTCGGAGAGCGCCAGCGGTGCCAGGTCGGTGAACTGGGTGATGGCCTCCTTCTCCTTGCTCAGCACATCGGTGACGTTGGCCAGCCCATGGATGTCGGTCGTCAGGCTCGCGCGGTTGTCCGCCACGAAGCTCTGAATCGAGGTGAGCGCCGAGGCCAGGTTGGCGAGCGCGGCGCCGAGGTCCTTGCGCTCCCCCGCGAGCTGACCGCCGACCTTGGCGAGGTTGGCGTTCAGCGCCACGACGCCGCCGTTGTCGCTGGCGAGAGTGGTGGTGAACCTCTGCAGGCTGTCGACGGTGTCGAACAGGTCGCCGCGACTACCGGCGAGCGTCGAGATCGCCGTGGAGAAGTTGCGGAACGCCGCGTTGAAGGCCTTGCCGTTGCCTTTGAGGTTCTCGGCACTGATCTTCACCAGCTGCGAAAGCGCGCCGTTCTTGTTCGCGCCATTCGGGCCGAGCGCCTCGTCGAGTGTGTTGATGTTGCCGAAGATCTCGTCGAGCTCGAGGGGCACCGCCGTCTGATCCGCGCAGGTGGCGAAGTCGGTCCCGCCTGGCGGGCAACCGAGAACCGCACCGTCGGCGAGCGTCGGACCGTTGACGTAGCCCGGCGACAGCTGCACGTATCGGTCGCTGACGATGGATGGCTCGACGACCACGGCCTGCGCGTGCGCCGGCACCCGGTCATCTCCGTCGTAGGACATCTCGACCTTGACCACGGTTCCTTCGGGAGTGATCGAGTCGACCTTCCCGACCTTCACGCCCATGATCCGGACGTCATTGCCCGAGTAGAGACCGATCGTCTTCGAGAAGTAGGCGGTCAGGTGGTAGGTCTTGCCGCCACCCGTCGACACCGCGACCGCCACCGCGATGATGACGACCGCCACCACCGCGACCAGCGCGACGACGCCCGCGCCGAATCGGCGAACCAGGTCGCCGAACACGTCTCCGAGGCGGCGCATCAGCGGTTCCCCGAGTTTCCGAGCGTCAGCTTGCCGGCCGAGTTCGTGAGGTTGGTCAGCGTCGACTCGAACCAGCGGCCGTTGCCCAAGGTGTCGGTGAAGTCACGGACGAACGGCGCGGCGAGGTGCAGCGTCTGATCGAGGCCCTTCTGGTTGGCGCGCAGGATCTTCAGCGTTCCTTCGAGCTGCGCCAGCGCGGGCCCGATGAGCTTGCGGTTGTCGGCGACCAGCCCGGTCAGCTGCTTGGCAAGCGCGGCGGTGCTCACGAGCAGCTGATGAACGACGGCGCGCTGCTGGCTGATCGTGTGGAGGATCAGCGACGAGTCGTCGATCAGCTTCGTGATCTGAGAGTCATGATCGGCGATCGTCGTCGTGACGCCGTTGGCCTTGCTGAGCAGCGCGGTCAGCTGGTTGTTCCGAGAGGCGATGGTCTGCGAGACCCGCTCCAGGCCCACGAGCGAGGCATGGACGTCGCCCGGAGTGTTCTTGAAGGTGTTGGACAGCACCTGGAACGACTTGGCGAGCTGCTTGACGTCGATCGCACCGGCGCGCTGCCCCAACCCGATGAACGCGTCCGTGATGGATGTCGGAGTCGTGGTGCGGTCGACCGCGATCGTGTTGTCGGGCAGCGACCCCACCGGCGTCGGGTTGAGCCCGACGTACACCGAACCGAGCAGCGTCTCGATCTTGATGTTCGCCGTCGTGTTCGTCCCGATGTGCGGGCCACCGTTGACCTTCATGCCGACCCGCACGATGTTGCCCTGGCCGGGCACGTAGACCAGCTTGACGGAGGTCACCTTGCCGACGAGTACGCCGGACACCCGGACGTTGGCGCCCTTCTGCAGGCTCGCCGCGTCGGTGAAGTCGGCGTAGACCGTGTGCCCCGAGGTCACGAACGGCAAGTTGCCGATGTCGAGGGCGACGAGGAGCAGCACCAGGATGGCGACCACACCGGCGATGCCGATGGGAAGCGGGCTGCGCTCGCGGAACGGTCGCATCAGCTGGCCACCGGACACGACGGGGACTGGGAAGCGGCTGGCTGCAGCTGCACCGGCAGGCCGCCGACCGTTGCCGAGCACAGCCAGAAGTTGAAGTAGCTGCCGTAGCTGCCGGTCCGGGTGATCCGGTTGAGCTTCGCCGGCTCACGCTTCAGGAAGCCCGCCAAGGCGTTCTCGGTCTTGTTGACGAGGTCCTTGGTGTTGTTGAGGTTGCCTGCGAGCTGGGTCAGGTTGCGCAGATCGCCGGGCAGGCTGGGGCGGATACCGGTGAACAGCTTGGCGCTGTTGGTGGCCAGGTCGTCGATGTTGGTCAGCGACGTGGAGATTGCATCTCGGTCACCCGCAAGGCCGGTGACGAGGCGCTGCAGCTGATCGATCGTCTGGCCGAGGCCCTGGTCGCGGTGCTGCACCGTGCCGAGGACGGTCAGGAGGTTGTCGATCACCTGGCCGATGGCGGCGTCACGCTGCGCGACGGTGTTGGTCAGTGACGCGGTCTGCTTCAGCAGGCTGTCGATCGTGCCGCCCTCGCCCTGAAGGGTCTGGATGATCTCCAGTGCGAACTTGTTCACATCATCCGGCGACAGCGCGCGGAACAGCGGCTTGAAGCCGTTGAACAGCGCGGTGAGATCGACTGCGGGGCTGGTGTCGGACTCGGGGATGAGCGCGTTCTTCTGCGGCAGCTTGACACCGCCCGACTCCGGCACCAGGTCGATATAGCGCTGACCCACCAGGTTGAGGTACTGCACCTCGACCTTGGTGGTGGTCATCATCGGGACGTCGGTGTCGACGGTGAACGCGATCTGCGCGAAGTTGTTGGCGCCGACAGACATCGACTTGATCGACTTGACGGTTCCGACGCGGACGCCCGCCATGCGGACGTCGCTTCCGGTGATGAGATCCGTGACGTCGGCGACGTTGGCCTTGTAGGTGTAGGTAGCGCCGAAGGTCCGGTTGCTGATCACGACGCCCAGCAGCGCGGTGGCCACGATCGTCACCAGCGCGAAGATGATGAGCTTTACTGCCGCCCCGAGCGTCTGCCCCCTCATGGCCTGATCTCCATCCCGCGCAGCAGCGGGCCGAGGAGCAGGTCGTTGAGGCCGTTGGATGTCGGAGCCTGGCCGGTGATCTCGGCGAGGATCGTGGCGATCTGGGACTGCTCCGCCGCCGAGCCGACGCCGCCCGTCGAACCGGCGAACAGTGCCGCGGCAGACGCGTCAGGCGTCGATGCACCCGAACCCGCATACCCACCGGCGGCGTAGTTGCCGCCTGGAGCAAACGGGTACTTGGAGTTCTCCGGGTGCAGCGCGTTGTTGCCGTACGGCAGGCCGAAGCAGTTGGCGGGGAGCTTCGCCCTGGTGAACTCCTTCAGCGAGGGGTGGTCCGCCTGCGTGTAGACCCCGCGGTCGTTGACCGGGATCAGGTTGATGTGGAGCTCGCCACCGGAGAACGCCTTCTCGAGTCGCTCGCGATCGAAGATCGACAGGCCGTTGGGCAGGCACTCGAGGACGATCGAGTATTTCGAGAGGACGTTGAGCGGACCCTTGCTGTACTTCGCAAGGTTGACCAGGCCCTTGCCGTTCTTCTTGAAGAACGTCGCCGCGGTGTCGGCGAAGCCGGCCGTGCCGGCAAGGAACTGCGCGTAGGGGTCCTGCTTCACGGTGAACGTCTTCGCCGTCACCGAGAAGTGCTTGAGGATGCCCAGCAGGTCCGGAGCCGCGTCTGCATAGTTGCTCGCGAGGTCGGCCAACCCGGCAATGTCGTGCTGGATGTTCGGCAGGTCCTTGTTGAGCGTGCCGAAGTAGCTGTTGATCAGCGTCAGGCTTTGGCCGAGCTCGTCGCCCCGGCCCTGCAACGCCTCGGCGGTGTTGGACAGGGCGATCGAGAGCTCGCCGGGGTTGGCGGCCCGCAACACCGGGACCAGCTTGCTGAAGACGTCCTGGAGCTCCACTGCGACGCTGGAGTTGTCCTCCTGGATGGTGTCCCCCGCCGCGAGCGCTCCGGTCGGCTTGGCCGGCGAGACCAGGTCGACGTACTTCTCACCAAAAAGCGTCTTCGGCAGGATCCGGGCCAGGACGTTGCTGGGAATGACGTTGTCGTCGATGAATGACTTGTCCAGCTGGAGGTCGAGCGTCGCGGTCTCGCCGTTGCTGTGGACCGCGCTGACCCGGCCGACGAGCACGCCGTCGTACTTCACATCGGCGGGAATGATCAGCTGGTTGCCGATCCGGCTCGCGTCGAGCGTCACGGTGTCCGAGGACTGCCACGGCAGCTTCTTGTCGTAGATGACGACCGTCAGGCCGAGCAGCAGGACGATGACGCCGAGGAACGCCACTCCCTGCAGCCGCCGATAGGCACGCTGTCGCGTTTCACTTCGAGCCACGGCGCTACCCCGCGATCCTGACCGTGGTGTTGGCTCCCCACAGCGCCAGGCTCAAGAACAGGTCGATGACGTTGATCGCGACGATCGACGTGCGGACCGCGCGCCCCACTGCGACGCCCACACCTGCCGGGCCACCACTGGCGTAGTAGCCGTAGTAGCAGTGGATCAACATGACGACGATCGCAAAGATGATGATCTTCAAGAACGAATAGAACACGTCCGTGGGCACGAGGAACGTATGGAAGTAGTGGTCGTACGTGCCGCCGGACTGGTGGAAGTAGAGCGTCACGATCAGCCGCGTGGAGAAGTACGACGCGACCAGCCCGACGACGTAGAGCGGGATCACCGCGACCAGGCCGGCAATGAGGCGCGTCGTCACGAGGTACGGAATGGACGGGATGCCCATGACCTCGAGCGCGTCGATCTCCTCGCTGATCCGCATGGCGCCGAGCTGCGCGGTGAAGCCAGCACCGACCGTGGCCGTCAGCGCCAGGCCGGCGACGATCGGGGAGATCTCGCGGGTGTTGAAGTAGGCCGACACGAAGCCGGCAAACGCCGAGATGCCGATCTGTTGCAGGCCTTGATAGCCCTCCAGGCCGACTTCGGTTCCGGTGAAGAACGTCAGGAACGCGACGACACCGACGCTGCCGCCGATCAGTGCAAGCGCGCCGGAGCCGAGGCTGACCTCGGCGATCAACCGGACGACCTCGCGCTTGTAGGAAACGATGGTCCGCCAGAACCAGCCCAACGAGCGCAAGTAGAACGAGAGCTGCTCGCCTGCGTCCTCAAGCCCGCTCATCACCAGGTGGTACGGCGCCGCGAAGATGCGCGTCACCGTCCGGACAGGACGCGGCAGCGAGACGGTGTTGGCCATCAGATCGCCTTCTGCGGAACGATCGTGAAGTAGACCTCGGTGATCACGAAGTTGATGACGAACAGCAGCATGAACGCGATGATCACGGACTGGTTGACCGCATCACCGACCCCCTTCGGGCCACCTTTCGGGTTCAGACCTTTGTACGACGCAACCAGCGCGGCCATCAGGCCGAACAACAACGCCTTGAACTCACCGACGTAGAGGTCGGGTATCTGCGCGAGCGCGGTGAACGACTGGATGTACGCGCCAGGAGTGCCGTGTTGCAACATGACGTTGAAGACGTAACCGCCGATCACTCCGACGACCGAGACCAGGCCGTTGAGCAGGACGGCGACGATCATGCTGGCAGCGACCCGGGGCACGACGAGACGCTCCAGCGGCGAGATGCCGAGCACCTCCATCGCATCGATCTCGTCGCGAATCTTTCGGCTGCCCAGGTCAGCGCAGATCGCCGATCCACCGGCGCCGGAGATCAGCAGAGCGCAAACGATCGGCGCCGCCTCGCGCAGGATCGCAAGCACCGAAGCCGAGCCGGTGAAGGACTGCGCACCAACCTGACGCGCCAGGTTTCCGATCTGCAGCGCGATGACCGCACCGAAGGGGATCGAGACGAGCGCCGTCGGCAAGATGGTGACGCTCGCGATGAACCAGGCCTGCTCGAGCATCTCGCGCCACTGGAAGCGCCCATGCCGCACTGAGCGCCAGAACGCCACGAGGGTGTCCAGGCTCATCGCGAAAAAGCTGCCACTCGCCCGGAAGGGCGCAGCGACGCCGGCGGAACTCACGAGGAGCGTCTCCCCGTGCCCCGGGTGGATCCGGTGCCACCGCCGGCGGTACGCCGCACCGTCTTCTTGGCGGGCGTCTGGGAGGTCGAGGCCTTCTTGGCGGCCGACTTCTTCGTGGCCGTTTTCTTCGCGGGCGTCGCGGTGGCGGTGCTCGTGCGGCGTCGGACCGGTGCCGGACGAAGCACCCGGATGCCCTCGACCTCGGTTTCCGCTCGTGCGGCGCGTGACGCCTGCGCCGGTCGGGTGCGTGAGTTGGGTGCGTAGCCCTGGCCGTCGAACGAGCCGGGAGGCGGCGTCACGCCGTTCTCCTTGAGCCACTCGCCCGGCGGACGCTGCGTCGGGCGCATCTGGCCGTCGGTAGGCAGGATCTGCGGTGGGATCGGGGGCAGCGGTGGGATCTCCTCGCCGTCCTCCTTCTCCGCCTCGAGCTCAGCGGCGTCCTTCTCCTCCGCCATGCCGATCGGGCCCTGCCGCCGGGCGTTGAGGAACTGCCGCACCACCGGCTCCTGACTCGACAGCAGCATCTCGCGCGGTCCGAACATCGACAGGTGGCGGCGGTAGAGCAGCCCGATGTTGTCGGGGACCGTTCGGGCGGTGTTCACGTCGTGCGTGACGATGAGCATCGTCGCCTGGATCTGGGCGTTGAGGTCGACGATCAGCTGGTTGAGGTACGCCGTACGGACCGGGTCCAGACCGGAGTCAGGCTCGTCGAAGAGCAGGATCTCCGGGTCGAGAACCAGCGCGCGGGCAAGACCTGCGCGCTTGCGCATGCCGCCCGAGATCTCACCGGGCAGCTTGCTCTCGGCGCCGATCAGGCCGGTCAGCTCAAGCTTCTCCATGACGATCCCGCGGATCTCGGTCTCGTTCTTCTTCGTGTGCTCGCGCAGCGGGAACGCCACGTTGTCGTAGATGGACATCGAGCCGAACAACGCGCCGTCCTGGAACAGCACGCCGAACATCTTGCGTACCTCGTATAGGTGGCGCTCGGAGACGTTTGGGACGTCGTGGCCTTCGATGTAGACGTGGCCGCGATCCGGTCGCAACAGGCCGATCAAGTGCTTCAGGAAGACCGATTTGCCGGTTCCCGAGGGACCCAGCAGGACAGAGATCTCGCCTTTGGGGAGCGTCAATGTGACGTCTTCCCAGATGACCTGTCGACCGAAGGACTTCGTCAGGCCTTCGACCTTGACCTCAACGCCCACGCGGCCACTGCCTTCCTCGTCCGGCGCTTCCGCCGATGAGCGACGCCGCGCCCCGCGCGATGGGGGAGGCGAGGAGTTTTGACGCCCGCCACAAAGGGGGTGTGAGGCGGGTCACAAAGCAGGACATTACAGCCGGATTGCCCCGATCTGCTACCTCCCCCGCCGCACGAACCCGCAGGTCCACGCGGCGGACACCGCATAAAAACGTCGAGGGGCGAGCCCAGCCGGGCCCACCCCTCGACGCGAGGTACGCGTTGTTACTTGACGGTGACGCTGGCGCCGGCCTCTTCGAGGGCCGCCTTCGCCTTGTCCGCGGTCTCCTTGGTGGCCTTCTCCACGACGGTCTTCGGTGCGCCGTCGACGAGGTCCTTGGCCTCCTTCAGGCCCAGGCTGGTCAGCTCGCGCACGACCTTGATCACCTGGATCTTCTTCTCGCCGGCCGCCTCGAGGATGACGTCGAACTCGTCCTGCGCCTCGGCGGCCTCGCCGCCACCGGCGCCACCGCCGGCCGGAGCCGCCGCTGCCACGGCCACGGGGGCCGCCGCGGAGACACCGAAGGTCTCTTCGAACTGCTTCACGAGGTCGGAGATCTCAATGAGGCTCTTCTCCTTGAGCGCCTCGATGATCTCGTCGTTGGTCAGGGTCGCCATGGTGTTCTCCTTCTTCGGGTCAGCTGTCGGACGACGCGTCAGCGACGCCGTCGGTCGGGGTTACTTCGGGGGATGCAGCGTCTTCGGGAGACGCCGCATCTTCGGTTGCGGATTCCTCGGAAGCCGGAGCCTCGTCGGTGGCTTCCGCGGGCGCCTCGGCAGTCGTCTCAGCAGGGCTCTCGTCGGTCGCTGCCGGCTCGGCAACGGCCTCTTCCGCGGCAGGCGCCTCAGCCTCGGCGGCCGGGGCGTCGGTCTCAGCGGCTGCGGGCGCTGGTTCGGTCGCGCTGGCACCGTCGCCGCCGGCCCGACTCGGGTCGGCCGCGACCTGGGCCGCGAACGCGCCGAGGACCTGAGCGAGCTGGCGAACCGGAGCCATGAGGACGCTGGCGAGCTGGCTGGCCGGGGCGATGAAGCCTCCGGCGAGCTTGGCGAGCAGCACCTCACGGGACTCGAGGTCGGCGAGCTTGCGGATCTCATCTGCCGAAAGCGGTGCGCCGTCGAGCACACCGCCCTTGACGACGAGGTGCGGGTGCTCGCGACCGAAGGTGCGGAGGCTCTTGGCCACTGTGACCGGGTCACCGTTGACGAACGCGATGGCGGACGGGCCCTGAAGCAGGGCCTCCACATCGACGCCGGCCTCGCGAGCGGCGATCTTCGACAGGGTGTTCTTCACGACGACGTACGTCGCGTTGCCCACGAGCGAGCGCCGGAGCTCCTTGAGCTCGGCAACCGTCAGCCCGCGGTACTCGGTGAGGACAGCCGCGCTGGACTCCCGGAACGCCGTGGTGAGCTCGGCGACCGCAGCGGCCTTGTCCGCCCTGGCCATGAGGCCCCTTTCCGTCGTACGTCAGTGACATGAAAAACGCCCCGGCGCACGGCGCGCGGGGCGTAGCGAGCACTGTGTATCAAACACATCGCGCTCTACGACGTACCACTCACCTGCGCTGGACGCCCGCTTGCGCGGGTCCTTCGGCCACTCTGCTCAGTTAAGAGCGCGAATGACATCCGGCGGTCTTCGGTAGCAGCCAGGCTACTGAGCGCTAGATCAAAAGCAAAAAGCGCTGAAATCAGGAGCACCGCTGCCGACCTCGGCGCTTTCCGTCGGCTTGTCCGGTTTCGCCAAGGTGGACCAGGTCGAGGGCGGCCTGGCTGTCATAGAGATGACCGTTATCCCGCCCTCGCAACGAATCGGGCCGTCGACAGGCGACCGAAGCGGAAACCCTGCCCCTGGTTGTTGCGCCCTTGGTTTTGACCTGAGCCGAACTACTCGGCTTCGGTTACCTCGACCTCTGCCTCGACCTCGGCCGCGGCAGCCTCGACCTCAGCGTCGACTTCTGCCTCGACAAGCTCGACCTCGGCAGCATCGGCGGCCGCCGGGGCGGCTGCTGCGACCGGTGCCTCGGACGTCTCGTCGCCGCGGTGCTTGGTCGAGTCCACCAGGATGCCGGGGCCCATCGTCGTCGAGACCGCGATCTTCTTGATGTAGCGGCCCTTGGCGGTCGACGGCTTCGAGCGAACCACCTCGTCAAGCGCGGTGAGGTAGTTGTCGAGGAGCTGGTCCTCGGTGAACGTTGTCTTGCCGATCACGAAATGCAGGTTGGACTGGCGATCGACCCGGAACTCGATCTTGCCGCCCTTGATGTCCTCTACCGCCTTGCCGACATCCATCGTGACGGTGCCGGTCTTCGGGTTCGGCATCAAGCCGCGCGGACCGAGCACCCGGCCGAGGCGACCAACTTTGCCCATCAGGTCAGGCGTCGCCACCGCGGCGTCGAAGTCGAGCCGGCCACCCTCGACCTCCGCGATGAGCTCGTCGCCGCCGACGATGTCGGCTCCGGCGGCACGTGCCTCGTCGGCCTTGTCGCCCGTCGCGAACACGGCGACTCGAGCGGTCTTGCCGGTGCCGTGCGGCAGCGAGACCGTGCCGCGGACCATCTGGTCGGCCTTGCGCGGGTCGACACCGAGCACCATCGCGACCTCGACGGTCGCGTCGAAGCGCTTCGTCGTCGAGGTCTGCCTGGCGAGGCGGACCGCCTCGATCGGGGTGTAGAGCCGGTCGCGGTCGATCAGCTTGGCGGCGGCCTCATAGGACTTGCTGCGTGCCATTTCTTCTCCTCAGTGGTTCGTGCGGAGCCGGTTGGCCCCTCCCACGACGTAGGGGTGTTGCGGGTGGTGCTTGGTGCTACTCGCCGACCGTGATGCCCATCGAACGAGCAGTGCCCGCGATGATCTTCTCCGCGGCGTCAAGGTCGTTGGCGTTGAGGTCTGCGAGCTTGGTCTCGGCGATCTCGCGCACCTTGGCGCGGCTGATCGTCGCGACCTTGGTCTTGTGCGGCTCGCCGGAGCCCTTCTCGACGCCGGCGGCCTTCAGGATCAGGCGGGCTGCGGGCGGGGTCTTGGTGATGAAGGTGAAGCTGCGGTCCTCGTAGACCGTGATCTCAACCGGGATCACGTTGCCGCGCTGCGACTCGGTCTCCGCGTTGTACTGCTTGCAGAAATCCATGATGTTGACACCGTGCTGACCCAGCGCGGGGCCGACCGGCGGCGCGGGCGTCGCGGCACCGGCCTGGATCTGCAGCTTGATCAGACCAGCGATCTTCTTCTTGGCAGGCATGAGTCAGATTCCTCGATAAATGGGCAGGTCAGATCTTGCTGACCTGGCTGAACGAAAGCTCGACCGGAGTCTCCCGGCCGAAGATGGACACGAGGACCTTGAGTCGCTGGGCCTCGCCGTTGATCTCGTTGATGGTCGCCGGCAGCGTCGCGAACGGGCCGTCCATGACCGTGACGGACTCGCCGACCGAGAAGTCGACGACCCGTACCGGCTCGGCGCGCTTGGCTTCGACCGGCTTCGGTGCGAGGAACTTCACGACATCGGCCGTGGACAGCGGAGTCGGGTGGTTCGTCCCCACGAAGCCGGTGACGCTGGGGGTGTTCTTCACGACCGACCAGGACTCGTCCGTGAGGTCCATCCGGACCAGGACGTATCCCGGGAAGATCTTCGAGTCCACGGTCTGACGCTTGCCGGCCTTGATGATCGTCTCCGGCTGCGTCGGTACCTGGATGTCGAAGATGTAGTCCTCCATGTTCAGGGAGGCGATCCTCGACTCGAGGTTGGTCTTCACGCGGTTCTCGTAGCCCGCGTAGGTGTGCACGACGTACCAGTCGCCCGGAAGCGAGAGCAGCTTCGCGCGGAATGCCTCGACCTCGTCGAGCTCGTCCGTCGGCTCCGAATCGTCCAGGGCAACGGCCTCGCCGTGTGACGGCGCGTCGGCGGCGGGAGCGACTTCGTCGGTCGAAGCAGCCTCGGCCTCGGCCCCGGCGTCGGTCACCACGTCGGTCTCCTCGTCGGCGGACTCGGCGACAGCGAACGGGTCCGCGATCGCGGGGGCGGCCTCAGCGGCCTCCTCGGCAGGCGCGGGGGCGTCGTCGGTCTCGGGCACGAACTCGGTCACGGCTGGTGGACTTCCTCAGTGGTCAGATGGGCGGGTGGATATTCAGTCGAAACGGCGGTCGGTTAGGCGAAGAGCTGGAAGACGAGCTTGGTGAAGCCGTAGTCGAGCACTCCTACGAAAGCCACCATCGCGACCACAAAGGTCACCGAGACGATCGTGTAGGTCACCAGCTCGTTGCGCGTCGGCCACAGGACCTTGCGCAGCTCGGCGACGATCTGGCGGTTGTAGGTGGCAATGCGCTCGGGATAACCCGGTCGCCTGCCCCTGCCGCCGGAGCCCGATGGCTTCGCCGCGGGCGCGCTCTCAGCAGTCTGCGTCACCTGTCGTCACCTCCTTTTCCTCGTCGTACGTCGTCGGTCATCCGCAGGGCAGGAGGGACTCGAACCCCCAACCACCGGTTTTGGAGACCGGGACTCTGGCCAGTTGAGCTACTGCCCTGTATTCGATCGATGGGTATCGCCGAACGACGCAGTCTACGTCCGGACAAGTTGTCGGGTCGAACCGCGTCAAACCGCGTAACCGGATGGACCGACGCGAACCGGGTACGCGACCATGGACACATGGCCCAGTCACGCATCTCCGCCCGAGTGGGCGGCATCGCCGAGTCCGCGACCCTCGCCGTGGACGCCAAGGCCAAGGCGCTCAAGGCAGCCGGGCGCGACGTGATCGGGTTCGGGGCAGGCGAGCCGGACTTCCCAACTCCAGCCGCGATCGTCGCAGCGGCCGTTGCGGCATGCAGCGACCCCGCAATGCACCACTACACGCCCACGCCCGGACTTCCCGCGCTGCGCCAGGCGATCGCCGACAAGACCAAGCGTGACTCCGGGGTCGAGATCACCGCAGCTCAGGTGCTCGTCACCAACGGCGGCAAGCAGGCGGTCTACGAGGCATTTGCCACGCTGCTGGACCCGGGTGACGAGGTGCTGTTGCCGGCTCCGTACTGGACGACGTACCCGGAGTCGATTCGGCTCGCCGGCGGCAAGCCGTTCGTCGTGCACACCACGACCGCCAGCGGCTATCTGGTGACCGTCGAGCAGCTCGAGGCCGCCCGCACCGAGCGGACGAAGGCGCTGCTGTTCTGCTCACCGTCGAACCCGACCGGGGCGGTCTACCCCCGGGAGACGGTCGAGGAGATCGGCCGATGGGCCCTCGCCCACGGGATCTGGGTGATCACCGACGAGATCTACGAGCACCTGCTCTACGACGGGGCACAGGCGCCCTCGATGGCTGCGGTAGTCCCGGAGCTCGCCGACCAGCTCGTGCTGCTCAACGGCGTGGCGAAGACCTACGCCATGACCGGTTGGCGGGTGGGCTGGCTGATCGGCCCCACCGACGTCGTCTCCGCGGCCGCGAACCTGCAGTCACACGCCACGTCGAACGTGTCCAACGTCGCCCAGGCGGCGGCGCTGGCCGCGGTCAGCGGTGACCTTTCCGCCGTCGCGGACATGCGAGCCGCCTTCGACGTACGTCGCCAGACCATGGTGCGGATGCTGCGGGAGATCCCAGGCGTCGAGTGCCCGACGCCGCAAGGCGCGTTCTACTGCTATCCGTCGGTCGACGCGCTGCTCGGCAAGCCGTTGCGCGGCCGCACCCCGCAGACATCGGCAGAGCTCGCCGAGGTGCTGCTCGAGGAGGCGGAGGTGGCAGTGGTTCCGGGCGAGGCGTTCGGTACGCCGGGCTGCTTCCGGCTGTCCTACGCACTCGGTGACGACGATCTCGCCGAGGGAGTCGGGCGGATGCAGAAGCTGCTCAGCGAGATTCGGCTGTAGCCGAAGGAGCCTCCGGGCTGATCACGGTCTCCTCGACCGTTTTGGCGAGCCACTGCGTCACATAGTCGGCGATCCCGGACTCGAGGGTGCCGGCGAGCTCCTCGTCGACCACGACGCGCGCGAGCGGCCGCATATCCGAGACCAGCCGGCCGATGCGCTCCATCTCGGCGTCGTCCGGCACCCAGCCCGCCTCGTGGTCACCGACGATGTACGGCGCGACAGCCGACACGAACAGCGTCGAGACCGCCGCCACGCGCAGCCTCAGCCGGGCACCGAGGTCGAGCACCGCCAGCAGCGGCATGCCGAGCCGCACCAGCTCGGAGCCTGCGCGCAGCAGCCGGGGGCTGCGGACGGCGAAGTGGTCCTCGCCGTCACGCTCGATGACACCCATCCGGCACGCGGCTTCGATGGCCTCGGGGTCGAAGACCCCGAACATCTCGACCAGATCGTCCTGGGACAGCCGCTCGGGAATCTCGCCTGAGGCCGGCGCCAGCAGCGCCGCCTCCAGGCCGAGGGTCTGGCCGAGGTCGTGACCGGCCTCCCAGGTGGCGATGAAGTCGGTGATGTGGGCGGTCGTGTAGCCGCGGTCGAGCAGCCGGCCGATCAGCCGCAGCCGCGCCAGATGCCCGTCGTCGTACCAGCCGGTCCGGCCGCGGAGGCTCGGCGCAGGCAGCAGACCGCGCTCCTGGTACGCCCGCACGTTGCGCACCGTCATCCCGGCCGCGCGGGCCAGGTCGTCGATGCGGTACTCAGGCATTCAGCGGGCTCCGGAAGCTGGAAAACGTCGTTATGGCGTGATGTACGACACTACCATCTGCCCTTGCGCCATTTGCCAATGTCACGTTGAATGGTGGTTATGAGTACCTCGACTCTCGAGACCACGACCGCATCCGCGCTGCCGGAGCGCGAGCGCACCTCGGCTCGCCTGCTCCGCTCGGCCGCCAAGCTGTCCTTCGACCCGCAGGTCGAGGTCGACTGGCAGGTCGACCAGCCCGCCGACATGCTCTACGCGCCGGAACGCTGCTCGAGCCTCTACGGCACTGAGCTGTGGGAGCAGATGACGCCGGAACAGCGAGCGACAGTGACCAAGCACGAGGTCGCGAGCATCGCAAGCGTCGGGATCTGGTTCGAGGAGATCCTGATGCAGATGCTGCTGCGCTACGCCTACGACCGTGACCTCACCCGCAAGGACGTCCAGTGGACGCTGACGGAGATCGCCGACGAGTGCCGCCACTCGATCATGTTCGCGTCCATGACCACCGCGTTCGGTGCCCCCAACTACGGCGTCGGCCGGGTGGCCCACGAGCTCGGCCGGATCTTCAAGGCGATCTCCAACCAGACATTGACCTTCGCCGGAACGATGTACGTCGAGGAGATCCTCGACGGCCTGCAGCGACAGGCAATGGACGACGAGGCGGTACAGCCACTCGTGCGTCAGGTGAGCCGAATCCACGTGATCGAAGAGGCACGCCACATCAGCTACGCCCGCGAGGAGACGTTGCGTGCGCAGGCCGACAGCGGCTGGCTCAAGCGCACCTACAACCAGTTCATGATCGGCCTGATCGTGCACCAGGCGACCGGGTCGCTGATCCACCCGGACGTCTACGCGAATGCGGGGCTGGACGCGAAGGCTGCGGTGGCCGCGGCCGCTGCGAACCCCAACTGGCGCGCCACCAAGACAGACCTTGCCGACAAGGTGCTCACGTTCTTCGACGAGTGCGGTCTGATCGGCTGGCCCAACCGCTGGCTGCTGCGCCTCGCGGGCGTCCGCGGCTAAGCCAGCTGGACCGTGGCGCGGGCCTTCGACAGCACTGAGGCGTCAAGGGCCTTCGCCTCGAGCACGACGACGACCTGGCGGTTGTCGAGCTTCTCCTCGACGCGACCGCCGACGGTCAGCGTGGTGCCCTCGTCGTCATCGGGCACCGGCACCGGTGAGGAGAACCGCACGCCGTAGTCGAGGACCGCGCCCGGGTCACCGACCCAGTCGGTGACGACCCGGCCGGCCTCGGCCATCGTGAACATGCCGTGCGCGATGACGTTCGGCAGACCGACGGCCGTGGCGACGCGCTCGTTCCAATGGATGATGTTGAAGTCTCCGGACGCGCCGGCGTACATCACGAGCTTCGCCCGGGTGACCTGGAAGGTCTGCGCCGGGATCTCGGTGCCCACCTCGACGTCGTCGTAGCTGACCGTCGCTGCCATCCGGAGTCCTTCGTTCGTGCGTCGGGTGCGCTGTGTTGAACCAGAAGGGACGTTATCGCAGCGGTCTCATCGCAATCTGGCGATTGCGATCTCCTGGCTGAACCCGCGAATCGCGCGAGCGCCGAGCGAGTCGGTCTGCACCACTCCACCGATCTGTTCGACCACCTCATCGGTCACGAAGACCTCGCCGGCACCGGCAAGCGCGACCAGCCGCGCCGCGAGGTTGACGACCGGTCCGAAGTAGTCGCCCTGCAGCGCAAGGACGACACCGACGGCGACGCCGGCCCTGGCTTGCAGACCACGGATCTGCGCCGCCTCGATCAGTCCTTGGGCGACCTGTACGGCGGCGAGCGCGTCGTGGGTGACATACATGACGGCGTCGCCGATGAACTTCACGACGCGGCCGTCGCGGTCGCGCACGACGTCCTCGGCGACCTCCTCGAAGCCGGTCAGCAGCTGAGAGAGCGAAGCCATCGACAGCCCCTCGGTGAGTCCGGTGAACCCGGACAGATCGGCGAAGCCGACGCCCACCCTCACCCCTCCGCTGTCGACGAGGTCGCCGCTGTCGCTTCGCTCCCAGTGCATCCGCGCCACCTCGAGGTGGTGGCGGAACAGGGTGTCGAGAGAGTGGCCCATGCGCGGAACGAACGTCGCGATGCCGGCGAAGGTTCGAGCTGTGACCGCCTCGCTGCCCGAAGCGCCGAGCTCGAGTTGGGGGACCTGCGTGCGGACTGCGCCCGAGACCGCGTCGGCGACCCGAGACAGCGAGGACGCGACCACGCGGCAGACGCCAAGCACACCGGGCATCCCCAGCAGGGCAACCATGTCGGTGCAGACTCTGACCGCCTCGACCTCCTCAAGGCTGGCGACCAGCTCGTCATCAGCAGCGTCGACATAGCCCAGCGCCCGCCAGATCGCGCGGACGTTGGCCAGCGGGGCACCCGTCGTCGTGCTGATGTCGCTCAGCGAGAACTGGTCGCGGCCGGGGACGATCACCCGGTCGCCCGCTAGTGCGAACAGCCGGCCGCGAGCGTTGGCTGCGACCATCTCTTCGAGGGTGCAGCCGATCTCGACGAGATAGGTAAGGAGCTCGGCGCGGGATTCAGCCTCAGGCGACGCAGGGTCGTACAACCCCGCCGCTGCGTATTCCCCCAGGTCCACGACACCAAGTGTCGCGCAACCACAAGACTAAGAAACCGCTGAGGTGTGCGCTCGCAAGGCCGCACTGGGCGAAGCGTGCTTAGGCACGCGAGCGCGGGAGAACGCAGCGAGCGCGCAGCTCAGCGAGTTTCTTTGTGTTCTGTGTGCGCCCGGCAGTTCGGGCAGAACTTCTTGAGCTCGAGGCGGTCCGGGTCGTTGCGGCGGTTCTTCTTGGTGATGTAGTTGCGGTGCTTGCACTCGGCGCACGCCAACGTGATCTTCGGTCGAACGTCGGTGGCAGCCACTGCAGGTACCTCTCAGAGAAGAACGGACATCGGGCTCGTACCCGGCCATCGAGAATAGCCGAGTCCCGAGCCGGTCGAGCTTTTGTAGCGGGGGCCGGACTTGAACCGGCGACACAGCGATTATGAGCCGCTTGCTCTACCAGGCTGAGCTACCCCGCCGCAGGGAACTTCAGAGCCCCCT
Source organism: Mycobacteriales bacterium (assembly GCA_036268405.1). GTDB lineage: Bacteria > Actinomycetota > Actinomycetes > JAFAQI01 > JAFAQI01 > DASZTV01. Next base: position 24,153 of record DATAUF010000088.1, read on the forward strand.
TACGGAATCGAACCGTAGACCTTCTCCTTACCATGGAGACGCTCTGCCGACTGAGCTAAGGGGGCGGCGGCGACGAGATTACCGGATCGTCGCAGCGCCGTAACCGGCATATCGCACGCTGCCGTGATCCGCACCCGTTGGGGGTGCGGGGTGGCGGGTGTTGGGTTCGAACCAACGTAGGCTGAGCCGACGGTTTTACAGACCGTTCCCTTTGACCACTCGGGCAACCCGCCGCGGCACCCTGGGGTGCGCGTCGGACAGGATAGCCGGTGCAAAAGGGCACCCGAGGAGGCGAAGTCAGATGGCCGATCCGTCGTTCGATGTCGTGAGCAAGGTCGAGCACCAGGAGGTCGACAACGCCCTCAACCAGGCGGCCAAGGAAGTCGGGCAGCGCTTCGACTTCAAGGGCACCGGCGCCTCGATCTCGTGGAGCGGCGACGAGGCGGTCGTCATCACTGCAAACAGCGACGAACGCGTCAAGGCGGTGCTCGAGGTCTTCAAGGAGCGGCTGGTCAAACGTGAGGTCTCGTTGAAGGCGCTCGACCACGACGACCCGGAGCCCGCCGCCGGAAGCACCTCACGCCTCACCGTGAAGATCAGGCAGGGCATCGACCAGGACAAGGCCCGCATGATCACCAAGCTGATCAAGACCGACGGGCCCAAGGGCGTGCAGGCGGCGATCCAGGGCGACACCGTCCGGGTCTCGGGCAAGAAGCGCGACGACCTTCAGACCGTCATCGCCCTGCTCAAGGGCGCCGACATCGGCATCCCGCTGCAGTTCACCAACTATCGGTAGCAGTCAGAGCCAGTCGATCTTCCGGAAGACGACATAGAGCAACCCGACGATTCCGGCCATGAGGCCGAGGGCGGCATAGCCGCCGGCACGGGTGTCGGAGTGCGGGTAGGTCAACACGTTCATGCCGTAGTAGCCGGTGATCACCGCGGGCACCGCGGTGATCGCGGCCCAGGACGTGACCTTCTTCATGATCTCGTTCATCCGGTTGCCCTGGATCGTCAGATGCGTCTCCATGATGGTCGACACCAGGTCGCGCAGTGAGTCGGTCCAGTCCGCCGCGCGCAGGACGTGATCGTAGACGTCCTGGTAGTACGGCATCAGCGCGTCGTCGACGAGATCGTTCTCTCGCCGCATCAGCGAGTTGAGCACCTCACGCGTCGGCAGCACGACGCGCCGGATCCGCACGAGCGACTTGCGCAGGTCATAGGACTCCCGCTGGACCGCCGTACCGGTCTGTGATGGCTCGAACAGCAGGTCCTCGAGGCTGTCGATCCGGTCGTCGAGCTGCTCGACCGTCTCGAAGTGCCCATCCACCACCACGTCGAGCAATCCCCACAACATGAATCCCACACCGTGCGGCGCGAGGTTCATGTTGTCGTCCCAGCGAGCGACCACCTGGTCGATTGAGTAACCCGGCGTCTTGCGCACCGTGATCAGATAGCGCTCCGCGGCAAAGACCGCGAGCTCGTGGGACACCAGCTGGCCATCGTCGGTGAGCCCGACGTCGTACAGCGAGATGAAGATGTGGTCGTCGTAGTGGTCGAGCTTCGGCCGCTGCCGCTCGGACGTCGCGTCCTCGACCGCGAGCGGGTTGAGGCCGAACTCCTCGGCGATCAGCGCGAGGTCGTCCT
>DATAUF010000089.1:0-12050 GCA_036268405.1 Mycobacteriales bacterium
CAGGACTATCGCGACTGGCAGCAGGCGCCGTTCTATCGCCGGCTCTACTACTCCTACAAGTACTTCTTCGTGGTCTCCCAACCGTCGCGCAATGAGCGCGACGGCGCGATCTTCGCGGGAACGATGGGACTGATCCGTCGCAGCGCCATCGAGCAGGTCGGCGGCTGGGACGAGTGGTGCATCACCGAGGACGCGGAGCTCTCGCTGCGCCTGCTCGCGGCCGGCTGGTCCGGTGTGCACGTCGACCGGTCGTTCGGCGTCGGGGTCATGCCGTTGACGTTCGAGGCGCTGAAGGGCCAGCGCTTCCGCTGGTGCTTCGGCGGCATCCAGATCCTCCGCAAGAAGTGGCGGCTGCTCATGCCCGGCGCGCGCAGCGAGGCCAACCAGATGGGTCTCGGGCAGCGCTGGGCGTACCTGTCCGGTGCCCTTCAGTGGTACGGCGACCTCGTCGCGCTGCTGTTCTTCATCTTCCTGCTGGTCGGCGCCGCCAACGTCGGCACCGGCGGCGGCCTGCTGTTCCGAAAGCTCACCGGCTTCCTGCTCGCCGCGATCCCGATGTTGTTCCTGCTCGGCCTGGTCCGCGCCGTCGCACTGCTGCGACGCGGGACCGGCGCGACCTGGCGCGACGCCCTCGGCGCATTCATGATCTGGCAGTCGACGGGGCTGGTCGTGGCGCGCGCTTCGATCCAGGCGCTGTTCGCGAAAGAGGCGGAGTTCCTTCGTACGCCGAAGACCGCGGAGGACGCGAAGTGGTGGGACGCGATCCGCGGCAATCTCGGCGAGACCGCGCTCGCCGTCCTCGGCATCGCGGGAATCGTCGGGGCGATGACCCGGGCCAGCGGACGAGGCGGCTGGCTCACCGCCGCGCTGCTCGTGTGGCCGACGCTCGCCTACGCCGGCGCGCCGCTCAACAGCCTGGGCGCCCAACGCGCCGCACTGCCGCCTGACCTGCGGGCCCGGCGCCGCAGCGAGTACCAGCGTTACGGCACGGCACGCCGCGTCACCCTGGCAGCCGGTGGCCTCATCGGAGCCGGCGCCACCGCAGCTGTCGTCGTCGCGCTGCTCAGCCCGAACACCGCCCCGATCCTGACCCCGCAGCTACTGGGGCCGGCACGAGGCCACGCCGCGGACTACGCCAAGCCCTCACCCAGCACCTCCGCGTCGCCGTCCGCGTCACCGAGCGCGACACCGACGCCCAGCGCCTCGAAGTCGGCAAGCCCGAGCCCGAGCCCGAGCAAGTCAAAGTCGCCGTCGGCCACGCCCTCCGCCACGCCGTCGGACACCACCGCCGACTCGAGCACTCCTTCCGCGCCCGACACCCCGTCGGACTCCGGCAGCCCGAGCCCCGGGTAACCACGGTCACCGCAAGGAGAAGACATGAACGAGGTCGCCATCGCGTCACGGCCGGTGGAGCGGTTTGCCGACGTACTGCCGGCCGAGGACTTCCGGCGCTTCACCGACGACGTTGGCGAGGCAACACGTCGGTTGGCGGGACGCACCCTCTGGCACGTCAACTCCACGGCCGAGGGTGGCGGCGTGGCAGAGATGCTGCAGTCGATCCTCGGGTATCTCACCGAGTCCGGTCTGCCGGTGCGGTGGCTGGTCATCGACGGCAACGACGAGTTCTTCGCCGTGACCAAACGGATCCATCACCTGCTGCACGGGCAGCCTGGCGACGAAGGCCCCCTCGGCGACACCGAGCGCGAGATCTACGAGCAGGCGCTCGCCGCGCAGCTGCCCGATCTGATCGATCGGATCGGTGACGGCGACGCCGTCATCCTCCACGACCCGCAGACCCTCGGCCTCGCGCCGGCCCTTGCGGCAGCCGGCGCCCGGGTCGTGTGGAGCTGCCATGTCGGCGCCGACGAGCCCAACGATCACGCACGCCGCGCCTGGGAGTTCCTCGCGCCGTACACGTCGCAGACGACGCACCAGGTCTTCTCCCGCCGGCAGTACAGCTGGGACAACCTCGACCCCTCTCGGGTCGCGGTGATCCCGCCTTGCATCGACGCGTTCTCCGCCAAGAACCAGCTCCTCGACGACGACGTCGTGGCCGCGATCCTCGACGCCGCCGGCGTGATTCCGGATCCGGCAGCGGTCGGCGAGCCGGAGTACGAGGGTCGCGACGGAGCGCCGGGTCGGGTCGCGCGCCGGGCGACCATGATCGAGGACGAGCCGGTGCCCAGCGACGCCGCGGTCGTCGTCCAGGTGTCGCGGTGGGATCCGCTGAAGGATCACATCGGCGTGATGACGGGGTTTTGCGAGCACGGCCCCAACGGTGCCAACAGCCATCTCGTCCTCGTCGGTCCTGACCCGGCATCGGTGACGGACGACCCGGAAGGTGAGCAGTCGCTCCGCGACCTCGAGACCGCCCGCAACGCGCTGCCGGCGGACCAGCGCCGCCGCGTGCACATCGCCTGCCTTCCGATGGACGACATCGACGAGAACGCCGCCATCGTCAACGCCCTGCAGCGCCGGGCCGACGTCGTCGTGCAGAAGAGCCTCGCGGAGGGCTTCGGTCTCACGGTCGCGGAGGCGATGTGGAAGGCCAGGCCCGTGGTGGGCAGCCGGGTGGGCGGCATCCAGGATCAGATCGAGTCCGAGGTGACCGGCGTACTCGTCGATCCCGAGGACCTCGCAACCTTCGGAGAGGCGCTGCGTGCGTTGCTGGACGACCGGTCCACTGCCGGCGCGATGGGCAAGCGCGCCCATGCCCGCGTCGCGGAGGAGTACCTCGCGCCCTGCTATCTGGCCCGCTTCCTCGAACTGGCGGTGGCCCGCACGCCAAGATGATGCGGTGGTGAAGCTTGCGGCCGGCCTGCTGCTCTACCGGCTGTCCGCCGGCGAGCCCGAGGTATTGATCGCGCACATGGGTGGGCCGTTCTGGTCGCGGATGGACGAGCGAGCCTGGTCGATCCCGAAGGGTGAGTACGACGAGACCGAGCTATCCCTCGATGCCGCCGAGCGCGAGTTCACCGAGGAGCTCGGCACCGCTGCGCCCGATGGTCCGCGCGTCGAGCTCGGCGAGATCCGCCAGCCGAAGGGAAAGCGCATCACCGTCTGGGCGGTCGAAGCCGACTTCGACGTCTCGACGGTGCGGAGCAACACGTTCACGATCGAGTACCCGAAGGACTCCGGCAACGTTCGCGAGTATCCCGAGGTCGACCGCGCCGAGTGGTACGACGTCGCGACCGCACGGGAGAAGCTGGTCAAGGGCCAGGTCGGATTCCTCGACCGGCTGCTCGAGCATCTCAGCGCGACGTCAGAAAGCTGACGCCGCAGGGCGCAGCACGACCCAGCGCGCCGGAGCGCTGCTCTCGAGCGAACCGGCAGGATAGGTAGCCGGCGTGATCGGCGCGGGAAGCGCCGGCGGCACCGCCGAGGGCTCGGCGCCCGCCGCATCGAGCTCGTCGCCGAGGGTCCGCGGCTCGGCGCGGGGATAGTCGGCAAGCACGACGGGTGCGCACAGCATCAGGTCGTCGCGACCACCCTCGCCCGCCAGCACCGGGAACGAATGAATGTTGGCGCACTCGGCAGTGGCGTCCACGGCCCACAACGGCGGGTCGAGCAGCGAGACGAAGCCACCGTCGCTCAGCCCGAGGAACCAGTGGGTCGAGACCACGGACTGCTGCGCCGCGATCGCCGATGAGAGGTCGGCGTCGACGCCGTCGGTGACGTTCTCTACGACGACACGTAGCCGGACCATCGATACGACGAGCCCGGCGTCGGCCGCGCCGAGCGACAGCCGGACCTGCACCGGTCGGCAGCTGCGCCTGATCCGGCCGCGCACCGCCCCGGACCCATCACGCACGATCTCCAGCTCGGTCGACCCGATCGCGTCGACAATCACATCGACCGGCTCGCGCAACAGCGCCGAGACATCGACGGTCACGTCGCGCTCGTGCGGGATCACCTCGTCGGCGTTGGTGACGTGCCAGCCACCGACGTCGAGCCGCTGGGCCGGCACGAAGCCGGTGCCCGCGACGTACCTTTCGACGGAGCGGCGCTGTGGCTGCAGGAACCGCAACCGCACGGTCAGCGAGGTGCCGGACGGGCACTCGGCGACCACCTCGGAGCGGGCGAACCAGGACTCGACGGCCCCGTCGACCCCGGTGTCGAGCGGCAGGTTCTCCTGCGCCCACACCTGAGGCGTGAGGACACCCACGTGCCGCGGTCGATGGTTGTGGGCGCTGCGCCGTGAGGCCGGGCGGAGCAGATAGCCGTCGTAGAGGACGGCCTCGGCGGCGCGGCTCGCTCGGGCGTACTGGTCAGCCGGCACTCCGGCGAGCCCCGACCCGTTGGTCGCCGCCGACGTGGACACCTCGACGCAGTACCCCAACCGCCCTGTGGATAGTCCGACAGTCCGAAGTAGCACACAACTCGGCCCCCGCCGCCGCTCCGCTCGCTCAGCTGAGCGGGGAGCGACCGCGAGGGCCGACAGTTGTGTGCTACTTCGAAATCTGGCCGGACGTCAGACGCCGACGAGTGCCGGCTCCAGCTCCCGGGCCCCGCCGCCCTCGGCCACGCCTTCCACGCCGGCTGGGGCCGGTGGGCGTCGGATCAGCGTGGCTACGACGATGGCCGCGGCCACCGCGATGCCTGCGGAGACGGCGAAGGCCGTCGTGAAGCCATGCACCTCGGCGGCCTTGGTGAACCCGCCATGTGCCACCGCGTACGACGCCGTCGCGCTGGTCGCGATCGTGTTGAGCAACGCGATCCCGACCGAGGCACCGATCTGCTGCATCGTGCTGACGAGGGCGCTTGCGGCACCCGCGTCGTGGTTCGGCACGCCGAGCAGCGCGGTCGACGACAACCCCACGAACACCTGGCCCATGCCCATGCTGATCAGCAGCTCGGCAGGCACGATGTGGAGCAGGTACGCCGGGTGTGTCGGCAGCTGGGTCAGCCAGAGTGCACCGAGGGTGACCATCGAGAAGCCGACCATCCCCAGCGTGCGAGGCCCGAAGCGCGGCAGCGTCTTCGACGCAATCACCGAAGAGGTGATGACACCGAGCGGGAACGGCAGGAATGCGACGCCCGCCTTCAGCGCGCTGTAGCCGAGCACGTCCTGGAAGTCGTACGTCAGGAACAGGAACGTGCCGAACATCGCCAACGTCGCGAGGAAGAAGGCCGCGTAGGACCCACCTCGGTTGCGGTCCATGATGATCCGCAACGGCAGGATCGGGTTCGCTGCACGGGTCTCCCAGACGACGAACTGCCCGAGCATGATCACGGACACGATCAGCAGCGCGAGGGTGCGCGGTGCGGACCAGCCGTGGATCGAGGCCTCGGTGAAGCCGTAGACCAGCAGCGCGAGGCCGCCGGTGACCAGGGCAGTGCCAGGTACGTCGAAGTGGCGATCGCCCTCGGCGCGGCTCTCCTTCAGCAGCGGGAAGGCCGCGAACGCGGTCACGATCGCGATCGGGGTGTTGACGAGCAGCGTCCACCGCCATGAGAGGTACGACGTCAGCGCGCCGCCGGCCACGAGGCCGATCGCGCCGCCGGCACCGGAGATGGCGCCGTACACGGCGAATGCCTTGGCGCGCTCCTTGACCTCGGTGAAGGTCGTGGTGATCAGCGCGAGGACCGCCGGCGCGAGCAGCGCGGCGAAGACGCCCTGAATGGCGCGGGCCGAGTAGAGCATCGTGCCGTTCTGCGCGGCGGCGCCGAACGCGGAGGCGCCGGCGAAGCCGATAAGCGACATCAGGAAGATGCGCTTGCGGCCGAAGTAGTCACCCACGCGGCCGCCCAGCGGGAGCAGCCCGCCGAAGGTCAGGGTGTACGCCGTGATCGCCCACTGGCGGTCGGCGTTGGTGATGTGAAGCGCGACCTGCGCCTTGGGCAGGGCGATGTTCACGATGGAGGAGTCGAGGACGATCATCAGCTGGGCGATGCCGATTACGACAAGGGCCAGCCAGCGGCGGTCATGGTCTGTGGTCATGCGTGGTGCTCCAAGCTAGGTCTCGTTCGTTACGTGTCTGCGTCGTGCGCGTTGCGGAATGTTTGCCAGCGACTTACGCTTGTGACATAAGCGGAGGCGGCATCCGTTACGCTATCGGAGGCAACCTCCGGTTAGCAAGCGGATATTCCCGTGACCTGCGACACAGTTTTGAATGACACAGGTTGAATGACACAGGCCGGGGGCCGACAGAAAGGGCGTGAGCAGGTGACGACGCGGACCGCGCATCCTGACGCGCACCGCGCGATGCGCGCCGATGCACAGCGAAACCGCGACAAGCTCGTGGAGGTCGCCGCTATCGCGTTCGCGCGCGACGGCATCGACACCTCGCTCGAGGACATCGCCCGTACCGCCGAGGTCGGCATCGGCACCCTCTACCGACACTTTCCCAGCCGCGACGCGTTGTTGGAAGCGGTTTTCCGCCACAACGTGGACGACATCGCCGGGCAAGCCGATGAGCTGCTCGAGACACTGCCCGCCGACCAGGCGCTCGCGGAGTGGATGTCGCGCTTCGTCCGGTACGTCGCGACCAAGAAGGGCCTCGCGACGCACCTCAAGTCCGTGGTCTCCCACGACGCCGAGATCTTCGCCTACAGCCACGACCGGATGGATACGACGATGCGGCGCATGGTCGAGACCGGGCAAAAGCAGGGCACGATCCGCCTGGACGTCGATTACCACGACGTCCTCAAGGGGCTGTCCGGCGTCTGCATGATGTCCGACGTACCGGGTTGGCAGGACCAGGCCTGTCGCGTGTCAGGCCTGCTCATGGACGGCCTCCGCTACGGCGTCAGTACGCCGGCAAAGTCAAAGCCAAAGGCAAAGGCAAAGGCAAAGGCGCAACGAAAGAGCGCGTAGCTCGCAGTTCACTTGCGTCGAAAGGTCACGAATCAACCTCTGCAGCGCCTCTCGCACGTTGATTTGTGACCGTTTGGCGTCGCGGCGGGCATGATCGGCGCGTGGTCCTCGCTGGTTCGCTTGCCGATGTTGTCGGCTCCGCGCTCGGTTGCCGTGTGGAGATCTGCGATCTGGTCCGGCTTTCTGGTGGGGCTTCTCGGGAGACGTGGTCGTTCGACGCTGCTCACGACGGGGTCGTCGAGGAGCTGATCCTGCGCCGCGGTCCCGATGCGCTCGGCGACACCATCGGTCCGACGATGCTGCTCGAGGCCGCCTGCATGCGCGAGGCCGCGCGGGTCGGCGTACCGATGCCCGACGTGCTCGCGGCCGCTGCCGACTCGGCGGAGCTCGGCGCTCCGTACGTCGTGATGCGACGCATCGCCGGCGAGACGATCGCGCGCAAGATCCTTCGCGACGACGCGTACGCCGACGTCCGGCCGCAGCTCGCCGCGCAGTGCGGCGAGATCCTCGGCAACTTGCACCAGATGGATCCGGCTGCGCTCCCGCAGATGTCCGACGGTTACGCGCTCGACGCACTGCGTGCCGTGCTGACCGACAGCGGCGTCCTCAGCCCGATGCTCGAGCTGGCGATGCGCTGGCTCGAGCAACACCGTCCCCCGCCAACGCGCACGACGGTGGTGCACGGCGACTTCCGCAACGGCAACCTCGTCGTCGGACCCGACGGTGTGCGAGCCGTCCTCGACTGGGAGCTCGTGCACCTCGGTGACCCGATGGAGGACCTCGGCTGGCTGTGCACCCGGGCCTGGCGCTTCGGTGGAGCGCCACCTGTCGGTGGCTTCGGCGAGTACGACGACCTCGTTGCGGCGTACGAGAAGAGGAGCGGCGTCGCCGTCGACCGTGACGTCCTGCGGTGGTGGGAGCTGCTCGGCACCGTGAAGTGGGGAGTGATCTGCGTGGTCCAAGCGAACCGGCACCTGGTCGGCGGACAGCGTTCGGTGGAGCTCGCAGCGATCGGCCGGCGAGTGTGCGAGCAGGAGTACGACTGCCTCAACCTCCTCGAGGAGCTCACGTGACCTCGTACCCAAATGCCGCTCAGCTCGCGGAAGCTGTCGAGGGCTTCCTGCGTGAGGAGGTAATGCCGGCGCTCGAGGGGAGGCTGCACTTTCAGGCGCTCGTCGCGGCGAACGTGATGGCGATTCTCGGCCGCGAGCTCGCCGACGGACCGGCGCTGCAAGCAGCGCACACCGAAGGACTGGCCGCCCTAGGCATCACCGACGACGCCGCGCTCGTCGACGCGATCCGCACCGGCGACATGGATGGCCGGATCGGCGAACTCCTCGCCGCACTGCGGCCGTCGGTGGAAGCCGCCGTGATGATCGCCAACCCGAAGCATCTGCGGTAGACACCGCCCATGGACTTCGCGCTGCCCGCCGACCTTGCGGCGTACCTCGACGAGCTGGATGCGTTCATCGAACGCGAGATCAAGCCGCTCGAGGCGGAGAACGACAACATCCGGTTCTTCGACCACCGCCGCGAGGATGCGCGCACCGACTGGGACCGCGGCGGGCTGCCCAACCACGAGTGGGAGTCGCTGCTCGGTGAGGCACGCCGTCGCGCCGACGCCGCCGGTCACTACCGCTACCCGTACCCCAAGGAGTACGGCGGCAAGGACGGCTCCAACCTCGCGATGGCGGTGATTCGCGAGCACCTCGCCTCGCAGGGCCTCGGGCTGCACTGCGACCTGCAGAACGAGCACTCGATCGTCGGCAACAACGTGGCACTGCTGCTGATGCTCAACTACGGCAGCGAGGCGCAGCAAGCCGACTGGATCGACGACCTGCTCAACGGGCGGAAGTACTTCGCGTTCGGCATCACCGAGCCGGAGCACGGGTCGGATGCGACGCACATGGAGACCACCGCCGTCCGCGACGGCGACGACTGGGTCATCAACGGCGAGAAGACCTGGAACACCGGGATCCATGTCGCGGCCGCTGACATGATCATGGCGCGCACGTCCGGCTCCGCCGGCGACGGCCATGGGATCACGGCCTTCCTCGTCCCCACCGACACCGACGGCTTCAAGGTCGAGGAGTACCTCTGGACCTTCAACATGCCGACCGACCATGCGCACGTGAGCCTCACCGACGTACGCGTGCGGAACTCCGCGATCTTCGGCGGCGAGGGTCGCGGCCTGCAGGTCGTGCAGCACTTCTTCAACGAGAACCGGATCCGCCAGGCCGCGTCGAGCCTCGGTGCCGCGCAGTTCTGCATCAACGAGTCCGTCGCGTATGCCAAGGAGCGCAAGCCTTTCGGCAAGGCGCTTGCGACCAATCAGGCGATCCAGTTCCCGCTCGTCGAGCTGGAGACGCAGGCCGAGATGCTGCGCGCGCTGATCCACAAGACCGCATGGCGGATGGACACCGAAGGGGTCTTCGCGGCGTCACGTGAAGTCTCGATGTGCAACTACTGGGCCAACCGGCTGTGCTGCAACGCGGCCGACCAGGCGATGCAGGTGCACGGCGGTCTCGGCTACTCGCGCCACAAGCCGTTCGAGCACATCTACCGCCACCACCGCCGCTACCGGATCACCGAGGGATCCGACGAGATCCAGATGCGCCGGATCGCCGGCTACATGTTCGGCTTCATGAAGCAGTCCGCGCCCAAAGGCGTCGATGAGTAAGGCCACTGCGATTCGAGTACGCGGTCTGACGAAGCGATACGGCGACGTGCAAGCGCTCGCCGGCGTCGATCTCGACATTGCCGTCGGCGAGGTCTTCGCCCTGCTCGGTCCCAACGGCGCCGGGAAGACGACGACCGTCGAGATCCTGGAGGGCTACCGCCGCCGCGACGGCGGGGATGTCGACGTGTTCGGACTCGACCCGGCACGCCAAGCCGGCGAGCTGAAGGAACGGATCGGCATCGTCCTGCAGTCGAGCGGTCTCGACCCTTATCTGACCGTCGCCGAGACGGTCGAGCTCTACGCCTATTACTACCCCCACCGCCGGCCCGTCGACGAGGTCATTGAGCTGGTGGGGCTGCAGGCCAAGCGCAACGAGCGAGTCGTCAGGCTCTCCGGCGGGCAGCGGCGACGCCTCGATGTCGCGATCGCGCTGGCAGGGGATCCGGACCTGCTGTTCCTCGACGAGCCGACGACCGGCTTCGACCCGGCCGCCAGGCAAGACGCCTGGCAGATCGTGAAGGACCTGGCGCGCCTCGGCAAGACGGTGGTGCTGACGACTCACTACCTCGACGAGGCCGAACAGCTCGCCGACCGAGTCGCCATCATCGCCGGCGGGAAGATCGTCATCGAGGACACACCGGGCCGCCTGGGCGGGCGCGACCGGCGACGTCCGCGCCTCGTCTTCCACCTTCCCGAAACCGTCGCACTCCCCCGCGGGTTCAACATCACGGTCGCGCCGGACGGGTACTGCACGGTCGAGCCCGACGACCTGACGGACACCCTCCACCGGTTGACCGGATGGGCTCGGCGCCACGGCCTCTCGCTCGACGATCTTCAGCTGCGACGTCCGACGCTCGAGGACACGTACCACCAGCTCCTTGCAGACCACGCGGCTGATGACGCGACAGCAAGCTTCCGGGTCACACCTTGAGATTCGTACGACTGACGACCTTCCAGCTGCGGTACGTCAACAAGACGTACTGGCGGAACCCGACCGCGGCATTCTTCACCTTTGCCTTCCCGTTGATGCTGCTGGTCATCTTCACCTCGCTGTTGGGCACTGGCGGCATCGTCCTGTTCGGTCGGCGACTCCATGAGTCGACGTACTACGTCGCGCAGATGGCGACACTCGGCGTGATCACCGCCTGCTACGTCTATGTCGCGGTCGCCCTCGCCTACCAGCGAGACACCGGCGTGCTCAAGCGATCGCGCGGCACGCCGATGCCTGTCCTCGCATTCTTCGCAGCTCGAGTCGTGCACGCAATGCTCATCGCCGTGCTGCTCGTCGCGGTCACGGCGGCGTTCGGCCGAGCGGCGTACCACGCCGACATCCCCACCGGCATGAGGCTGGTCCATTTCCTCGTTGCGCTTGCGGTCGGCGCGATGTCGTTCTGTGCGCTCGGATTCGCAATCACCACCGTGATCCCCAACGTCACAGCCGCGGCACCGATCGTCAATGCCACAGGCCTTCCACTGCTGTTCCTTTCCGGTGTCTTCATCCCGCTCGGCGACGACGCAGCGCGCTGGGTCAAGTGGGTCGGCCGAATCTTCCCGGTCAAGCATTTCGCGGACGGGATGCTCGCCGGCCTCGTTGGCACACCGTTCCGCTGGAGCGATGTGCTCATCGTTGCGGCCTGGGGTGTCGGCGGGCTCCTCATCGCGGTTCGCTACTTCAGCTGGGAGCCCCGCACCTGACGCCCGCGGACCAAACCGCATGAGAACGCCTTCGACAATGACCACGAATGGTCATCTTCCGGACCTTTCGCATAGTCATTTGTGACCCAATTCCGCGCCAGCCAGATTTGCCCGTTTGCTCCCCATGGATGGCAGAAAGTTTCCGCCCACAATGGGATCCATGACCACCGCGCTCGACGTCATCCCGCGACCACGACTGGCACCAGAGCCAGCGGCACCGGCACCGGCACCGGCACCGGCACAACACGTGCACCGGACGTCCGGCCAGGTCTTGCGGTTCGCCGCCGTCGGGCTCGTCAGCACTCTGGCCTACGTCGGCCTGTACGCCGGACTCCGCACCGCCATGCCGGCCCTGGTCGCCAACGCTGTCGCGCTGCTCGTCACAGCCGTCGCCAACACGGCAGCCAACCGGCGGATGACGTTCGCGGTCCGCGGCCGGGTCGATGTGCTGCGTCACCAGATGCAAGGCCTCGGGGTCTTCGCCGTCGCGCTGGCCATCACGTCGGGTTCGCTCGGCGTCCTGCACCTTGCGTCGGCAAAGCCGCCACGCATCGCCGAGATCGCCGTCCTCGTGCTCGCCAACCTCTTCGCGACCGCGTTGCGGTTCATGCTGCTGCGCCGAGTCTTCCGCCGCCTGCCATGACGACGACGTTCGCCGATCCGCGTCGGGCCACGACCATTCCCGGCCGGGCGCCGGCATATTTCGCTCCATCTTCAAGTGGCGGCCGGATGCGCCGACTCGTGCGCGGTCGGCCGGAGGATCCGGCGTGGGTGCGGCCGGGTGTGTGGTCGTTGTTGACCGGCACTGCGCTGCTGTATATCTGGGGGCTCGGCGCGTCCGGGTGGGCGAACAGCTTC
>DATAUF010000090.1:0-16281 GCA_036268405.1 Mycobacteriales bacterium
GTCTTGCCGTTGCCACACGGCGAGGGAAACGGCTGCGACGGCGCGGAGCTGGTGATCGTCGCGCTGCCGGCCACGCCGCTCCCGCTACCGGTGATCGCCAGCGACGCGTTCCCATCACCGCCGACGGCGACCGTCAGCCCCTTCGTCGCGCCGATGTTCGAGTCGCTGCGCGTCGCGCCTGTCGGCTTGCTCAGCGAAGCCGATCGGCTCGCGAACATCCTGGCACCGTTGCCTGCCTCGAATCCGTCGAATGCCACCGCACCTTGCTGAGACGACCAGAGCACATCCGAGACGCAGGGAGTCGTCGCCGAGATGCAGTTCTCCGAGTTCGCTGACCTGAAGAGCCAGGTGATGGTGTTCGTCGCGGGGAAGGTGAAGGACTTCTTGCTTCCGACCGTCCCCCACTTGTGCGATCCGGTCGACTTGCTGTCGAAGAAGAAGACACCCGAGAGCGACACCTTGATGGTCTTGCTGATGACGGTGCCTTCACAGCTCTTCGTCTTCGGCTTGCCGATCGGCTTGAACTGCAGGCTGACCGCGCCAAACGGAGCGATGTCCTTCGACGGGAGCTTGAGCGTTCCGGCACCGGAGGATGCCACCTGCAACACGCTCGATGAGATTCGGAACGTCCAGTCGTGGGACTCGCCGTCTTCCTGTGCGCCCTTGGCCAACTCGATCGATGCGCTGTCGTTGGCCGGCGTCGACGGGTTGTTGGAGGCTTCCAGCTGCGCGTGAAGCGCCCGCTTGGTCGACGACTTCACGCTGGCGTAGCTGCTGGTCAAGCTGACCGAGCTCGGCTTCGCCGTGTGTGGTGCAGACGCGATCGCTGCCGGTGCCGACACGAGGAACGCTACGACCGTGACCGTTGTGATGATCGCGGCAAAGGTACGCGTGAACATTTGATCCTCCGGTCGACACTGGGCGACGACGTCGCGCCGGGATCGTCGCAGAAGGGCGACGGATTCGCCAGCGGACCTAGACCTGGACCAGCGCGTAGTAACGCACGCCTTCTCGCTCTTGCATGGTCGCGCGGCCCTGCGCGACGAGAAGCTGCAGATGCGCGCCGGTCTCGCACACGGCGAGGAACTTGTTGAAAAGGTCGAGCTCTGCCAATGTCCGCTCTCGCCGCGTCCACGTCACCTTCGCCGCGACATCGACTGCGGTCTCCACACCTTCTGCAAGCACGGCAGCCATCACGTCGAGACGCACGCGGTGATGCTCGACGAGCTCGTCGACCCGGTCGTGAGAACTGGGTACGACGGACCCGTGAGCGGGCAGCAACATCGCATCCGGGCGGGACCTGACGACCGCGAGCGAGTCGAGGAACGCACCGAGCGGGTTCGGGGTGCCAGCCGGCTCGAACCCAATGGAGGGGGTGATCGTCGGCAGGACGTGGTCGCCGGCAAAGAGCAACGAGGCGGCAGTGTCATAGAAGACAACGTGCCCGCGAGTGTGACCGGGGGTCTCGACCACTTCGAGCGACCGCCCGTTTGCAGCGATGATCTCGTTGCTGCGCAGCCACTCGTCCGGCATCTCCCAGTCGTTCGCATCATGGTGGGGCCGGTTGCCGGACATCGCCTCCGCGATCTCCGTGGCGCCAAGCGCGCGCAGTAGCCTCACCTGCTCTTCTGCCGCCTGGCGTCCGGGGCGGGTCACGGCGTCGAGTGACCACCGCTCCTCGGCGCCGAGCGCGATCGTCGTACCGAACTCGCGCCGCAGATGGATCGCCTGGCTGTAGTGGTCGCGGTGCATGTGGGTGACGAGAAAGCGCTGGACGTCACCGAGCTCCGCGCCGATCTCGCGCAGCGCGCTCTGCAGCAGATCGCGGGCGTCTGCCACCGCCCAGCCCGAGTCGATCAGGACCGGGCCGTCGTCGCCGGTGACGGCGTAGACATTGACCGCACGCAGTCCGTCGTTCGGAAGCGGAAGGGGGATGCGGTGCACACCCGGCACGACTTCGTAGATGCCGGGAGTGGTCCAGTCCTCGCTCGTCACACTCTGTTTCTACAGCAGTGGACGACCTGCGCTCAGCCGACGTCGAAGGTCGGACTGATCCCGGTGATCGCGGTCAGTCGGCCTGCCGCATCGGACGCATCACCGTGATAGCTGATTCGGTACTCGCCAGGCGCCACGCCGGCCGGAATGTCCCACGTGATGCCGATCCGAGAGCCACCGTCCTGCTTGCGCCAGTGCAGCTTCGTCGACCAGTCACCGTCATCGGCGATCCGCGACCACACCTCGCCGTCGCGCCGCTCGACCTCGAGATAGGTGCCGCCGCGATGCAGGTCGTTGTTCGGGTTCGCGCCGGCGAACGCGACCTCGACCTGGTCGCCGGCGCCGTAACGGCTGCGCGGAGCGGACAGCACGTCGCCGAACGACCGCCCAGCAACCGGCGAGTCGACCCGGACCTTGGCTTTGCGCAGGTTCTTGCGGGACAGATCCGGCGGCGGCGTGCCGCGGGCGACGGCCTTCCCGTCTCGCATCGCGATCGCCAGCTGCACCGCGATCTGGGTCAGCGCGGGGCCCTCCCAGCGGCCGAACAGCGTGCTGCCGCCTTCGTAGCGCTGCTCCTCGTACTCCTCCGGCGTCGTCACGTAGTGGATGTAGGCGTTGCTGTATCCCGCGACCAGCACGTCATCGAGGTCGGCGCCCACGACGGCCGCCACCTCGCGCCGCATCCGCAGCCCCATCGTGATCGTGACCTCACCGGGGATACCGATCAGGTAGAGCTTCCCGATCCGCAGCAGCTGCACCGGCACGCGCTCCTGGACGAACGCCGACAGCCGGTTGATCGCCCCTCCGGGCAGCACGATCCCCTTCGGCGACTGCGCATCACGAAGCGCCGGCGACAGCCGGTAGACGATGTTTCGGGAGATCCCATCGACGATCCGGTTGCGGCCCTGCTTGAACCCCGGGAACCCCTTGCCCTCGTCGGTGCCGGCCAGCGCCGCCGCGCCGCCCATCAGCCGACTCGTGCGGTGCGACCTGCCGTCACCGGTGAACTCGGGGCTCACCGTGATGTCGCCGAGGTCGACGTACGTCATCCGTGCGTCGACGCCGCCCGAGAGCGGCTCAGCAGCCTGCGTCACGAGTGCAGCTGCGGCATCGGCCTGGCGCTGCCCGATGATCCTGGTGTTCTCGAACTCGTCCTCGGTCGGGCCGCTGCCGGGACCGTAGTTGAGGTTCGGTGACATGTCGCCGGTGTTGGTCTGCGCGAACGCGGAGACGAAGTCGGGCTGGTCGTCGGACAGGTAGTCCACGTCCGAGAGGACTCGCTCCCAGTAGTACGCCGCATAGCCCTTGTTGTCGGCGCTGATCAGACAGTTGCGGTTGGTCATGCTCGTGCCGTGCGTCGCGAACCAGTTGACCGCGCCGACCACACGGCCGTCGCGCTCCACGCGCAGCAACGTGGTCCGCGAGTCGACCGCTTTGGGGAAGAACGCCTTGTCCGCCTCGGGGTTGCGGGCAAAGGACTGCGGTGACCGGTTGACGCTGGCATTCTCCAGAACGCCGCGGGTCAGCGTCAGCGTCGCCGGAGCGATGTCGGCATGCGCTCGCTCGACCGCCTCGACGATTCCGCGCACGATCGCCTCGAAGGTCACCGGGTGGAAGCCGTGCGTCGTCGAGTTGTAGAGCCGGTGGTGGGAGTACCCGCCCGGCCCGCAGTGGGTGTGCGTGACGGTGAGCATGACGTTGCCGTCGGTGTAAAGCTCACCGAACCGCTCACCGAGCCGCCTGAGCACCTCTTGGAAGACGCTGTCGAACATCAGCGGCAGGTCGCTCACGCACAGCAGCAGCCTCTGCTGGGTCGAGGGATCGACGAAGACGAAGGCGCGGCTGCGCAGCCGGGTGTGCAACCCGCGCGACACCTGGTCGGCCTTGCCGTAACCGAGCAGGCCACAACCTGCCGGCTCGCCCGTGACATCGGAGATTCCGCGCCCGACCAGAAACGCCGGTCCCACGTCCACGTCCCCACCCACCGCCCTACAACTGTGCCGGCTGAGCCGGCGCTGTTCCTTATGGATCCGGACCCTATTCCGCCCCGACCCTGTGCCGCGCGGTGATCTGCGGTGGCCGCCTTGTCAGGTGGGCGGCGACGTGAAGAGCGCGGCGGCCGAGGCGTGCTCCGCTGTGCGCCGCAGGAAGAGCCTGAAGTGCACCGTCCGAGTCGGCGGGACCTGCACGGTGAAGGTCGCGGCACCGGTCGCATCGAGAGCGACATGCTGATGCTTCTTGCCGTTGTGCCAGCTCATCACGAGGGTGTCGCCCGGCTCGCCACCCTGCACGACCGCCGTCACGGTGACCATGCCCGGGTCCGTGGCGGATGGAGTCACGGTCGCGGTGATCGCCGGCTGGACGACCACCCGCACGAGGGTGCTGTGCAAGTGGCGGCCGGTCTGCAGCACGAGCCGCACATTGCGCTCGATCGGCGGCACCGTGAAGATGACGCCCCCGGTGCTCGATGTGATTTGCGGGCTGCCCAGCCTGGTCCAGCCGTGCACTCCCATCAGCCGCTCTCGCAGCGCCACCCGCCTTCCCGCGATCGGGGTCGAGTCGGCAGCGTCCAGCTGCCCGGTGATGGAGATGCTCGTCCCCACCGGGACGCGGGTCTCGCTGGCCGTGATGTCGAGGGTCGCGCCCTTGAGCAGCGGCGTATGGCTCGGTGTCGGAGTTGGTCCGGTCGTGGGCGTGGTCACGATCACCGGGGTCGTCGGCGTGATGAACGGCGACGGCGTCCCACCGCCCGGGAGCGACGTGCCGGTCGAGCGTGCCCGGGGTGTCCCGCTGCCCTCGGCCGTCGGCGCAGGGGTCGACGCGACGCTCGGCGCCGGCGCAGCGACTTGTGGGGTTGAGCTCGATCCGCCGCTCTTGTGATGGTGGTGGTGCGGCGAGGGCGGCGGGACCTCGATCCCGCCGAGCGCGGCATGCAAGACCTTTTGGACCGGAGCGGGCCATGATGCGGTGTACGCCGCTGCGACTCCGCCGGACAGCGCGAGGGTCGCGACGGCGACCGTGCCGCTGGTGCCGATCCGCGCCGCGAACCGGCGCCGCGGGCGGGCGGGTCTCGTGCTCCGGAAGGCGGCAAGTGCCTCGGCCTCACCGGCCAGCTCGGCCTCGGTCGCCGGGCCGGTCAGCGCCCGGAACACCGGATCGTCACGGAACGGTGAGAGGTCGTCGTCTCGGCGACTCATCACACCACCTCCGATCGGATGTCATTCGGTTTGACCCGCGGGTCCTGGGCGAGGGCGCGTAGCCCTCGATGAACGCTGACCCGGACCGCGCCCGGGGACTTGCCGACGATCTGCGCGACTGCCGCGACATCGAGCCCCGCGACGACGCGCAACATCACCATCTCGGCCTGCTCGGGGGGGAGGCTTGCGACGAGCTCGAGAGCCCGAGCGGTCGAGATCTGCTCGAGCGCATCCACCTCCGCGGCAGCAGTGACCGGCTGCCGGCCGGTCTCGGTGAGATCGGAGACGAGGACCATCGGGCGGACCGCAGCCGCACGGGCCGCATCGATCGCCCGATGGCGGGCGAGGGTGAACAACCACGCTCGGAAGCCCTCGGCGTTGCCGATGAAGCTCGACAGATCACGCACGACATGCAGCCAGGTCTCGGCAGCGACGTCTTCGTACGCCGACCCGCTACGCACCCGCAAGTAGCGGAGCAGTGCCGGCTGCAGCGCCCGCCATAGCTCGGCGAACCCGGCGTCGTCGCCGGATCTTGCCCGAAGGAGGGCGTCGTCCAACGGCTCGTCGGCCCGGTCCGATCGGGGACCAGGCCGACGATCACGTCGCGGCGGGAACGTTGCGATGACTGCGGTGTTCCCTTCATGCCGACGATGCACGCCGTCGAGCTCGGGTCGATCTCGCTCAGCCGACGGTAACGACGCCGCTTTGGCAACCGTTGAAGTTCGGGCCGCCCGCGAACGCCAGCTGGAACTCCTCGGGAACCGACGAAGCGGCGACACTGTAGTTGACCATGCCGTGGCGGTTGGCGTGGCGGGACTTCACGGTCGTCCACGTCGTGCTGCCGACCGCACGCTCTTGAAGCGCGATCGTCCGGTGCGCAAGTGCGTGGCCGCCGCCGCGCAGCTGGCCCATGATCCGCTCGTGACCGTTCTTTCGCGCGCGGGTGCGGATCGACAGGGAGCTGTCACGCAGCACGTGCACCGTGGCGGCCTTGCTTCGGGCCCCAAGCACCGAGGACGGCGTTGGGCTGACGACAGGCGTCACCGAAGGAATGCGGAAGACCAGCCGGTAGTGAGTAGTGCTCGCCGGAGTGACCGTGAAGCTCACGCTGCCGTCGTTGCCGGTCGTCATGGAGCCGACCCGATGTCCGTGGCGCTTGCCGTTCGGGCGGGCCCGCAGGTAGACGGTGTCGCCGGCGGCAGCCGCGCCGCCATGGGTGAGGACGCCACTCACGGTGTCCGACGCGCCCGGGTTGATCGACTGCTGCGCAACTGCGATCGACAGGCTGTATCCGCTGGAGGGGACGGGGACGTCGGCAGCCGCTGGGCCGGCCGCCGCGAGCCCGACACCAGCGGACGCGGTCATCGCAAGTACCGCAACCGAGCCAACCCTGGTCAATCCAACACTGCGCAAACGAGATGAGGTCATGGCCGTTCCTGTTCGTCAGGCCCGCTGAGGGCTTGGGCTTTCATGAGCAGAAGCGGCGTCGCCGAAGTTCGCGTTACACCGCCGCGCCGCCGAGGTCCGGTTACCGTCGGCGCTGTGGGCGAAGCGACGTTCCGGGTAGCGACTGACGGCGATGTCGCTGCCGTGGTCGCGCTCATCGAGTCGGCGTACCGCGGTGACTCGAGTCGAGCCGGCTGGACGACCGAGGCAGACCTGCTCGACGGGCGGCGTACCGACCCCGACGCAGTGCGCTCGATCGTCGCCGCGGATGACCGGCTCGCGCTCCTTGCGGTCGACAGCTCGGGGGGGCTTCTTGGCTGCTGCGAGCTGCGGAGCCGGTCGGAATGCGTCGCGTACTTCGGGATGTTCGCGGTCGTGCCGACCCTGCAGGGCGGCGGCATCGGCAAGGCCGTGCTCGATGCAGCCGAGCACTGGGTACGCCGGATGTGGGGCGCAACGCGGATGGAGATGACCGTCCTCGCCCAGCGCGACGATCTCATCGCCTGGTACGAGCGACGCGGGTATCAGCGAACCGGGGAAACCGAGCCGTTCCCCTATGACGACGTCCGGTTCGGGCTTCCCAAGCGGCCCGACCTGCATTTCATGGTGCTTGCGAAGGATCTCGAACCGGGCGACTGAGCACACGGATTCGCCACGTGCGTCCCAATCGCCACTCAAGCACACACGGAAACCGGTCGAACATGACCTTGCGGCGCCGTGTCGGCGGCGTGAGCGTTGCATGCGCCGAAGGGGTTCAGATGAGCAGCAGTTCTCGAGGCTTCCGCCTTGCCGGTACGCGGACCTCAGCGGTCGCGGTTCTCACCACCGTCATCGCCACGACCGCGTCAGTGGTTGCCGCGACCCCGGCTTCCGCCCTGACCAGCGCAGCCTCGATCAGGTTCGACACCACCAGCCTGAACACGAACCAGCAGTCAGGCACTCCCGCAACCCTGAACGTCGACTACACCGAGGGCACAGCCAACGGCGCGGACCGCCCGATCCGAATGATCATCTTCACGGGTCCCGACTCGGCCTCGGCGCCGAACGCAACGGGCGCGCTGTGCGACGCGACGCCTACCGGTGGCACCACGACCTGCTCGATCACCAACACAACCCCGGGCACCGACACCGTCGAGGCCTACGCAGACAACAACAGCGACGGAACCTTCGACGCGGGCGACGTGATCTCGGCACCGACGAACGTGATCTTCTCCGGCAAGCCGTTTGCGGTCTCGATCGCGCCGTCGTCCTCGCGGTCGACCGCCGGCACCTGCGTGCTCTACACGCTGCACGCCACCGACAGCCTGGGCCAGCCCGTCGACGACCGCACCTTCACGATCACCGTGAGCGAGACCCTCACCGTGCCGGCGAACCCGGACACGATCAGCTTCTACAACATCCCCCCGAACATGACGATGCCGGACTGCGAAACGCCCCTTCAGACCAGCGTGGCGGCGAGCCCTGCCACCGGCACCGAGCCGAGCCTTCCGACCGGCCCCGACGGCAACATCGTCTTCGGTGTCTCTGCCCATGCACCGGGCACAGGCACCATCTCGGCGGTGGCGGACGACGTCGCTCCTGCGCCTGCAGGATCCGTGCACACCAGTGCGAGCACCACCTGGACGGCAGGCGGCGCGGACGGCGTCACGACGCTGACGATCACGCCACCATCGAGCGTCACCCAGTACGTCGGCACCACCGCGTCGTATCCGGTGACCGCGACCGACCACGACGGCGACCCGGTCCAGGGCGTGACGGTCTACCAGGAAACCGACACCGCCAGCCCGGACTCCATCCCGCTGACGCCCGCACTGACACCGTGCGGCGTGACCGACCATCTCGGCCAGGTCACCTGCACGGTGACCAACGGCGGCACCGCCGGCACCGACTCGCTCACCTTCTGGGTCAACTACGACTCCTCGGCCCCCGGCCCGCACACCCCTGGTCCGGACCCCGACGAGGCGCAGGCGCGCGCGACCGCGATCTTCCGTACTGCGCCAGTGCCTACCAGCGAGTCACTCACCTGCGTGGACCAGTTGGCGACCGACAAGAACGTCGCGACGTCGCTTTGCGCCTTGCCCACCACGCAGCACTCGGTGACGTTCACCGAGACGCTCACCGATCTTGGCGCGCCTGTCGTCGGCGCGGTGGTCCAGTTCCACGTTCCTTCGGCGACGCTCGGCGGAAGTGCCACCGCCACCGTCCCCGATGCGTTCGTGACCACCGACTCGACCGGGACCGCGGCGTTCACGGTCTCCGACCCGAATGCCGCCAATGGCGACTTCGTCAACGTCCGCGCCTTCCTCGGCACGCACCAGCTGAACAGCGCTGAGGCCGACTGGCAAACCCCAGTCGCCCACACGCTGACGCTCACGCCGCCGCTGCAGTCGGTCACCAAGGGCAGCCAGGTCACCGTCGTCGCACAGGTCTCCGACCAGTTCGGCAACCCGTGGACGGCTGCAGACACGATCAGCTACAACACCGGGGGGCCGGATTCCGCCGCGATCGGCGCGACGGGTGTCAGCGTCCCGACCAATGGCACGGGCAGCATCACGATCAGCTACCCGAGCTCCGCATCGGCAGTCGGCGAGGATGACATCTTCGCCTCCGACGCCAACGGCGCCAACGGCTCGGCGCAGGTCGAGTTCCTGACCGGCCCGGCAAGCGCAGCGACCGTAACGGTGGACACCACGGGCAACGGCTCGAGCATCACATGCCCGTCCACCGGAACTCCGCAGAACATCAACCTGGCGATCGGCACCGCGAACACCCCGGTCTGCGTTCTGGTCAAGAATGCGAACGGCGAAGTGCTCGCCGGCAAGACCGTGACCTTCACCGTCGACATCGGCAAGATCGCCGGCAGCGCCCCGGTCCCGGCGGCAAGCACCGCGACCTACGTCACGACGACGAACATTCACGGCATCGCGACCGCCTTCGTCAACTCGACGAAGAGCGGCACGCAGACCGTGACGGCAACCGCGGACAGCGCGAGCGGCAGCGGCACGCTGACCTACGCCCTGCCCACGGTCGACAAGGCGCGCAACATCGTCGTCAGCCCGACCAGCGCAACGATCACCGCGGGCGGCCAGCAGAAGTTCACCTGGACCGTCACCGACCAGTTCACCAACCCGGTCGCCGGCGTGACGATCGACTACACGCAGACCGGACCTGGCCTGCCGGGCGGCGCGTCATCGGGCGTTCTCCTCACTGCTCCCGACGGCACGGCCAGCCTGGTTCTGAACACCTCCAGCACCGACAACGGAGCCGGCTCGGTGGTCGGAACGATCGTGCAACCGTCACCCCCGACGCCGGTGAACCAATGTGGCGACGCCGCGAACGTCCCGACGACAGTGACGACCGCGGGCAACTGCACCGCCGCGGCGACCTACACCGTCGTCACCGCGTCGGCACCGACCACGCTCACGCTGCACATCGCATCGGGCATCAAGAAGGGCCATCGGGAGACGGTGACCGCAACCGTGAAGCACAGCGACGGGTCGCCGGCAGCCAACCAGGTCATCCGGTTCCTCGTGACCGGCGCGAACGGCCTGATCGGGTCCTCAGTGTCCAACGCAGCTGGCGTCGCGACCTTCAGCTATGCCGCCACGCATGCAGGCACCGACGCGATCTCGGCGTACGACGACATCAACGACGACCAGGTGCAAGAGAGCAACGAGCCCGGCCACCATTCGAAGGCCGTCATCGTCGGCGTCACCGACCGGCCGACGATCCACCTGACAAGCGCACACGGCACGGTCACGGTTCACGTCGTGACCCACCCGGCGATGCCCAACGTGCTGGTGACCTATTACGTCAGGCGATACGGCGCATACCACCGGATCGGGACGAGCCGCGCCGGAACCCGCGGCCGGGCGCTGAAGGTCTTCTTCTTCCCGAAGGGCGTGGTCCGCCACTTCAAGGCGCGGGTCAACACCAAGCAGGGGATCACCGGCGCGAAGACCGTCTCGAAGGCGATCACGGTCAAGTAGTGACGGGGGACGGCGGAGCTATCCGCCGTCCTTCAGCACCCGCTTCGTCGATACGGGGTAGGCCTCGAGCAGACCCTCGGGTCGGGTTGGTCGAAGCACGAAGTCACCGCCGCAGTTCGGGCAGCGATTGTCCAGCCGCTGCTCGACACAGTCCGCGCAGAAGGTGCACTCGAAGGTGCAGATCCGCGCGGCCGGGTCGCCGTTGGGCAGGTCTCGATCGCAGGACTCGCAGTTTGGTCGCATCTCGAGCACGACGAGCCCTACCGACCAGCGATCTCGGCGTGACGCGCGTGGAGCCGGTCGCGCACCTGTTCGGGCGTGAACGAACGCCGCTGTCGCTCACGACGGGCGATCACCACCCCGGTCGCGGCCACGCCGGCCAGCCCCGCCAGCCCGACAACCTTCCACCACCTCACGTCCACCACCCCACCCCACAAAGATCGCCGCGGGCTGCGCCCGCACGGATCACGGTAGTCGGCAAGATGGATGGATGGTCACCGCCGGGTCGCTGTCCCTGGATGCTGCTGTCGACCTGACTCGCACCGGTGACCTCTGGCTGTTCCGCGGCCACAGCGGCGCCGACCGCGCGATCCGGACGCTGACCAACTCACCCGTCAACCACGTCGGGATGGCGGTCGTCCTCGACGACCTACCGCCGCTGATGTGGCACGCCGAGCTCGGCCAGTCGCTCCTGGACATGTGGACCGGAAAGCACCAGCGCGGGGTGCAGCTGCACGACCTGCGGGACTCCGCACTTGTATGGGCCAACCGGTACGGCCAGCAGGGGTGGCTCCGCCAGCTCGAGGGTGAGGTCTCCCGTGACGCGGAGGATGCCCTGCTGAAGACGGTCGCGCGGCTCGACGGCACTCCCTTCCCGACGACCCGAGCACTGGCGGCCGGCTGGTTCGGCGGACGGCTCCCCCGCCGCGTCACTCCGGGTGACGACCGACGTGCAACGGCGTACTGCGCGGAGGTCGTCGCGATCACCTATCAGGAGATGGGACTGCTGCCCCGCGAACGACGGGCGAGCTGGTATGACCCCGGCCGGTTCTGGAGTGGCGACGAGCTGGAGCTGGCCGGCGGCTTCCGGCTCGCCGACGAGGTGCCGATCGACATCCCGAACGAGGAGCTGAAGACGGCCCGCAAGAGCTGAGCGCTACCGCTTCGAGCGGCCGACCAGGCCGCGCAGCAGCACGTCGAGCCCGAACTCGAACCGCACGTCGGCGTCGTCGACCGGATCACCCATCAACGCGGGGATGAGGCTGATCAACGTCGGAAAGCGGTCTGCGGGCAGGCTGGAGAAGTACGTCTCGAGCTCCCTGTGATAGGCCTCGCCCGCTTCCGGCGTCGCAGCCTTCCCCGACATCCAGATGCTGCCCTCGTATGCCGACCCGGTGACGTACGCCGCGAGAAGGTCGGCGCCATAGCCGATCACGGCATCGTCGAGCTTGCCTGCCCGCATGACCGCGAGCATGCACTCCATCCCGACCAGTGAGTTCGGGCCGATCGGCACCCGGCCGAGGCCGATCTTTGCGAGGTCACGGTGGGAGCGCAGGATGGCGTGCCACTGCCGCAAGTAGTCCTTGAGCTGCTCCTGCCAGCGCCGCGGGTCGGGAGTGATCACGGGGATCTCCCCCGCTACGTGGTCGAAGACCAGCTCCAGCAACTCGTCCTTGCCGTCGATGTGCGCATACAGCGACGCGCCACCGGTGCCGAGCTCCTGCCCGATGCGTCGCATCGTCACGGCATCGACGCCCTCTTCATCGATCACGCGCAGCGCGGCGGCGACGATCGCGTCGCGCGACAGGGTGCGCTCGACGCGCGGCCGGCGAGACTTGGCGCCCGGCCTGCGCGGCGGCACGGTGAGCGGCTCCCCTGCCATAGCGAACATTGTACGTTGACAGCGAACGATGTTCGTGGAACGGTGTTCGTCAGTTGCGAACTACGTTCGCCTGGCTCACAGACACTGTGTCGGAAGGAAAAATCGCTGTGAAGACGACGTACGAACGCCGCTGGCTGATCCTCGCGGTCATCCTCGCCGCCGAGTGCATGGACCTGCTCGACTCGACGATCGTCAACGTCGCCGCTCCGAAGATCCACCACGACCTTCACACCTCGTCGACCGGTCTGCAGTGGATCGTCGGGGGCTACGCCCTCGCGATCTCCGTCGGGCTGATGACCGGCGGCCGGCTCGGTGACATCTTCGGGCGCCGACAGATGTTCCTCGTCGGCGCGGCCGGCTTCACGATCTCCTCCGTGTTGTGCGGGCTCGCTCCCAATACCGGTTCACTCATCACGTTCCGGTTGCTGCAGGGCGTGCTCGGCGCGCTCATGCTTCCGCAGGGCTTCGGCGTCCTTCGCGAGGTCTTCCCGCCCGACGAGGTGACGCAGGCGTTCGCGATCTTCGGCCCGGTGATCGGCTCGGCTGCAGTGTTCGGCCCGGTCATCGGCGGCGGCCTGGTCGACCTCAACCTCGCCGGCTCCGGATGGCGGCTGGTCTTCTTCGTCAACGCGCCCCTCGGCATCGCGGCGATCATCGGCGCATGGCGGCTGCTCCCCAAGACCAAGCCCGCCAAGCAGGAACGACTCGATCTGCTCGGCGCCTTCTTGTCCACCGCCGCCTCGCTCTGCCTGGTCTACCCGCTGATCGAGGGCCGCGAGCTCGGCTGGCCGGCGTGGACCTACTTGATGATGGCGGGCAGTGTCGTGCTCTACGCGGTCTTCGGCCTACAACAGCGGGCCCGCAGCCGTGCCAACGCCGACCCGCTGCTCGTCCCGTCGATGTTCGGCCACCGCGGCTACACCGCCGGCCTGCTGGTCCTGCTCGTGTTCTTCTCGGGCATGGGCGGATTGCTGCTGACCGCGAGCGTGTTCTTCCAGCTCGGTGAGGGCTTCTCGCCGGTCCACGCGGGGCTGTGCTTCATGCCGATGTCGGCCGGCATGGCGGTCGGCGCCGGCCTGTCCGGCGCGATCCTCGGACCGAAGTTCGGCCGGCTGGTGATCCAGGCCGGTGGCGTCGTCACCATCGTGGGCTGGCTCCTCGTGATCGGGCAGGTCCATGGCGGCGGCACGGTTGGCGGCATCGACCTGATCCCGGGCCTGGCGCTCGCCGGCCTCGGGATGGGGCTCGTCGTCGCGCCGCTGTTCGACGTGGTCCTGGCGTCGGTCACTGATGCGGAGACCGGCTCGGCATCGGGACTGCTCAACGCCAGCCAGCAGCTGGCCGGCGCGATCGGCGTCGCGGTCCTCGGCACGATCTTCTTCTCCGCGCTCGGCCACGTCGACTTCCATGCCGCCTTCGACCGGACGCTTTGGGTCGAGATCGGCTCGCTCGTGGTGATGGTGATGCTCTCGGGACTGCTGCCCCGCTACGCCCGCGAGCCAGCAGCGGATGTCGCGGCTCCGGCGACCGCAGAGCCGGCCTCGGTCTAGGGTCGCGGCGTGACCGACGCCGACTACCTATCCATTCGGCGCCTGCAGGATGGGTACGCCGACGTTGTCTCTCGACGGGCGTGGGACGAGCTCGATCGGCTGTTCCTGCACGACGCGACCGTCGAGGTCGACACCGTCACCACGCCGGCACGCCACTTCACCGGTCCCGCCGAGTTCGCGGCCTTCGTCGGTCCGGCCACAGATCGATTCGACCATTTTCAGTTCGTGATCCTTAACTCCGTGGTCGAGCAGGTCGATGACGACGAAGCTGTCGGCCGGATCTTCATGAGCGAGATCCGCCACCACACGTCAGAAGACGAGTGGAGTACGGCGTACGGGCTCTATCAGGACCGTTACCGCAGAGCCGACGGCCAGTGGTGGTTTGCGGACCGTCGTTACCGCTCGCTTGCGAGGACCGGACCGCAGGCAGGTGTGTTCGGGCTGCCGCCCGACTTGCCGGCGATCGGCGGCTAGCTCGCCCCGACCGGAGCAGTTTCGGCGGCGGCGATCTCTGCCTCAGGGTTGCGCGGCGTCGCGAGCACGCCCTTCTCGAAGAAGACCATGACGAAGATGGCTCCGGCAGCCAGCATCCCGATCGCCACGTGGTAGGCGAGCGCGTAGCCGTGCGTATAGGCGACCGGCGGCAGCGTGCCCTGATGGATCTGACCCATCGCGTGCCGCAACCCGAGCGTCACCAGGAACGACAGCCCGATCGCACCACCGATCTGCTGCATCGCGCTCTGGACGCCGGAGGCCAACGAGGAGTCCTGGCCGGTCACCTGGTGCAGCGACGCGTTGCCGATCGCCGGGAAGCAGATCCCGGATCCAAGCGCGAGGATCACCATGCCCGGCACGATGCCCGAGGCGTAGTGGGAGCCGACGTCGATGCCGGAGGTGAAGGCCATCCCGACGGCGCAAAGCACGAATCCACCAGTCAGCAGGATCTTCACGCCGAGCTTCGGCATCAGCGCCGTGCCAAGGCCGATCCCGATCCCGATGCAGATGCCGAACGGCAGGTACGACAGTCCACTGCGGATCGGCGAGTAGTGCAGTACCTGCTGCTCGAACAGCGTCAGCAGGAAGAAGTACGAGAAGAACGCCGACGAGAAGAACAGCGTGCAGACGTTGGTCGCGACGCGGGTGCGGTTCCGGAAGAACGTGAGCGGAATTAGGGGTGACTTCGAGTGCGCCTCGATGAACCCCGTGGCGGCGAGCAGCGCAAGCCCCCCGAGCAGCGGCAGCAGCACCTGCCAGCCGCCCCACGCATGGCTTGAGGCGTTGAGCAGGCCGTCGACCACCGCGATCAGCCCGCCGGTCATCGTGATTGCGCCGAAGTAGTCCGGCCGGTCACTTCGTTCGAGCACCATCCGGCTCTCCGAGACCAGGCGCGGCGTGAAGACCAGCGCGATCAGCGCGACCGGGATGTTGACGAAGAAGATCCAGCGCCACGACGCGTAGTTCGTCAGGGCGCCGGAGATCACCGTGCCCGAGGTGCCGCCGAGGCCGGCGATGCCGCCCCACATGCCGAGCGCCTTGATCCGCTCAGCCGGGTCTGGGAACAGCATGGCGATCAGCCCGAGCGAGGCGGGTGCCGCCATCGCCTCACCGGCGCCCTGGACGAACCGGGAGATGACGAGCATCGCCGGATCCTGGGCGGCGCCGCAGGTCGCCGAGGCGACGGCGAACAGGCCCACGCCGAGCAGGAACAGCTTGCGCCGGCCGACGATGTCAGCGAGCCGTCCACCGAGCAGCAGCAGGCCGCCGGCCATCAAGACGTAGCCGTTGACCACCCAGGCCAGGCCCGCGCGGCTGAACCCGAGGTCGTGCTGAATGTGCGGCAGCGCGACGTTCACCACCGTGATATCGAGCACGAGCATGAACTGGATCGCGCCCAACAGGGCGAGTGCCTTCCAGCGACGTGGATCTGGAGTGACGGCGGTGGGCGTACTCATCGGGCAGTCCTGTCCTCGGCGGTCGTCTCTAGACACGACGCACTCTGGCACGCCGGTGTGACAGCAAGACGAACCTGTCACTGCCGGCGGAGATACTGAGGTGATGGAGATCACCGCCCACATCGACGCGCTCGAGCGTGAGGGCGCCGAGCTCGCGCTGGCCGCCGCTTCGGCCTCGCTCGCCGACCCGGTCCCAGGGTGCCCGGACTGGGCCGTCCGCGACCTGGTCGGTCACGTCGGATACGTCCACCGGTGGGCCGCCGCAGTCGT
>DATAUF010000091.1:0-14088 GCA_036268405.1 Mycobacteriales bacterium
GATCGGGTTCAGTGCCGCAGTCGCCAGTGCGATCGCACCGAGCGCCGCGCACGCCGCCACCGACGTCCAATGGGACCGCGTCGCGCAGTGCGAGTCGGGTGGCAACTGGCATGACAACACTGGCAACGGCTACTACGGCGGGCTGCAGTTCTCGGCGTCGACGTGGTCGTCGTTCGACGTCGACCACTACGCGGCAAGGGCCGACCAGGCCAGTCGCGAGGAGCAGATCGACGTCGCCAACAGCGTGCTTGACCGGCAGGGATGGAACGCCTGGCCGGTTTGCTCGAAGTACGCCGGCTCGGCCGGCACCGCCGACCACGCGCGAAGCGCGCACACGAGGCATGCCCACCGGACTCATCGCGCGAAGCACTCATCGACGGGCAAGGCGACCCACCACTACGTGGTCCGCAGGGGCGACACGCTGTCGTCCATCGCACGGGCTCACGACATCAAGGGCGGCTGGCATGCGCTCTACCGGCGCAACCGTGCGGAGATCGGTCCAAATCCCGCACACCTTCGGATCGGGATGCGGCTCGCCTATTGACTGCTCGGCATGCTGCTCGCAGCAGGTGCGGTGCAGTCTCAGCCAGGACGCAAGCTGTCCATCATCTTGAGGAAGTCCGACTCGGCCTTCGCGCTGCCGCTGTTGAAGAAGACGATCCCGTACGCGCGCCCGTCGGATGCGAACAACGCCATGACGCCACTGTCGGCGTCCTGAGTGAAGTCCGCCTCGACCGCGGTGCCGACGGCCGGCAGCTCGACCTCGCGGACTTTGCTCGCGTCGATCATCGCGCCGGGGATCAGCGACGCGGCCTGTAGCTGGACCCGCGCAACGGTGGCGGCCGGGTCGAAGGTCTGCGCGTTGTCGATCGAGTCGAGCACGACCTCCGAACCCGACGGGCCGTCGAGATGCAGAGCGTTGTTGAGGTCACCGCTCTCTTGCGACCAGCCGCTGGGCGCTGTCATCGACAGCCCATCGACGTCGTAGGTATGTGACGGGCCGAGCACCACGATGACGGCCGCCATCGCGAGAACGCCGTTGAAGCATGCATGCGCGGCCATGGACGAGGCCATGCCTCGCTTGAGGTACAGCAAGCCGAGTCCGGCACCCATCGCGAGGTAGTACACAAGCGAGGCAAGCAAGAAGTGCCAGACCGCAAAAAACGCTGCGGAGGCGATGACCGCGGTGGGCACGCCGTAAGGCCGGAGCGACTCGAGCAGGAGGCCCCGAAACAACGTCTCCTCGACCAGCGGCGCGGCGATCACCGTCAACGCGACCATCACGATGACGTGGGTCGGGTCGCCTGCATTCATCAGCTGCACGATGCGCGGGTCGGGATCGAGGTGGCCTGCCGCAGCACTGACCAGCGCGAGGAGCACCCCGCTGAGCCCAAGGCCGACCATCGCACCGACCGCGAGGCGTCTGGGGAGCGGTCCGTCGCCCCACCGCAGTCGCACGTTGGGTGTGATCTGGCTGACGATCAGCACAGCCACCACGGCATACAGCGACAGCGTCATCACGATGTCGAGGTTGTTGAGCGTGTCCTCGGTGATCGAGTTGTCGTGGGCGAGCACGCGGGCCGCGATCTGCAGCGCGCCGCCGAGGAGCACCGCAATCGCGACGATCACCAGAGCGCGGGTCGAGAGCAACCGGCCGCCGGGGTCGGGGTCGACCGGCTCGGGAACGTTCGCGTGTTGCCACTCATCTGTCGCAGCGGCCGGCCAGCCGGCGTACGCCGGCTGCGGCGGACTCCACGCCGCAGCCATCCTCGGCGCGTCAACCTCCTCTGCGACAGCAGGCGCTGTCACGGGCACCGGCGGGAACGGCAGGTAGCACGTTCCGCACCACGTCGCCTCAACCGGCGAAGCAGCGCCACACTGCACGCAGGTGTGCACGTCGTCCCATCCACCGCGACAAGAGCACGATCGCTTCGTTGCAGGCTCTCACGATCGGGCTAGGCTCTTCGCCGGTGGAGTGTCCGAGCGGTCGAAGGAGCACGCCTCGAAAGCGTGTGAGGGGGCAACTCCTCCGTGGGTTCAAATCCCACCTCCACCGCCACATGATCTAGCCCAAGCCGCAGGTACCGAAGTTCTGACATCGAACCCTTCGGTTGTGAAAGCGCTTGCCGGCTGTCTGGTCATCGGCGTAGCGCTTGCGATGGTGCCGCACTCGGCTGGCGCGGCGACGCCGAGGGTTGCGAAGCCTC
The DNA here is from genome assembly GCA_036268405.1 of Mycobacteriales bacterium. Taxonomy (GTDB): domain Bacteria; phylum Actinomycetota; class Actinomycetes; order JAFAQI01; family JAFAQI01; genus DASZTV01. Next base: position 2,208 of record DATAUF010000091.1, read on the forward strand.
GAGGCACGACGACCATCGGCGTCACCAACTTCAAGGGTGATCGCTACCCATACCGGCTCTACACGCCCTCCTCCTACCGGTCCGGCCACTCGGCGCCGCTCGTCGTGGTGGCGCACGGCTGTCAGACGACCGCGGAGCAGGAGGAGAAGCTCGCGTTGTTCGACCAGCTCGCCGACCGCGAGGGCTTCGTCGTCCTCTATCCCGAGGACGACGCGTTGAGCCAGGCGCTGCCCGGCCCGGTGAAGCAGTGCTTCAAGTTCTTCTACCCCCAGGTCTACTTCCGCGGGTTCGCCGACACTGCCGCGATCGCGCAGATGACCCGGACGGTCATGAGCCGGCGGGACATCGACCGGCAGCGGGTCTACATGGTCGGGGTCTCCGGCGGCGGCTTGGTCACGTCGGCGTCTGCCGGTGCATACCCGGATCTGTACGCCGCGGTCGGGATCGTCGAGTCCGCGGGGTACGCCGACGGCTTCTGCCTCGGGACCGGCACCGGCGTCCCGGCCGTGGCCAGCGCGCAGCTTGCCTACACCGCGATGGGCCCGCGCGCCCGCGTCGTACCGCTGTTCGTCATCGGCTCGACCGGTGACCTCGCCTTTCCGGCCGCCTGCGAGGAGAAGGCTCTGCAGCAGGGCCTGCGCACCGACAACCTGGTGATCAGCGGCGGCCAGACCGGGCCGATCTCGTTGACGCCAGCAGCAGTGCGTCACGAGAAGGTCCCGGGCGGCAGGACCTACACCGTGAGTACCTTCCACGATCCTAAGGGCTGCTTGATCGGGCAGCAGACGATCATCGACGGCATGCCGCACGCGTGGCCCGGGGGCACCGACGACCCGGCGTACCGCGGCTACACCGATCCGACAGCGCCAAGCGGAGCGAAAACCGCGTGGAACTTCTTCCGGCACTTCACGCTGACCAGCTCAGCGATGCCCTGCGCAACGCGAGGCTGACCACGCCCGGGTCAGGGACGGCGGAACTCTACGTTGAGCGAGGAGGGGTGCACCCGGGAGAACTTGATCGAGTAGGACCCGCCCGCGAGCGTCAGGAGCTCGGCCGGCAGAGGCGTGAGGTGCGGTACGTCGGCCGTCGCCAGCGTGACGCGCAGCCGATCGCCTTTCCCGATGGTCGCAAGCGTCGGGAAGATCTCGATCTGGTACTTCGTGAGGTGGCCGGGCACAACGGGCTCAGCAGAGGTGTGCGTGTAGGGGTGGTAGGGCATCACGGTGATCCCGTGCGAGGTCCAGCTTCGCGAGTTGTTGACCCTGCGAAGTGAGCCCAGCAACGCACCTTCGGTCAGCGGGTAGGACAGGCCGCTCGGGGTGACGTCGTCGACCTCGGCAACCCATTCGGTGTCGGCCGTCGTCGCGGTCGCGTAGACCGTCGCACTGATCGGCCCGGCGATCGCCTTCGCGGTCCGGAACGGCGCGGTCGTGAAGCTGACCTGTCCGGGTCCGAGCTTGGACAGGTTGTCACTGTCGGCACATGGCGCCATCAAGCCCACCAGGTGCGACGGGATCGAGATCCCGCCCATCACCCACTGATCGATGGGTCGCGCGCACGGGACACCGGAGGGCAGCCACAGCAGGGGCGCGCTACCCGCGGTCTTTGCCGGATGGGTGGACAAGGAGTTGCCTGAGCCGAGGTAGAGCCGGGTGGCCCGACTCTTCGCGAACGGGTACGTCGTCGTCTCGTCGAACTTGCCGGTGCCGAGGTCGTAGTAGTGCAGCGGCGTAGCGGTGTGCGCCATGCCGGTGTGCTCGTGCTTGAGCCAGGTGTCGAACCACTCGAGCTCGAGCACATCCAGGCCGACGCTGGACCCGTTGAGGTGTTCCCACGGGCCGTCGATCAGCTGGTATCGACCGGTGACCTGTTGGCCCGGCCGCATCGGCGCCGTCACGCTGCGGTGGTCCCAGACGTTCTGCAGCTCGGCGTAGTTGATCGGCTCGCCGTGCTGGAAGATGTCGAACTCGCCACCGACGAGGAACGCCGGGATGTGGTTGGCGACGATCCGCTTCAACAGGACCTGAGGTGCCCGGTCCTTCCAGTAGGTCCCGTCGTAGGCCCCGCCCCCGCCGGCAAGGGTCGCGGCGGTGAACGCGGCGTCGTAGCTGGCCAGCCCGCCGGCGTGGTCGGTCGTGATGTTCAGCAGGTCCGCCAACGTCTGGGTGTCCGTAACCGCGTCCTCGACCGGGCTCACCGTGTTGAGGGCGCCGGTCAACCCGAGGTAGACGCTGGTGAACTCCGTGTCGAGCAACCCGCCCATGAACGCGGTGTCGCGGTAGATGTCATTGGCGGTGACGACGGGAAAGATCGCCTTGAGTGGTGAGTGCTTGCCGACCGTCCCTGCAAGCAACGCCTGGTCGATGCCGAGGTACGACGGCCCGTAGGTGCCGACCCGGCCGTCGGAGTGCGGCAGCTGCGCCGCCCAATTCAGGACCCGCACCGCATCGCGCTGCTGGATGGGCGCGAACGGGTCCCACTGACCGTTGGAGTTGCCGGTGCCCCGGACGTCTTCGACGACATTGATGTAGCCGCGCTCGACGAGGTAGCTGTCGGCCCCACCCGTGACGCTGCCACCACCGGGGTTCTGCGCGGAGCCGGGCTTGCTCGAGCCGCCGGACCCCTTGCCGTACGGCGTCATGGTCATGACGACCGGGAACCGGCCCTTCGCGGGCTTGCCGTCCTTCGTCGTCGGGTAGATCTCGTTGACCCGGATGGTCGTGCCACCCGCGCCCCGGACCGCGATGTCGTTGCGCGACGCCGTGCCGTACCGCGCGTGCTCCGGCTGCCATGTACTGCTTTGGGAAGTGCTCGCGGTGATGACGCCCTGCGGAAGCGTTGGCGTAAGGGACACCAGGCTCTTCGGCGCGGTCAGCACCTTCGGGGCACCACTGACGTCCTGCTTGTCGGCGGCAAAGATCGGACGGGCAGACGCCGGGGTGCCGCAAGCGACCCCGACGACGACAGCAGCGCCGGCAACTGCAATGAGTCTCCGCACAGTGATCTATTCGATATCAGACGTCGATCAAGTGATGCGGCGGGTCTCGAACCAGCCCGCGAGCAGGTCGCCGCACTCATCCGCTAGTACGCCGGAGACAACCTCCGGGCGGTGGTTGAGCCGACGGTCGCGCACGACGTCCCACAGCGAGCCGACCGCGCCGGCCTTGGGGTCAGTCGCGCCGTAGACGACGCGGTCCAGCCGCGCGAGCACCGCCGCACCCGCGCACATCGTGCACGGCTCGAGCGTCACGACCAGGGTCAGGCCATCCAGCCGCCATGAACCCGATGCCAGGGCCGCGGAGCGGATCGCGACAACCTCCGCATGTGCCGTCGGGTCGTGGTCACGCTCCCGCCCGTTGTGCCCGCGACCGAGCACCCGACCGGAGTCGTCGACGAGGACTGCCCCGACCGGGACGTCGCCGCCTGCCTGCGCCAGCCGCGCCTCATCGAGGGCATGCCGCATCGACGCGGCGTACGCAGAGTCGGGCAAGGCTGGCTACTCGCCGCGCAGCTTCTCCAGGACATCGAGGCAGCCCGCCGCCTCGCAGAGCGCCGCGATGACGTCCGCCGGCAATGCGCCCTCCTCGGCGCACAGCGCAAGCAGCCGAGATGCCGACGTGCCGAGATCGCCCATCAGGCCCGCGTCTCCGACCGGGTCACCGTCGGCCAGCACCGGCTCCTCGGCTTCCTCGTCCTCGTCGTCCTCATCGTCCTCGTCCTCGGCGGCGGTCACGTCGATCGCACCCTCGGCGAGCATTGCCGCGATTTCGCTCGAGGACACCACCCGCGCGTCCGACACGAACACTTTCGGGTCGCCGGCCTCGTCGATGCGCACGATGGCGAACCACTCGTCGTCCTGCTCGACGAATAGCAACCCGGTGTCGGCATCGTCACCAATGACCTCGCGGACCATCTCGACGACGCCGTCGAGATCCTCGAGGTCGTCGAGGGAGATGTCGTCACCAAACCACGCGGAGTCCACGCGGGCGAGCGTCGATGCCACGTACGTCACGAATCACACCTCACCATCTGGGGCCCAAGAGAAACGTCCGGATACTGAATCGCCGATTCCGTCGATCAACCGATCGCCAGCTCGAGAGCGCGATCGTAGACGTCAGCGAACCCTAGGCGGTCCGCGACGCTGAGCAACATCTCATCGGCGTACGCATCGAGGTCGTCGAGCAGCACGCCGAGCTCCATCTCGTTGAGGCCGAGGTCGGCGAAGATCCCGATGTCTCCCGCGGGCCAGATGTCTTCGGCCTCCTCGTCGTCCGGCGCATCCAGGCCCAGCCGGTCGGTCACCTGCCGCGCCAGGTCCCACGCCACGGCGGCGGATGCGTCCGAGAGCATCATCCGCACCTCCTCACCGCGTACCCGCAGCGCGACGAAGAACTCGTCGGCGACGTTGACCAGCGCGATCGCGCCGTTCTCGGCCGGCTGCTGGCGCAACACCCGGATCAGCGAGTCGAGATCGTCGGTGATCCGCTCCGGCAGTACGTCCGACTGCCAGGCACCATCGTCCCGATAGACGACGACGGCCACGGTGTCTCGAGCCTGACCGCCGCCCATCGCAGTCGCCTCCTCGGCGCGATACCTCTACCGCCAATCGGCATCGTGGCAGATCCGGCAGGCTGAGCCAATAGCAAACGAGGCCGAGAGAAAGGACCCGACAGTCAGGAGCCCGGCGCCTCGGGCTCGTCGGCCCCGGTGAGCGTGACGCCGCCGAGCTGACTCGGGGTGCCGGTGCCGATCATCGACAGCGTCCACGCTCGCCGGCAGGACTGGCACCACCAGGCGCCGTGCTTATCGGCGTACGGCTGCAGGTCTTCGTCCCCGCAGTACGGGCAGTAGAAGGGGACGGCCCGCTGGCTCACGGGCAAAGAGTGTCACAGGGTGAAGAGAGTCACTGGACCAAAGCCTCGTCCGCACGCCTGACCCAGGTCGCGAACCGCTCGCCCTCGGCGCGGTCCTTGACGTAGTTGCGCAGCACTCGCTCGACGTAGTCGGGCAGCTCGTCGGCTGTGACCTTCAGGCCGCGCAGCTTGCGGCCGACTCCGGCGTCGACGCCGAGCGCGCCACCGAGGTGCACCTGGAAGCCCTCGCCGTCGTCGACGATCATGCCCTTCAGGCCGATGTCGGCGACCTGAAAGCGCGCGCACGCGTTGGGACAGCCGTTGACGTTGATCGTGATCGGGGTGTCGAAGTCCGGCAGCCGCCGTTCGAGCTCGTCGTAGAGATCGATGGCACGGGCCTTGGTCTCGACGATCGCCAGCTTGCAGAACTCCAGGCCGGTGCACGCCATCATCCCGCGGCGGAATGCAGACGGGCGCACCGGCAGATCCCGCGTCTCGAGATCCGCGACGAGCGCGTCGACCTCGGCGTCGGGCACGTCGAAGATCACCATCTTCTGCTCGACGGTGCATGCGACCCGGCCGCTGCCGTGGCGCTGGGCCAGATCGGCGATCGCGTTGAGCTCGATGCCGCTGCTGCGCCCGGTACGGAACGCGAAACCGACATAGTTGTTGCCGTCCTTCTGCTTGCGAACGCCGACGTGGTCACGTGAGGTGCCGGCGTGGGTGACGGCCGGGCCGTCCTCGAGCTTGCGACCGAGGAACTCATCGCTCTCGAGCACGTCGCGGAACTTCTCCGCACCCCAGTCGTCGACGAGGAACTTCAGCCGCGCACGGTTCCGCGAGCGCCGGTATCCCCATTCGCGGAAGACTCGCGTCACGCCCGCCCAGACCTCGATGACGTCCTCAGGCAGGACGAAGACACCGAGCCGCTGCGCGAGCTTGGGATTGGTCGAGAGCCCGCCACCGACCCACAGGTCGTAGCCGACGCGTCCGTCCTCGTGCCGTACGCCGACAAAGGAGATGTCGTTGATCTCATGCGCGATGCACTGCACCGGGCAACCACCGAGCGCGGTCTTGTACTTGCGCGGCAGGTTGGAGAACTCCTTGTTGAGCAGCGCGTAGTCGTTCAGCGCGTAGAGAGTCTCGGTGCCATCGATGACCTCGTCGGCATCAACGCCGGCGAGCGGGCAACCGAGGATGTTGCGAGGGGTGTCACCGCACGCCTCGCCGGTCGACAGACCGACCTCTTCCAACCGGCGCCAGATCTCGGGGACGTCTTCGATCCGGATGTAGTGGAGCTGAATGTTCTGCCGGTCGGTGATGTCGGCAAAGTCGCGGCCGAACTCCGTCGCGATCGTCGCAACCACCCGAAGCTGCTCGTTGGACAGCAGGCCACCGGGGATCCGGATCCGCAGCATGAAGTAGCGGTCGTCAAGCTCCTCAGGCTCGAGGATCGCGGTCTTGCCACCATCGATCCCGGGCCGCCGCTGCGTGTAGAGACCCCACCATCGCATCCGCCCACGCATGTCGGACGCGTCGATCGAGTCGAAGCCGGCCTTGGAGTAGATGTTCTCGATCCGGGCGCGAACGTTGAGACCGTCGTCGTCCTTCTTGAACCGCTCCTGAGGGGTCAGCGGCTCCAGGTGGCCCATGGCCCACTGGCCCTGACCGGCGCTGCGGCGCGTGGGAGGCATAAAAGTGAGGCTTCCTCAGTTGGTGAGAAGCGTGAGACTGCGTTGTCCCGAAGGCTTAGGTCGTCTCGCAGGATGGGACGAGCCGGATGACGCACTGCCCGCCGTGTGGCAGACTACCTCCATGTCCTCAAGCGTGCCTCTGGTGGCGCGGCTGCATGTAGACCTGCAGCGCGTCACGAGTGCCGCGTGTCGCATGCGCTGAGTTTTCCGCGCCCGCGACCCTTCTCGCTTTCCCTGAGGACCTCCATGACTGCCCCCGCAAGTGCCGAACCGACGTTGTCGTTCCTGCACCACGACACGACGTCGCTCGAAGACCTGTACGACGCATCCGACGGTCTGCTGCACCTCGCGCAGCACGCGGGTGCGGCTCTGGAAGGCGCAACGCCGCAGGAGATCATCCGCTGGGCCCACGACCGCTTCGGACAGCGCTTTGCCGTCGCGGCATCGATGGCCGATGGCGTGATGGCCCACCTGGCGGGGACAGTGGCTCCGGGGGTTCGAGTGATCTTCCTCGACACCGGCTACCACTTCGCCGAGACCCTCGGAACGGCCGACGCCGTCGAGGCGACGCTCCCCATCGACCTGGTCCGAGTGAAGCCGCACCTCACCGTGTGCGAGCAGGACGCGGCGTTCGGCGAGGACCTCTTCGCCCGCGATCCCGATCTCTGCTGCGCGATGCGCAAGGTCGCCCCCCTGACCAAGGCGCTCGCGCCGTACGTCGCCTGGGCCTCGGGCCTTCGCCGCGACGAGTCCGAGACGCGCACCAACGTCAAGGTCGTCGAGTGGGACGAGCGCCACCAGATGATCAAGGTCAACCCGATCGCCGCATGGACGCAGGACGACGTCGACCGTTACACCGTCGACAACAACGTCCTGGTCAACCCGTTGATCTCCGAGGGCTACGGTTCGATCGGCTGCGCCCCCTGCACCCGCAAGGGCGAGGGTCGCACCGGCCGTTGGCTTGGTATGCCCAAGGTCGAATGCGGGTTGCACGAGTAGCAGCCGCACGCTGGCTTCGTACTTCCTCGCTCACGTGCCTCTGCACGCGTCGCTCAGTCGAGCCTTGCCAGCCCGCGGCTGCTGCTCGTGCCTAGTCGGGCGTTGATCCTTGCTGCCCACGGCAGCGCTGGTCCCGGTTACGTCGAGGTCTTCGACTGGATCGCCGCACGCATCCTCGGCAGCCGGCCCGACATGGACGTGTACGTCGGCTACCTCGACCACTGCACCCCGCGCCTGCACGACCTGCCCACGACAGGCGCCGTAGTCGTGCCGATGCTGCTCGGTTCGGGCTACCACTTGGACGTCGACATCCCAGCCGCGGCACCGGACGCAATCCTCGCCGCGCCAATCGGGCCCGACCCCCAACTGACGGCGATCGTCGCCGACCGGTTGGTGGAAGCGGGCTGGACGACCGGAATGCCGGTGACGCTCGCCGCCGTGAACGACTCCTCTCTGTCCGCTGCGGCGGAGCAGCTCACGGGTCGTCTCGGCGTCGAGGTGACGCCGGCGCTCGCGGGATCCGAGCTGCCCGGCCCCGCAGTCGCTACCTATCTTCTGGCGCCCGGTCACTTCGCCGATGTGATCGCCGGCTGTGGCGCGCCCGTCATCAGCGCCCCCATCGGCGCCGATCCGCGAGTCGCCGACGTCGCCATGAGCCGCTACGACGCCGCCCTCACGCCCTTCTGAGGGTCGGCACCGGTGCGCGCACTGGTCCGGCACCATGCGGGGCAGCCCGAGATGACCACCTCGAAACCGCCCGAGATCGCTATGGAATGACGAACCCGGGCAAAGCAGGATCGACATGACGAACTCAACCAGAGGGCAGACTCATGTCGCTTCAAACGCAGACACCAACCCAAGCACCACTCGTCTCGACCGCGCCGACGGTCGAGGGAACGAGCCTGTTCTTCCCGGCCGGTGCGAAGGACGTGCGGCACAGCGATCTGATGCGGGAGCTCCTGCGCTGGCCGATGATCCTTTCGCTGCCTCTCAGCGTCGCCATCCTCACCGTGATCGGCATGCAGTCATTGGTCGCGATGGTTCCGTGCGGCGTCGTACTCGCGACCGTCGCGGTGGTGACCGCGGCCCACCGAGCCTGCGCCCGCGTGACCTCGCGAAACGCGCGTGCAGTGGTGACGGCGCTGGTCCCGAGCCCCCGCTCAGGCCACGGCCGCTAGTCGCAGGTAGGCACGTCCTTTTCGGGCTGCATCCGGCGGTAGCCGGGGTGGACGCCCGGCGTCAGCTGCTGGTCGACCACCAGACGCTCGAGCAGTTCACGCAGTCGCTTTCGGTCTGCCGCGTCCAGCGACCCGAGCAGCGTCTCCTCCGACTCCTTGCCCAGCTCGGCGAGGCGACGCATCGCCTTCCCCCCGGCCGGCGTCAGATACAGCCGATGCACCCGACGGTCGCGGTCATCGCGACGACGCTCGACCAGACCGGTCGCCTCGAGATCGTCGATGAATCCGACGACGCGGCTCGGCGGCATGCCGAACTCGTCAGCGATGGACTGCTGGCTTCGCCCCGGACCGACCGCAATCGCGCGGAGCAGGCCGACGTGCGGCGGCGTAAGGCCCATTGGCTCGATCCGCTTGGCGAAGCTCATCGCGGAGTGCGCGCCGAGGGAAGAAAGCAGAAATCCGGTACCGATCACCTCGGGAGCCCGGGCAGGATCCGAGGCGGCAGAGTCCGCGGGGAGACCCTCGTCGCGCCCGGCCATGTGACACATAATACACTTGCAGAATCATTCCATGTCTGAAAGATTCTCAGTCAGACGGAACTTCCCAGCGGTTCGAGTGACAGGGGTGCAATGAGCGAGACGACCACGGTGGCGCCGGCGAACGTCTTTGGGCGACTGGCGGCGTTCGTGCTCCACCACAAGCTGTGGGTGATGATCGGCTGGCTGGTCGTCCTCTTGGGCGGATTCGTCGCCGTCGGCAGCGTCCAGAGCCGGCTGTCTCTCGACTTCTCGTTGCCCGGCCAGCCCGGCTACGTGACCGCCCAGCACCTCACGAAGCTCTACGGCACGAACGGCACCACCGGCTTCACGAGCATCGCCGTGATGACGGCGCCTGACGGCCGAACGGCGGCGAGCCAGACCGCTGCGCTTTCGCAGCTCGCTCCGGCAGTCGCCAAGGCCAGTCCGGGCGCACGCGTCATCGACTACGCCAACACCGGCGACAAGCAGTTCATCGGAGCCAACGGCCGCACCACGATCGCGATCATCTTCACGAAGCCGCCAGGCTCGTTCTCCGACGACCCCACCTCGCACCTCAGGAAGGCGGTCGCCGCCACACTGCCGGGCTGGCAAACGGGCATAACCGGCGAGCAGCAGCTGGCTGCCGGGAGCAATAGCGGCGGCCCAGGCGTGTTAGCCGAGACCTTGCTCGGAGCGGGCGGCGCCCTGATCGTGCTCGCCTTCGTCTTCGCCTCGCTGCTCGCCTTTGTGCCACTCCTCGTCGCCGTCGTTTCGATCATGACGACCTTCCTCGTCATCCTGGGACTGACAACGGTCACCGAGGTCTCGTTCATCGTCGAGTTCCTGGTCGGCTTGGTCGGTCTCGGACTCGGAATCGACTACAGCCTGTTGTTCGTCACCCGATGGCGGGAAGAACGAGAACACGGCCTCGACAACCACGCCGCCGTGATCCGCGCCGCCGAGACGGCTGGCCGCACCGTGGCGGTCTCGGGCATGACAGTGGCCATCGGCCTGCTCGCATTGATCGTTCTTCCGGTGCCAGGCCTTCGCAGCGTAGGCATCGGTGGCGTGCTGATCCCGACAATCTCGACGATCGTCGTCCTCACCTTGCTGCCGGCGATGCTCGGAAGCATCGGGCCGCGCGTCGACTGGCCCCGGGTGCGTCACGAGGCAAGCGCGAGCAGAGCCTGGACCGGCTGGGCCCGCGGCGTCGTGAATCAGCGGTGGGCCGGTGCCGGCGTCGCCGTCGTCATCCTCGGGGTGATGCTCGCCCCCGCGTTCGGCCTGAAGGTCGGCGAGACGAGCGTCAATGCGCTCGCGAAGTCGGGACGCGCCCACGATCTCTTCATGCAGATGACCTCCAACGGGATCAGCCCAGGCACGTTGACACCACTCGAGGTCCTGACCAAGACGTCCGACGCCCCCGCCGTGCTGGACGCGATGAAGTCAACCCCAGGTGTGTCGGTCGCCACCTTGCCGAAGGGCCCGGTGGCGAACAACAGCGGCTACTCCGACATCATCGTCGTACCCAACGTCGTAACGGCGAACAGCCAGACGCTCGCCCCCGTTCGCGCAGTGCAGGCGGCGGTGAAGCCGATCGACGGAGTGGTCGGCGTTGCCGGCGATGGCCCGACCCAGCAGGACTACATCCACGCCGTCTATGGGCACTTCCCCGAGATGTTCGCGCTGATCGCGATCATCACGCTCATCCTGCTCACCCGAGCGTTCCGCTCGCTGACCCTCGCCATCAAGGCGGTGCTGCTCAACGTCATCTCGATGGGCGCGACGTTCGGACTGCTCACGTACTTCTGGCAGAACGGGCACGGCTCCAACGCGGTGTTCGGCATCCCAGCCACCGGTGCGATCACCTTCTGGGTGCCGCTGATGGTCTTCGCCTTCCTGTTCGGCCTGTCGATGGACTATGAGGTCTTCATCCTCAGCCGCATCCGCGAGGAGTACGACGCGGCAACGGACGCTTCCGGAACCAACGGGGCGGTCGTGCGTGGACTCGGCCGTACCGGCCGACTTGTGACCAGCGCGGCGTTGATCCTCTTCCTCGCGTTCGCCGCACTGGCGTCAGGACCGGAGACAGACATCAAGGTGCTCGGGACCGGCCTCGGCGTCGGCATCCTGCTCGACGCGACGATCGTCCGGGCGCTGCTCGTCCCGGCGCTGATGTCGCTCATGGGCAAGTGGAACTGGTGGCTGCCGCGGCCGGTCGCGCGGATCCTGCGCATCGCGCCGGCACCCGCGCCGGCGTAGCGGCGGGTCAGCTGACGGAGACTCCGACACCGCCGCGGGTGGTGGCGCCATAGCGCTGCCGCTCCGCGGCGATGTCGAGCGCACCGATCGCGGTGCGAGCGTCGCGAGCGGCATCGGTCAGCAGGTCCGCGGGGATGAGCCAGGCGATCTCGAGCTCGAGGCCATCTGGGTCGTGCACGTAGAGGCTCTTCGTCGTGCCGTGGTCGGACGCACCCACCAGCGCTCCGGCAGCTGAAAGCTCCCGGGCCAACCGCTCGAGCTCGTCGAGCGTGTCGACCTCCCACGCCAGGTGGTACATCCCGACAGTGGCGCGGCCGGCGAGTGACGGTCCGGCCGCGTCACCGATCGCGAAGAGCCCGAGGTCGTGGTCGTTGGTC
>DATAUF010000092.1:0-3897 GCA_036268405.1 Mycobacteriales bacterium
TACGGCAAGAAGGTCACCGGGGTGATCCGCTCGACGTTCGTGGTCGACCCGAAAGGCAAGATCGCGCACGCCTTCTACAACGTGAAGGCAACCGGGCACGTCGCCAAGCTGCTCCGTGACCTCAAGCTCGACTCGTAACCCCAAGGTCAAAATCCCGCTGAAACCAGGGGCGTGGTTGTCGCTCTGCGCGCTTTGCGCTGGCCGCTCACTTTTCGCTCACCATCGCGGCTGTTCGGTCGTCTATGACCGGGTGCCCGCGATTGCGTTGCGAGCGCGGATATTTGGTCATAGATGACCGCTATCCCGCCCTCGCAACGGGAGAGGCCGACGAGACGTAACCGAAGACCAACAGCTGCCCCCGGTCTTTGCGCTCTTGTCTTTGACTGAGTGCGCCTTTGACTTTCAGCGCCGTTGGCGCAGCGCTCTTGCGACCGAGCGGACGAGGGACGGATCGGTGAAGATCACTGATGCGGCCCACCACGGGCTGAACGCGCTCGCGAACACCGCGGCGGCCTGGCGCGAGGTGAGGGCGTCCATCCGGCGGATCACGCGGTCCCAGTCGGCATCGGTGAACTTGCAGATCCGCTCGTTGACGGCGTACGCGATCTTGAGGTTGCGGCCCATCTCCTTGCGCCACTGCCGGGGGTACGGCGCGAGGCCGCGCGGCGTGTAGTCGCCGCCCGCCCCGACGATCGCCTGACCAGCGGCGCGTCCGGCCACGATCGCGTAGCGGATGCCCTCACCCAGCAGCGTCGAGCCCTGACCCGCGGCGTCACCGGTCACGACCAGCCCGTCACCGACCAACGTTGCCGCGTCCGGTGCGAGAACCGGCATCAATCCACTGTGCATCTCCAGCGGGCTCGACCGGTGGCCGGACGCCAGACCTGCGAGCTTCGCGAACTCCTCACCGAGCTGCTCGAGCAGCACCCTTGGCTCCGCATCGCTCTCCGGCCGGACCACCCCGACGCCGAGCCGCACCCGGCCGTCGCCACAGGGAAACGCCCAGCCGTACCCCCCGGGCGCGACATCGTCGCCGAGCCAGAACACCACCTCGTCCTGGTCATAGCCCGGCGCGTGCAGCTCGAGCTCCATCCCGACCGCGCTGCGGTCGTTCGCAGGCCGAAGTCCTGCCTCGCGTGCCAGGAATCCGGTGTGGCCACTCGCATCCACCACCACCCGTGCGGCGAGGTCGTACCTCCCTCGGAACGGATCGCGGACCATCACGCCGTTGCCGTTCGTCAGCGGACCTTCGACGTGGGCCTTCAGCCGGATCTCCGCCCCCGCCTCGACCGCCTGCTGCGCGAGCCACTGGTAGGTGCCGCGGACGTCGATCACGCAGCCCACGGCGCGGCGGTAGGACTTGGTCGCGATCGTGGTCGGCCCGATCACCTTGATCCGGTGAATCGGGTGGTAGCAGCGCTTGGGCACGCCGAGTGCCCTGAGCGGCTTGACGAAGCTCCCGCCGCTCGTCCGCACCGGCTCACCGATCGCATGCGCCCGCTCGAGTACGACGGTGTGTAGGCCACCACGCGCCGCTTCTGCCGCCGCGGCCAACCCGGCGGGACCGCCGCCGACGACGGCGACGTCAACGTCAGGTACGGCGAGCGGGCTCACCGCTCCACGATGTCATCTGACTCTCGGGTGGCCTCACGCGAGGCTCGCGGCCAGCGCCACGAGAACGCGATCCCAGCCTTCGAGCGCCTTCGCGGCATCCCACGGCGCGTCAACAGTCTGAGTGAGCAACAGCAAGCTGGCGTCTCCGAGGGGGATCAGCTGCCACTTGACGATCCCCTCCGGGCCCCCGGCGTTCCGCCACCTCTGTTCGAGAACGAGCGGCGGGGCCGACCGGAGCACCTCGCCCCCCTCGCCGGGTGAGTCGTCGAGCCTTGCGATGTATTCCAGCGCCGACCAGACCTTGTCGGCGGCAGCCGGCATCAGCCGCTCGAACCGCGCGACTGCGGCCTGACCCTCTCGACCGATGACGCCCGCGTCACCGAACCGGGCCAGGTAGTGGTCGTAGCAGACCTGCCAGCCAGAGCCTGCAGATTCAGCTCCTGCCAGTGACGCCGTGAGCGCATCAAAGCAGACCGACCAGCCCGCCGCGGTCCGGTTCACACACGCGCGATGCGGAAGTCGGTGGGTGAAGACGAGTCGGCAGCCGCCGTCCGTGGGGGTGAGCTCGAAGCGGAGCAGATCGTTGCCCCAGGTGAAGGCGAAGCGACGCTGCGGGTCCAGCTCGACCACCTCGCCGCTGGTGGCGAGCAGGTCGGCGTCGACGTGGAAGTCCGGGTCGTTGACGAAGATCGCCTTGCCACCGACGTGCAGCTCCAGGTCGACGGCACTCGGGAACCACGCCACCAGATCGGACCGATCGGTGATTGCCCGCCACACCCGCTCGACCGGATACGGGAGGTCGCGCTCGAAGCGCAGCACAAACGCGGCGCCGTCACGAATCAGCTCTCCGTCCATCACGAATCCTCCTGAGCAACGTCGGCTGCGAGATGCACCTCGAGCGCGTCCAGCCGGGACGACCACATCTGCCGGTATGGCGCGAGCCACCCGTCGATCGCGGCGAGCGGTTCCGGACGCACTCGATACACGCGGCGCTGGGCATCAACTCGCGCCTGCACGAGCCCTGCCTCCCGAAGTACCCGCAGATGCTTGGAGACTCCGGGCTGAGACAGCCGCAGATCGTCGACCAGCTCACCCACAGAACGCTCCCGCTCGCGCAGTAGATCCAGGATCTGACGCCTGGCGGGCTCGGCAAGCACTGCGAACGACATTGCCCAAGAATGCCGAACCGGTTATATAACTGTCAAGTTATCCAAGGTCCCCAGTAGGGTGCTGCCAGTGGATCGCAGCGCTCGTAGCTCGGCAGTGCGCCGGCCGGGGCCGGACTGACAGGGGACCGCACATGTTCAGCTCTTCACGTACCTCGGCCTGCCTCGTGCTTGTCGCGCTGGGCGCTGCGGCTGCCGGCTGTGGCGGAAGCAGCAGCGGTGGGAGCGGCGGCGGCTCCGCGCTGAGCAAGGCTCAACTCGACGCCGCGGCCAACGCCATCTGCGCGGCAGAGTCGACAGCCGGCGAAGCCGTGCCCGCCCCGAACAGCAACAGCATCCAGGACGCCAAGAAGGCGGCGGCGTACTTCGACCAGATCGACCCCATCATCTCGAGCGCCACGACGAAGCTCGTGGCGCTGAAGCCCGACAGCAGCATCGCGACGGACTGGAACGCCTACATCGCGCTCCGCAAGCAGTTCTCCACGACCATCCACGACATTCGGCAGAAGGCCGACGCTGCCGATCCCTCCGGGCTGACGGAGTACGCGGGCCTCAGCGACCTGGGCCCGAAGGTCGACACGGCTGCCACGAAGGCCGGAGCCTCGACCTGCGCGGAGTAGCGCGCGCGGCCGCATGCCTCGCCGCGGTCGGCGCTGCGCTCGTGGCGTGCGGGGGCAGCTCGGGGCTGTCCAAGTCGGCGATCGACTCGAAGGCCAATGCGATCTGCGCAGCCGAGAACAGCGCCAGGGACGCGATCCCGCAGCCGAGCGACCTCGGGGACGCCACACGGGCTGCCGCGTACTTCGACAGGATTGAGCCGGTGGTCGTGGCGGCGACCACAAAGCTCTCCGCGCTCAAGGCGGCCAGCTCGGTCCAGAACGACTGGGGTGCGTTCTTTACGCTGCGTCAGCAGGAGACGACCCTGCTGCAGACCATCAGGCGCAAGGCCGACGCCAAGGACGCCTCAGGTCTCGTGGATCTCAAGTCGGAGCCGCCCTTGGGGACCAAGGTCGACGAAGCCGCCACGAAAGTCGGCGCAACAGCCTGTGCCGACTAGGGATCGGGCGTCCTGGTGAGCCTGCTCGTTCGTGGTCAAGAGTGGGGTCGGCGGGATTCG
>DATAUF010000093.1:0-24828 GCA_036268405.1 Mycobacteriales bacterium
CTCCGCACCGGTGACCTGGTCCGGATCGATGCCGACGGATACCTGTACCCGCGCGGGCGGCTGTCGGACACGATCAACCGCGGTGGCGAGAAGTTCGGGCCAGTGGAGGTGGAAGCAGCGCTGCGAGCTCATCCGCTCGTCATCGACTGCGCGGTCGCCGGCGTACCCGATCCCGAGATGAACGAAAGGGTCGGCGCCATCGTGGTCACTTCTGAACCGGTCGACGTCGACACGCTCCAGCAGTGGTGCGCCGAGCGGATCGCGAAGTACAAGACACCGGAGCTGGTCGTCTTCGCCGCCGAGGTTCCGCTGACCGACATGGGCAAGGTCGATCGCAAAGCGGTCGCCCGGATCGTGACAGGGGGTCACTGAGGTGCTGTACGTCCACGAGGTGCACGAGGTACGCGGCCGGTCCGAGGACGACTTCGAAGCGAAGATCCGCGACGAGTGGATGCCGATGCTCGCGAAGGAGGA
Source organism: Mycobacteriales bacterium (assembly GCA_036268405.1). Taxonomy (GTDB): domain Bacteria; phylum Actinomycetota; class Actinomycetes; order JAFAQI01; family JAFAQI01; genus DASZTV01. The sequence continues at coordinate 475 of DATAUF010000093.1, forward strand.
CGACGCGCGCTTGCTCTGGTACCTGCACTGGGTCCACGGCACCGGCCCGGCGTACAACATCGTCACGGTGACCGCGGTGCGAGATGGTGCCGCCTGGCAACGGCTCGCCGAGCGGTTGCAGACCGGCGACCTACGCGACTGGCAGACCGACCTCGACGCGATGCGCCATGGCGTGACCTCAAACATCATGCTGCCGGTGCCGTGGTCTCCGCTGCAGGACGTCGACTTCGCGAGCGTTCCGACGACGCCGCAGGACCATGAGCCGGTCGTCTACATGGAGGACACCGGCTGGCCGCACGCCTCACTCGTCGACTACACCGGCTTCTGGGGCACCGGCTACTACGCCCCGATGGACGCGCGCCCCAAGGAAGGTCGGCTGCTCGACATCGAGCTGTGCTTCCAGCCGGCGTACGGCGCGGGCCGCCGCAAGGAGGCTGTGCTCTGGCAGAAGGTGCTCGACAACAACCTGCTGCTGCGCCTGCTGACCCAGGACACGCCCGCCGAGCTCAAGCAGCCGGGCATGTTCATGCATGAGGCGCTGAACTACCGCGACACCTGGCGCAGCCGTCTGCTCCGCACCACCCGCTGGTCCCCGTTATGACCCGGTGAGGTCGACAAGCAGCGATTCATAGCCGCGGAGCGCTTGCAGGTCGCGTCGGCGACCCGAGCCGGGAACTACCTCGAGGTCAGGAAAGCGCTCGAAGAGCAGCCGCAAGCCGGTCTGACCCTCCATGCGGGCGAGGTTCGCGCCGAGGCAGTAGTGAATCCCGGCGCTCAGCGCAAGATGCTCGCGCGAGTTCGGCCGATCGAGATCGAACGCCGAGGGGTTGTCGAACACCGCGGGATCGCGGTTGGCGCCACCGAGCAGACAAAGCAGCGGCGTACCACCCTTGACCTCGACTCCGTCGACCTCGGTATCGCGAACCGCGACCCGGCCGGTGATCTGCACGGGACTTTCCAACCGGAGCAGCTCATCTACAGCCTGCTCCCACAGCTGCGGCTCGGCGGCGAGCCGCTCGCGTGACTTCCCCGACCCGGCGATGACGGCGACACCGCTGCCGAGCAGGTTCACCGTCGTCTCGAAGCCGGCGCCCAGCAGCAGCAGAGCGGTGGCACGCAGCTCGAGGTCGGTGAGCCGATCCTCGGGGTCGGCATTGACGAGCTTGCTGAGAATGTCGTCGCCCGGGTGGCGTCTCAGGTTCGCGAAGTGCTCGTTGAACCAGGCGTTCATCGACCTCAGCGCCCGGTTGACCGAGGTGTACTCGCGATGCGTCACGCCGAAGTCGAGCACGGGCGCCGCCGCGTGGCCCCACGCGAGGAACTGGTCGCGCATGTCCGCGGGCACCCCGAGGATCTCGGCGATCACTGCTACCGGCAGCAGATTTGCATAGTCCTTGACGATGTCGACCCTGCGTTTACCGGCGTCACCGTGTCGCGCGGCGAGCCCGTCGAGCAGCTCGACCGCGCGCTCCTCGACCCGGTCGGCAACCTGCTGCAGAGCTCGCGGGGTGAACGGCTTCGACACGAGACGCCGGTAGCGAGTGTGTATCGGCGGGTCGACGGCGAGGAGCGACGGCGCATCGATGACACTTGCCAGCTCTGGATCGGGTGCGCTGAACAGCCAACGGATTGCGCGCGGCTGGTTGGGGGCGTCGGTGAACGCGACGCTGAAGGCGGAGCTGTCGCGCAGCACGGCGGAGACGATCGCGTAGTCGACGGTCGCGTTGACGAGCAGAGACGGCACGACCCGGCCGGTCCCGCGGATCTCGTCGAACAACGGATAGGGATTCTCGCGGGCGCCCGGCTCGAACAGCAGTCGGGCGACAGGCTGGCCACGACGGGCCTGGATCTTGAGCACGGTGCGCGCCGCCCGGTGCAGCCCGAACCACCGGGCCTCCTGTCGAACCGCCACCCCGACCTTGCTCATCCCGGAAGCCTAGGCGGACCAGCCGCGAGCGTTAGGTTGACGTGCAGCCCACCGGGGAGGTTCGTCGTGGCGAAGCTGAGCGTGCTCGTGCTCGGCGCAGGTTTCGGCGGCCTGGAGGTGGCTGCACGCCTGTCCGACAGTGCCGCCGCTGGCCCCGCGCGCATCGCCCACTGGTTCGGCACATGAGCATCGAGCCGGACAGCAAGGACTGGACCTGGGTCCTGCGCGAACGGTGTCCCGAGTGCGGCTTCGAGTCGTGGACCTTCCGACGCGAGCAGCTCGGCGCGATGGTCCGCGCGAACGCGCAGCAGTGGCGCGCGGTTCTCCGGCGACCCGACGCTCGCGACCGGCCCAATCCCGGGGCCTGGTCACCGCTGGAGTATGCGTGCCACGTACGCGACGTCTTCGGCAAGTACGACGAGCGGCTACATCTCATGCTCGACAACGACGATCCGCTGTTCCCGAACTGGGACCAGGACGTGACGGCGATCGAAGCGCGCTACGACCGGCAGGATCCGGAAGTCGTTGCCGTCGAGCTCACGGCCGCGGGCGATGCTGTCGCGCGAAGCTTCGACACCGTGGCCGGCCCGGGGTGGACGCGCACCGGCCGTCGCAGCGATGGCGCGTCATTCACCGTGGAGTCGCTGGGCCGCTACTTCGCGCACGACTGGATCCATCACCTCTGGGACGTCGGACAAGACCCGGGCTAGTCCAGCGGCCGGGTGGCGCCCCAGTACTCGCGGTTGAGGTAGGAGTGCCGCAGGTTCACCACTTCGACGCGCGCCCCCGTGTACGGCGAGTCCAGCACGCGCCCGTGCCCGGCGTAGATCGCGACGTGGTGGATGTCCCCGCGCTTGCGGGTGTGGGAGAAGAACACAAGGTCACCCACGCGGAGGTGTCGCCGGGCCACGGGTCGACCGACCAGCGACTGGTCAGCCGCATCCCGCGGCAGCGTGATCCCGAGGACCGAGTAGACCGTCGCGGTCAGACCTGAGCAGTCATAGCCCCACGCCGTCATGCCGGCCCACAGATAAGGCAGGCCCAGGAAGCGCTTCGCCTGTGCGAGCACCTGCCGGATGGTCGGACGCATCGCCGGCGCATCGGGTGCATGGACCCGGACCGCACTGCGCGGCAGTCGCCCGGTTCGGGCTGATCCCGGAACCGCGACGACCACCTGGTGCGATCGCACATGGAGCACGGGGAGCGTCGTCGCGTAGCTGAGGGCCAGTGGCCGGGTCGTGCCGCCAGTGGTGAGCTGAAGTGTCGCCCGCTTCGCGGTGACGGTCGCGACCCTCGCAGGCGTCTGCCATCCGGCTGGCTCCGGGTGGAGCTGGCGAGATGCCACCCATCCGACGATGCCGTGCGGGAATCGGCCGCCCGTCTGGTCCGGGATCCGGACGCGGCTCAACGCACCGCGGGTGCCGAGCACCTCGATCACCTCGCCGTACCTGATCTGCGTCGCAAGCCTGCGGTACAGGTGGCTGCGCTGGTACAGCGACATCTGGTGAATCCAGGTACCGATCCGCGCCGGTCGATCAAGGGCCGGTCGGTCGAAGGGCCGCACCTTGCGGTGATGTGACCAGACCTCGGCCACCGAGACGGCGACGACGGCTCGTGGCAAGGGAGAAGCCGCTGCGGCAGGCGACGAGACTGCGGAAGGCGTCGAACCGCCTACAACAACGAAGCCGCCGCTTGCGGCCACAACAGAGGCGCCAGAGCCTGGCCAGCCGACGGCGACCGCGGTACCCGCAATCGCGAGAGCGGCCGCCATGACGGCAAGGCTGAACGAACGTGTCTGGGGCACTCGAACACGGTGCCACGTAGCAGCGGGCGCGTCAGCGGTTGTGAGGTGACTCCTTTCGAGCCGCCGCCGCGGATCAGCAGCCCATCAGGTCCCTAGGTAGAGGAAGCCGACTGCCTCGTCGCGGAACGGGATGCCGGCTTCGGTGAGTGGCCCGGTCCAGTCGCCTCGGCACTCGGGGTCGGCGCCTTCCGAACCGTGGTCGGAGGTCAGCAGGAAGGTCGTGGACTCGAGCACGCCGATCCGGTCCAGGTGGTCGAGGAACACGCCCAGCCTCGTGTCCGCGTCACGCATCGCAGCGTGCGCGACCTCGGAGTGCGGGCCGCCCTCGTGGTGGCCGGTGTCGGTCAGCAGCACGTTCCACCAGGTCAGCGCGGGCGCCTCGGACCGTGACGGCCACAGGTCGATCATCTGGGTCAGCCCGACCGCGTCGACGGACGACGACCACGCGTAGTCCTTGATCCCGACGAAGTCCTTGGTGGTGTGCGGGTCGGTCGCCGGATCGGGCAACAGCGAGTTCATGTCGCCTGCGCCGCCCGACGAGCCCGACTCGCGGATCAGTCGGAAGGTGGAGTACGTCGCGCCTGAGTCGGCCGGCTCGTTGACGCAGGCCGTCGGCCCGTCGACCCGCTCGAAGGCGGTGCGGATGCTCGGGGTGAGCCACTCCGACCAGCGATGCCAGGTCCGCGCGTCATTCGTGAGTCGCTGCACCGCCTCGGCGCGGTCGTAGTAGGCATTGTTGACGATGCCGTGGCGCCCTGGCCCGACGCCCGTCAGCGCGCAGGTGTGGTTGACCAGCGTCACGCTCGGGAACTCCGCGATTGCTCCCCCGGCGAACGCGCAGCCGCGGTCGAGCAAGCGCGCGACGGTGGGCAGCTCGCCGGCGGCGGCGAGGGAGTAGAGCGAGTTGGAGTTGCAGCCGTCCCACAGCAGCCCGACCACGGGGCCGGGATGCGGCACCAGGAAGTCGACGAGCGCTTGGCCGTCCATGTCACCGAGGTCGGCCAGCGACGCGCCGGCGAGCCAAGCAAGCGTGGGAGCGACGTCGGGAACGCGGGCCGCAACCGGCATGAGTCCGCGTGTGGTGACGCTCGGACCGGAAAGGATCAGCGGTGCGCGGGACTGCACGACGTTAAGCGAGCCGTGCTCGCCGGGATGACCGCCTCGCTCGGGCCAGAAATGGCGGCCGGTGTGAACCACCGCGATGTCCGGCGCCGCGGCTGCGGCGAACAGCGACGCGAGCCGCTCGCCGGCCCACGGGTAGGAGTTGCGCTCGTTGGGCGGGGACGGGTCGGCGAGCTCCTCGACCAGCGTCGAGAACGCCATCGGGTCCTGCCACGCGACCGGGTCACGGCCGCGAATCACCTCGGCCGGCGTATCCGGATCCCGCCGCGACAGCCGCGAGGCGCCGTCGGCGTTGGCGACGACAATTGCGTCGCCGTCGGCGTACGCCACAAGATCCACGATCTCGGCGAGCGAGGCGTCACACAGCACGTCGACCGCCGCGTCGCGCAGCGTCTCGAGCTCAGCCGGCGCGGTCACGTGGTCAACCTATCGAGACACCGAAGAGCGGATGTCCCATTGCACTGGCTATCGCCATGCGTATGTGACATCCGCTCTTCGTCACCTACCAAACACTGAGCATCTGTACGGCGCGATGAGCCGCTTCCGCCCGACGCTGGCGGCGCCTCAGCACCACCAGCCGGCGTACATACTCCCTGCGCCGCTGCTCCTCACTGGCCCGCATTCGCTCGCGGGACAGCGCCTCAACCATCAGCTGCTGCAACATCTGCGAACTCCTTGAAAGGTGTGTGTTGGGTGTGATCACCGCGGTTCTCATGCGGCGATCACCTCGTCCTTGCGCGGGCGACCTCGCGGCCGCTTGCGGGCCACCACGACGCCCTGGACGACCAGCTGGCCGCCCCAGACACCCCATGGCTCGCGACGGTCGAGCGCCTCGCTGAGACAGGACCGACGCAACGGACAGTCCAGGCACAGCGCCTTGGCGCGCTCGACGTCAACCGGCGACTCCGCGAAGAACAGATCGGGGTCGACCAGGTGACAGGGCAATGCGCAGTCTCGTGTGGTCATCGGTACCTACCTCCTTCAATCTCATCGGGACAGCTGTTCGGTTCTCTTCTGGACAACCGCCGTGCTCGTGACAAACAAAAAGGCCGCGGACCCTTTCGGGTGCCGCGGCCTCTGTGAGCCAGTCTGTTTGGTGGATCAGACCGGATCCCAGAAGCCTGGGGCACCCACTGCGCCCTTGTTGCGGTTTGCCTTGACGGCAACTGCTGCGATGGGCGCGAGGGTGAGGTGCTTGGACCACATTGCCGGGACGACATGGACCGAGCGCATCGTGCGCGCCGAGGCCGGCACCACCCGCGTGACAGCGGTGTCGCGGACGACAGCGCGGGGTGCCGGCATCGTGGGCGTGAAGTTGCTGCTCATCGTGGGCACCTCCTCGCTGGCTCGGGCGTGACAGCACTCGCTGTCATCTGCTGGTGAGATTAAACGGCCTAACACGGGTGCGCAAAGCATTTTCCCGGCAAGTTTGGTCACGAAATCATTTCTTCTTGCCAACCACGCGCAGCAGACCTTCCTGAACCATCGATACGACGTGCCGCCCGTCGCGGGTGAAGAGCCTGCCGATCGCCAGCCCCCGCGCGCCTGACGCGCTCGGCGAGGACTGGTCGTAGAGCAGCCAGTCGTCGGCGCGAAAGGGCCGGTGGAACCACATCGCGTGATCCAGGCTCGCGACCATCACGTCGCGGTCGTCGTCCCAGGTCAGACCGCCGGCGAGCAGCGCCGAGTCCAGCAGCGTGAAGTCACTCGCATACGTCACCGCGCAGACGTGCATCAGCGGATCGTCGGGCATCGCTCCGCTGGCCTTCAGCCACACCTGCTGGGTGTGCCGGTCGGCGGTATCCCCGTTCGGCAACCAAGGCGGGTCGTTGACGTATCGCAGCTCGACCGGCCGCGGCCGGTCCCAATGCGGCGACTTCGGCAGACCGAGGGCTGTCGCCCGCTCAGCCAGTGTCGGAACCGTCTCCGGATCCGGCGCATCCGGCATCGGCAGGTAGTGGTCGACGCCGGGCTCCTCGACCTGGAACGATGCCGACAGGTGGAAGATCGGCTTGCCGTGCTGGACCGCAACCACCCGGCGCGTGGTGAACGAGCGACCGTCCCGGATCAGGTCGACCTCGTAGATGATCGGGATCGTCGGGTCGCCCGGCCGCAGGAAGTATGCGTGCAGCGAGTGGACCTGCCGCTCCGGCGGGACGGTCCGGCCGGCGGCCACCATGGCCTGCCCGGCCACCTGCCCGCCGAAGACTCGCTGCACGGTCTCGTCCGGGCTCACGCCGCGGAAGATGTTCACCTCGATCTGTTCGAGATCGAGGATCGTGAGCAGCGCAGAGAGCGGCTCGGCAGGCGACTCGGTCACTGCCAAAACCTATGTCCTGCACCCCACGGACCAGCCACACGGGGTGCCGGCTGCCGCCGGCCGCTAGCTGCGCAGGACCTCGAGCACCTCGTCGGCGTACTGCTCGAGCTTCTTCGGGCCCACGCCCGGTACGGCGGCGAGCTCGTCGCGGTCGGATGGTGCGCGCGCGGCGATCGCCACCAGCGTCTTGTTGTCGAACACGATGAACGCCGCGACGCCGTCATCTTGCGCGCGCCGCAACCGCCACTCGCGCAACCGGGAGAATGTCGGGTCGTCGGGCAACGCAGCCTTGGCGGACTTCGGTCGCTCGATGACCGCTCCCGCCGGCCGGACGCCGTCGAGGAAACGTGACGGCTTGCGTGACCTCCTGCCACCCGGGGCACGAGCCAGCGCCCACGACAGTGACAGGTGACGCCGCGCGCGGGTGATGCCGACATAGAGCAGCCGCCGCTCCTCCTCGACCTGCTCCGGTGTGGCCGCATGGGTGATCGGAAGCGTGCCGTCGACGAGCCCGACGAGAAAGACCGCGTCCCATTCCAGGCCCTTCGCGGCATGCAGCGACGCGAGCGTGACGCCTTCGACCGCTGGCGCGTGCTGGGCATCGGCGCGTGCCGCCAGCTCGGCGGTGAACGCCGAGAGATCGGCCTCGGGACTCACTGCTGCCATCTCCTCGGCGAGGCCGACGAGCGCGCGCAGTGACTCCCACGCGTCGCGCGCCGCGCCCGCGCCGCTCGGCGGGGTGCCGGAGAAACCCATCGCCGTGAGGACGTCAGCGACGATCGACGGCAGCGACTCGCCCACGGTCTCCGACTCAGGACGCGCCGCACCTCGCAGCCGGGTCATCGCCTCTCGCACCTCGCGGCGATCGAAGAACCGCGCGCCACCTCGGACGACGTAGGGGATGCCGAGGTCGGAGAGCGCGGCTTCGTAGACCTCGGACTGCGCGTTGACCCGGAAGAGCACCGCCTGTTCCCGAAGTGGCACTCCGTCATCGCGCAACGCCGCGATCCGCTTCGCTGCCGCAACCGCCTCTGTCGGCTCGTCGTCGTACGACGCGAACGTCGGCTCCGGCCCGTCGCCGCCCTGGGCGCGCAGCCGCGACTCCGGCTCGATGCGGTTGGCGAGTGTCACTACCTGGTTGGTCGAACGGTAGTCGCGGACCAGCCGCACGACGCTTGCGCCGCGGAACCGGCCGGCGAACTTACGCAGGTAGTCCGGCGAGGCACCGGTGAATGAGTAGATCGTCTGGTTGGGGTCACCGACCACGCAGAGGTCGTCGCGCTCGCCGAGCCACGCATCGAGCAGCCGCTGTTGCAGCGGGTTGACGTCCTGGTACTCGTCCACCGTGAAGTGCCGGTAGCGCTCCCGCACCTCTTCGGCGATCAGCTGGTTGTTCTCGATCGCGGCGGCAGTGAGCAGCAGCAGGTCCTCGAAGTCGATCTGCTCGCGCTCAGAGTTGACCCGCTCGTACGCCGCGAAGACCTTCTGCACGTCCTCGAGCGGGAACGGTGGCTCGCGTCCCGCAGCCCGCGCCCGCGTGACGTAGTCCTCCGGCTCCACCAACGCGGCCTTCGCCCACTCGACCTCGCTAGCCAGGTCGCGCTGTCCGGCGGCGGCGACCGCAATCCGACAGGACGTGGCGGCGGCTCGGATCGCGGGAAGCTTGCTCTCGAGCAGCGTCGGCCGGGCGCCGTAGGAGATCCGCGGCCAGAAGTACGTCAGCTGCCGCAACGCGGCCGAGTGAAAGGTCCTCGCCTGCACGCCGTCGGCGCCGAGGGCCCGCAGCCGCGACCTCAGCTCGCCCGCCGCGCGCGTCGTGAAGGTCACGGCGAGGACGTGACCGGGTACGAACTGGCCCGCGAAGATCTGATACGCGATCCGATGAGTGACGGCGCGCGTCTTGCCGGTGCCCGCGCCGGCCAGGATGCAGACCGGGCCCCGCGGCGCGATCACCGCCTCGCGCTGCTCCTCATCGAGACCCGAGAGCACTCGCTCGAGCGGGTCCATCGGCATTCCCGCATCTTCGCAGGGCCCTCGGACAGCTCGGCCCGGCCCCGGCTCCGCTGCGGAACAACTCCTCGCGTGGCACTGTTGTTGACGGTGCAAGCACAAGACGTGAAGGAGCGCCTGACATGGCCGGCCGGCTGACGATGTACACCACCAGCTGGTGTGGCTATTGCGTACGACTCAAGCGCGGTCTCGAGCGCGAGGGCATCGAGTTCGACGAGATCAACATCGAGACAGACCCCGAGGCGGAGGCGTTCGTGCTCCAGGCCAACAACGGCAACGCCACCGTGCCGACGATGCTCCTGCCCAACGGTGAGGTCATGACCAACCCGCCGCTGCCCGCCCTGCTGGCGGCACTCTCTCCCGCGTGATCTAGCGGTCTTGAGATAACTTCCGGCCGTGGCCGACATCGCGGGAATGCTCACCGATCTGCGCGCCGAGTCAGACGACCTCGACGCGGTGATCTCCTCAGCCGAGGCCGACGCACTCCACCGCGCAACGCCCGCCGCAGGTTGGTCGGCCGCCGACACCCTTGGACACATCTGGTTCTTCGACCGCGAGGCACGGCGAGCACTCGAGGAGCCAGAGGACTTCGTCGCGCGCCGCGATGAGCTCTTCGCCGATCCCGAGGGTTACCTGAGCGCCCATGTCGAGACGATCCGCGGACTCGGCGACGCACTCGTACCGTCCTGGCAGGACGAGCGGCGCCGGATCATCGATGCGCTACAGACCGTCGACCCGACGACGCGGGTCCCCTGGTACGGCCCGTCGATGTCACCGATGTCGTTCGGCACCGCACGGCTGATGGAGACCTGGGCACACGGCCAGGACATCGCCGATGCGCTGGAGGTCCGACGTACGCCGACCGACCGGCTCCGGCACATCGCCCATCTCGGCGTGAGCACGCGCGGGTTCTCCTACGTGGTGCGCGGTATGGAGGCGTCCGACGTACCTGTCTACGTGGCACTGACCGCGCCGAGCGGTGCCGAGTGGACCTGGGGCGACCCATCGGCCGCCGACTCGGTGCGAGGAACTGCTGTCGACTTCTGCCAGCGCGTCACCCAACGGCGGGTGCTTGAAGACCTCAACCTCGAGGTGACCGGCGAGGCCGCCACCGAGTGGATGTCGATCGCGCAGGCGTTCGCGGGCGGTCCGACCCTCACTGACGAAACACGCCGCGGACTTTCCTAGCCCGCGGCGGCCAGCTCGGTTGCCGCTTGGCGTGCCTGCGCCTTCTTGCCGGGCCGCTTGGTCATCGTGGGCGCGGCATCCGCGTCATTGATCGTGAGCGCGACGCGAGCGGCGACGAGGGCGATCAGAGCGGCCGTCGCGAACGCCCAGTGGAACGCCGCGAGGTTGGGCGCGCGGTGTCCGTGCACGAGGTGCGTCACGCCGACCGCCGACATGACGGTGGTGAGCAGCGCGACCCCGAGCGCGCTGCCGACCTGACGTGCGGTGTTGAACAGCGTGGAGGCGCGAGCGGTCGAGGCTTGGCTGATCGTCGCGAACGCCGCGGCCTGCGTCGGCGAGAAGACGTGGGAGATCGAGATCCCGAGGAAGAACATGAGTGCGCGGATCAGCCACAGGCTGGTGCCGAATCCGACCAGCGTCATGGCCATCGCGAGGACCGTGACGCCGCAGAGCCCAGCGGCCATCAGCCGCCGCGGTCCGACCACCGGATAGAGCCGGGTCGAGATCTGCGCGCCGAACATCACCCCGATCGCTTCGGGGAAGGTGCTCAGCCCCGCGTTGAGAGCCGTCAGGCCGAGCCCGTCCTGGAAGAACAGCGCGACGACGTACAGCATGCCGAGGAAGGCAGCCATCCCGATGAACAGCACGATCGTCGAGGACCGGAACAGCTGGTTGCCGACCAGCCGCAGGTCGATCATCGGCTCGCTGACCCGCAGCTCGTAGCGCACCATGGCGACGAGCAGCACGACGCCGCCGAGACCGAGGCCGAGGATTGCCGGCGAGGTCCAGCCGCGACTGGGACCTTCGGACAGTGCGTACATCAGAGTGGCCAGGCCGGCGCCCGCGAGCAGGAAGCCCCCGACGTCGAAACGGCCGGGGTTCGGCTCGCGGACGTCCGGAAGGAACAGGAAGCCGAACACCAGCGCCGCGACACCGATCGGGAGATTGACGTAGAAGACCCAGCGCCACGAGACGTCCGTCACCAGCAGTCCGCCGAGCACCGGACCGAGCGCCGGAGCGAACGCGGTTGGCACAAGCAGGATCCGTGAGGCCCGGATCCGCTCGGCAGGCGGGAAGGTCCGGAACAGCATCGCCATCCCGATCGGCGTCAGCATGCCGCCGCCGACGCCTTGCAGGATGCGGAATGCCACCAGCTCACCGAGCGACTGCGCCAGCCCGCAGAGGGCGGAGGCGCCGGTGAAGATCACGATCGCGAGCAGCAGCATCCGCTTCATGCCGAAGCGGTCACCCATCCACCCGGAGGCCGGGATGAAGACCGCGAGGCTCACCAGGAAGCCGACCACGACGCTGTCGATGTGGTCGGGGCTGACGTTGAAGTCAAGCGCCAGCTTGGGCAGCGCGACGTTGACGATCGTGATGTCCATGATCGCCATGAACATCGCCGAGACGAAGACGACGCTGACCGCGATCTTGGGGTTCATCCGGTCGGCAAACACGTCTCAATAGAACACCGCACCGGCAACGGGGATTCCCCAACCGGCGTTGCGGAAGGTGACAAGGCCGCTTAGACCGAACAATCGGAGATCATGCGACGCAGGGGGTGGGTCGCGGCCGCGACGGTCGCTGTCGTTGCTCTGGCCCCTCTGGCGCCGGCGAGCGCGGGAGGCGCGCACCCCGCCGCGGACTCATCGGTCACCTCGCTCTGCCTGCCCGCCGCACCGGCCGCGACGCCGTCGCCGGCCATCGGACTGCGCTTCGGTGTCGACCCGGGCCTCGCGGGCAACCCGCTGCCTTCTCTCAAGGGTCCGGTCTCGGTCAACCACCGCGCCGAGCTGAAGGCGCTGCACGCGCTTCAGCCGCACCATCGGGCGCTCGTGATCAGGCTCAACCGGTTGTTCTGGTCAGGTGGCAACAATCTGCTGAACACCTTCGTCCACGAGGCCAAGTCGTACGCGCGGCGGGGCTTCGACGTCGAGGTGCAGGTCCGCTACCACCCCACCAAGACCGAGGACGGCGACCTCGCGGCATGGTCGAGCTGGGTACACCATGTCGTCAACGTGCTCGGTCAGGTCCGCCGGCTGGTCGCCCTCACGATCACCAACGAGGTCAACCTTGCGATCTCGCCTAACACCTCCGATGGCTCGTACACCTCGGCGCAGGGCGCGCTCGTCCACGGCGTCGAGGCGGCGTACTCCGCATTGCGCAAGCACGGCTGGGCGCATCGCGTGAAGGTCGGCTTCACCTTCGCCTACCGGCTCGATCCGCTCGCCGACTCCGGGTTGTTCAGCTTTCTCGCGAAACACGGCGGCGCGAGGTTCCTGCACGCCCTCGGATTCGTCGGGCTCGACGACTACCCGGGCAGCGTCTACCCACCGACGCTGGTGCCGCCCATCGACACCGCCGCCGACGAGCTGGCATCGGCACTCGCGACCATGCGCGACTGCTACCTCCCACTCGCCGGCATCGGGCCGAAGACTCCGTTGTGGGTGACCGAGAACGGCTACGCCTCCAACGGCTCTGTCTCGAACACCAGTGGCGATGCGACACAGGTCGCCGCGCTGCGCGGAATGGTCGACACCGTCGAGACCTACAGCGGGACGTACGACGTCACCGACTACCGCTGGTTCAACCTGCGCGACAACAACTCGAACGGCAGCGGACTGTTCGACAAGGACGGTCTGCTGCGCGACCACGACCAGCGCAAGCCGTCGTTCACGGCGTACCGCGACCTCATCAAACGGGACGGGCAAGCCATCCCGTGATCAGCCAGTGGGCGATGGACGATGCCGGCGGCAGCATCTCGACCTCGCGGAGCAACGTCTCGCGGTCGAACCACTGCACGTCCTCGAGCTCGTGATCGCGCGCTGCGATGTCACCACCGACGACCCGCGCCTCGTAGCCGAGCATCAACGACTGCGGGAACGGCCACGGCTGGCTGGCCCGATAGACGACGTCCTCGACCAGCACGCCGGTCTCTTCACGCACCTCCCGGTGCACGGCCTGCTCGGCTGACTCGCCTGACTCCACGAAGCCCGCGATCGTCGAGTAGCGCCCGCGCGGCCAGCTCGGCTGTCGGCCGAGCAGCACTCGGTCGCCGCCGTCGTGCAGCAGCACGATGATCGCCGGATCGGTACGCGGGAAGTGCTGCGAGCCGTCCGTGTCACAGCGGCGCGACCAGCCTGCCTGGATCACGGTCGTCGAAGACCCGCAGCGAGGGCAGCGAAGGTGCGTCGCATGCCAGTTGCTCAGTGCGATCAACGTGACGAGCAGGCCCGCGTCGAGGTCGCTCAACGACGCACCCGCCATGCGCAGGTCCATCGGCCGGCCCCCGAGAGCTCGCGGCGGTGTGCCGACCGTGCCCCAGTAGGCGGTCCCGTCGTCACCGACGCCGAGCAGCCACCGATCGCCTTCGCCCTGCCAGCTTGCCGCCTCGACAAAGCTCAGCACCGGTGTGGCGTCCTCGATGACCGTCGCGCGCCCCTCGGCGTCGACAACAAGCAACCGCCCGGTCTCCCAGGCGGTAGCGAGCCACGCCTCGTCTTCACGATGGTGCGCCGCCCGGTCGACGGCGGTGCGCGCCAGCGTCGGGATCGTCACCCCGCCACCGTAGATGCACGGCGGCGGGGCGCGACGTCGTCAGGACGTGGGGACCTTGTAAACCTTGTACTTGACGATGTGAGCGTCGTCGGTCGCGAACTGCTTGGTGGCTGCGTTCCAGCGCCAGGTGATGAGGTAGTCCGTACCCGCGGCGCAGCTCGGCTTGCAGCTGTTGGAGGTCGAAACGAAGCTTCCCGCCACGATGTGGCCGTAAGGCTGCTCGTTGCCGGCATAGGCACAGCTCAGGTTCGGGTGATCGGCGCACTTGCCGAAGTGAGCCGGCTTCCAGGTGCCGTTGGCGTCGTAGATCACGCCTCCGAAGTAGCTGACGTCACCGCCGATGTAGCGCATCGTGAACGACGCGTGACCGGGGACGATCGTGCCGCCGTCTCCGAGCCTCTGCACATACTTGCCAGCTCCGTACTTCGTGATCGGCTTGCCGTCGGCGTGCCAGTGCCCTGAGGCGTAGCGCACCACGACGATTGCCTGCTTGGTCGCGTACGCGCCGACGTAGTGCGAACCGTCCAGCTCGGGACCGGCAACATGCTTCCCGCCATGCGAAGAGGCGTACGACGTCAACGATCCCAGTGAGGGTGCCGCCGCGATGTGGACGCTCGACGACCCGCTAGCCGGAACGACGACGACCGCGACAGTGACGGCCGCAGCGGCCGCTGCAAGCAGGCCGCCGCCTGCTGAGATCCGAAACCGACGCAGCTTCACAGCGCGCGCTCGCAGGACGTCGAGGGGCGGAGCGATGGGGTCGATGGGCGCGACAGCGCGCTCGAGGTGGTCACGGATCTCCTTCTCGTCGAACTCGGTCATGAGGTCACCTTCAGTTCTGTCGCGAGGCGCTCGAGGCCCCGCGACGTGTAGCTCTTCACGGCGCCGACGCTGACGCCCATGACGTCCGCGGTCTGCGCCTCGGTGAGATCGGCGTAGTAGCGCAGCGCGACCGCCTCACGCAGCCGGCGCGGAAGCGCGCGAAGCGCGACCACCACGTCGGCTCGCTCGACCGCTCCGATAGCTGCGTCGGCGACCCGGTCGGGCGGGTGCACCAGGGGCGCGTACTTCGTTGCGGTCAGGCGGCGGCGCATCGCGGACCTGGCCAGGTTGAGCACCGTCGTGCGCAGGTAGGCGAGAGATGCCTCGGGATCGCGCATCCGCTCCATCCGCCGGCTCGCCGCCAACCGGACATAGGCCTCCTGGACGACGTCCTCGCATGCCGCCGGCTCATCGAGCAACAACGCCGCCAGCCGCACGAGGCTCCGGTAGTGAACGACGTACAGCGCCGCCAGTGAGTCGGCACCCGCCACGTCGGCCACGGCCACATCCTGCCGTTCGCGCGACACGAGATTGATCACTTGCGGTTCACATCGGTCCAGACGCTTGGCCGCGCCGGAAGGTTGCACGGCAGTTTCGTCTTCTGCGTCAGCCGCTCAGCACCGCGGACAGCTCGTCTCGGCTGAGAAGCCGCTGCGGGCGTTCGACGTGGGAGTCCCGGACGTAGAGGAAGCCAGCCGTGACCGCATCGGGCTCGACCGCGGCCAGGTCGGCCCACGCCAGGCGGTAGATCGACAGCTGAAGCGCGGCGGCCTCGAAGTCCCGGCCGGTCGGCATTGCGCCGGTCTTGTAGTCGATGACGTCGTATCCGCCGTCGTCGCTGCGGTAGATCGCATCGATCCGGCCTCGCAGCAGCCTGCCCCCGACCACCATCTCGAACGGCGCCTCGACCGCGACCGGAGTGCGCTGACCCCAGCCATCCGCGAGAAAGCGCTGCTGCAACGCGGCCAGCTCATCGTCGGAAAGATCCGCGTCCTCCGCACCCGGCAGCTCATCCGGCTCGATCAGGACGGCCGCGCCGTACAGCTCCTCCACCCAGCGATGGAAGCGCGAGCCGCGCCGGGCCTGCGGCACCGGGCGTTGCGGCAACGGCCGGGCAAGGGTGGCGGCGAACGCCGTCTCATCGCGCGCCAACGCCACAACCTGGCTCGTGGTCAGCCGAGTGGGCACCGCGACATCGACCACCCGGTCACGTCGCCGTTTCGCCTCGTCGATCAGCAACGCCGTGTCTCGGTGCCAGTCGGCCGCGACGTCTGCGCCGGCTCCAGCGATCTCCTCGACCGGGCCGCGACCCGAGCGGGCGGCCTCGACGAGGGCGGCAGCGGCGCGACGCTCGTCGGCCTCCTCGGCGGTGGTCACCGCGGGCCACACGACATCGGCTACCCCGGCCACGAGCATCGGGTTGGCCTCGTCCTCGGCCGGGTTGTCGCACCAGTCCGCGATCTCCAGCGCCGGCTCGCCGAGCTCGAGAATGTCGGCGAGGAACGGTGAGGTCGGACACGGGTCCTTCCTGGTCCCGATCCAGCAGTACGCCGACAGCCACAGCTCGTGACGAGCCCGGGTGAAAGCGACGTAGGCGAGCCGGCGCTCCTCGTCGAATGAGTCGGAGCGGCACTCGCCCTTGAACGCCTCGAAGTCCGCCGTCTCGTAGCCGCCCAGCTCCGGCAGGTCCTCGCGGTCACCACGGCACGCAAACGGCAGCACCTGCGCGCCGGTGACCCAGCTCGAGCGGGACTTGCCGGGCGGGAAGACGCCCTCGACGAGACCCGGCACCGCGACGATGTCCCACTCGAGCCCCTTGGCCGCGTGAATCGTCATCAGCTTGACCGTGTCGGCCTCGGAGACCGCCCCGAGATCGAGGCCCCGCTCGTTGTCCGCAGCCGCGCGCAGGTAGGCGATGAAGGCGACCAGGTCGGCCTCCCCATCGATGCCGTTGAACTGCGCCGCAACGTCGAGGAACGCGTGGATGTTGGCGCTGCGCGCCACGGCGAGCGGCGCATCCGACGCCTCGATCTCCACGTCGAGTCCGGTCGCCGCGATCACCTCCGTGACGAGGTCCACCAGCGGCTGACCGACCAGCCGCCGCAGCCGCCTGATCTCGGCCGCGAACCGGGCCAGCCGGTCGGTCGCCTCCGGTGAGAGCCCGGACTGGGCACCCGGGGACTCGATCGCCTCGAGCAGCGACGGGGCCTCGACGGGGTCCGCGGTGCTGGTCGCCTGCGCGAGCACGGCGTCGACGCCCTCGCGAACCGACGGCTCGTCGGCCACTGCCCGCGCATCCTCCACAGCTCCGTCGCCCTCGGCGTCACCGGACGGCGCCCCATTACGAAGCCGGGCGAGGTGTCCCGCGCGGCGGCCGATCGCGGCAAGATCGCGGACCCCGATCCGCCAACGCGGGCCGGTCAGCAGTCGCACCGCCGCGGCGTTGGAGGTGGCGTCCGCGAGCAACGAGAGGACAGCGACGATGTCGCTGACCTCAGGCATCGCAAGCAGCCCGCCGAGTCCGACGACCTCGACCGGAATGTCACGTGCGGTCATCGCCTGGTGCAGCCGCGCAAAGTCGGTGCGGCGGCGCCCCAGCACGGCAATCTGTCCGGCCGGCGTACCGCTCTCGATCGCCGTTGCGACGCGGTCGGCCAGCCAGCCGGCCTCATCCGTTGCGGTCGGCAACCGCGTGACGGTGACGTTGCCCGCCTCCTCACGACCCGCGGTGGCGCGCAGCGTCGGCAGCTCGAGCCTCGAACGCGACTTGCGCACGAGTGACTCGTGGAGCGGCTCGGCAACCGCGTTGGCGACCTCGAGGATCCGCCCGTCGCACCGGAAGCTCGTCATCAGCGGCAGCGGCGGCGCGGGATCCCCACCGGGGTCGAAGTGCTCCGCAAAGCGCGACAGGTTGCTCGCCGCCGCGCCGCGCCAGCCGTAGATGGCCTGGTTGGGGTCACCGACCGCGGTGATCGCGTGCGCGTCACCGAAAAGCGTTGCGAACAGCACCCGCTGCGAGACACCGGTGTCCTGGTACTCGTCGAGGACGACGAGCCGGTAGCGATCTCGCTCGATCGCCGCGACCTCCGGCGCAGTCTGTGCGATCCGGCACGCCAGGGCGACCTGGTCGCCGAAGTCGATCAGGTCCAGTCGTGCCTTCTCGTCCTGGTAGCCGGCGACCAGCGCAAGCAGCTCGTCGCGCGACAACGTACGGGCAGCCATGTCCTTGACCCACTTCAATGGCTTCACCAGTTCAGCCACACCCTCGCGCACCGCCTCGTCATGGCGGCGGACGTCCTCCGGCGTGCACAGGTGGTCGGAGAGATCACCGGCGAGTGCCACGACCATCTCCGCCACATAGGACGTGGTCCAGTCGAGGTGAGGGAACGGACCGGGCGCTCGGCTTGCCACCCGCATCGCGAGCTGCCACTGCACCGCCTCGGTCAGCAACGTCGCCCCGGGCTCGCGGCCGATCCGCAGCGCGTGGTCGCGCACGATCTGTGCCGCATAGGAGTTGTACGTAGCGACGGTCGGCAGCTCCTCGACGCCGTCGGACATCGCCGACGGCGCGCGGGCCGGCAACATCGCGATGCTGTGCCGCACCCGTTCCGCCAGCTCTCCCGCTGCCTTGTTGGTGAAGGTCACTCCGAGGATCCGGTCCGCCGGCACCCCGAACCACGCGACGGCGTGGACCACCCGCGCCGCCATGACGGTCGTCTTGCCGGAGCCGGCGCCGGCCACGACGAGCTGCGGCGTGAGGTCGGCGGTGATCACCGCCATCTGCTCGTCGGTGAAGTCCTTGCCGAGCAGCTCCCGCAGGTAGCCGCCATCCGCGGTAGGCGTGAACATCAGGTGATCACCTGCCCGCCCTCGTCGTGCGATGGGCAGGAGGTGCGGAACCGGCAGTAGCCGCAGCCGTCGTTCGGTCGGGCCGGGAACGCCTCCGCGCGCACGCTGCCAGCGATCCCACCGACCAGGTCGTCGACCCAGGAATCCTCGGCGCCCAATGCGTTCTGGCGCTGCACCTTCACGGCGTTGCGCGTGCTCTTGCGCAGCTGCACCAGTTCAGCGCCGCCTGGCGTCGTCGACCATCGCTCGAAGGCGCCGTGCCGGGTGACGAGCTGGTAGACGCCGAGCTGCGCGTCGGTCTTGACCCGCTCCTCACTCGGCGGGTTGCGGGTCGTCTTCAGGTCCACGACCACGAGGCCGCCGGAGTCGTCGAGCTCGATGCGATCGGCGCGACCGCGCACGACGATGTCATCGCCAACCGCCACCTCGAAGTCGACCTCGGCGCTCACACAGTCACGGCTGTTCGTGGCGTGCCACGCGAGGAACCGCTGCAACGCATCCGTCGCTTCACGATGGTCGCGCACGGCCTGCCAGCGAGCGTCGTACGGCAGCAGGTGCCAGACGGCGTCCAGCCGCTCGACCAAAGCATCGATGTCAGCAGGCAGCTCGCCCACGACAACGGCCTCGGCCAGCGCGTGCAGGATCGAGCCGAACCCCTGCGCGGTGGATGTGCTCTCCGTGGCGTGCGCCTCGCGGTCGAGAAACCAGGACCTCGGGCAGCGGTCGAACGCTGCCACTGCCGACGCCGAGAGCATCACCGGCTGGTCCGGATCGCGGACCGCCACGACCCCCGGCGTCCACTCGGGCAGGCCCCACCACCGATCCGGCGCGGCTGTCGGCACGAGAGGCGCGCCGTCGTCATCGACCGCGTCAGCGAGCTGGGCCAGACAGCCGGCGGCGATTCGCCGCAGCTCCTCGGACGCGGCGGGATCGCGCAGCGCGCGGCGCAGCCGGCCGACCAGCGATGCGGTCGACAGCACCCCGACGCTCGCGGTCACCGCCTCGGGCAACGCAAGGCCCGTCTCGGTGAGCAGCCTCGAGGGTCGCTCGGCCAGGTCGTCGTTTCCCGACGTCGCCGTCAGGACCAACCGGCGGCGGGCGCGGGTGACCGCGACGTAGAACAACCGGCGCTCATCAGTCAGCAACGATGCCGTCGTCGGACCACCGCCCGGTATGCCCGCACCGAGACCGTCGGCGTCGAGCAGCGTTCCCCGCCGCCGCACATCCGGCCAGACCCCTTCTTGCACTCCTGCGACAACGACCAGGTCCCACTCCAGCCCCTTGGAGCGATGCGCGGTCAGCAGCCGCACTGCGCCGAGCGCCGCGGCCTTCTCCTCGTACGGCGCAGCCGGTATCTCCTGCGACGAGACCTCGTCGAGCAACCCATCGACGGTGACGCGCGGCTGGCTGTCCTCGAGCCGGTTGGCGACGTCGAACAGCGCCAGGACGGCGTCGAGATCGCGGTCGGCCGCGCGGCCCTCGGCATCGGGGGACGTCGCGGCACCGGAAAGCCGGTGCGCCCAGTCGGAGCCGTCCCACAGCGCCCAGAGGACCTCGGCGGGACTGCCTCCCCGGCTACCCACGTCCTCCGCGGCGGTCAGCAGCCGGGTCAGGCGGACCACCGGGGCAGCGACCCACTCCTCGACGGTTGCGACGGCACTCGGGTCCTGAACCGCCTCCGCAATCAGCGTCGCGGACGGCCGCGCGAGCCCGCCATTGGCGTCACGGTCGATCTCGCGCAACCGGCGTCCCAGCGCGCGCAGCTGGGCGGGTGACGCACCCGCCAACGGAGAGGTGAGCAGCAGTCGCGCGATGTCGGCCGAGATCGGCGCGGCGTCACGTCCGAGCCGCTTCGCCCGCAGTCGCTCGGCAACCGCCTCGAGCGCCCGCAGCAGCGGCGCCACCGCCGGGTCACGGGACAACGGAAGCTCGTCGGCCGCCACGGAGACCGGGATGCCGGCCGCGACCAGCGCACGCCGCACTGTCGGGATGCTGCGCACGCCGGACCGCACGAGCACCGCCATTCGCGACCAGGCCACTCCGTCGAGGAGATGGGCACGTCGCAGCAGGTCGGCGATGCCGCCTACCTCGGAGGCGACGGAGGAGAACAACCGGATCTCCGGAGGCCCGCCCGCAGGACCGGCCGCCTCCAGGCCCCGGTGGTCGTCACGTCGCGGCGTGAGCTCGCCGAGGGGCAGCCGGGTTGCGACGGCGCGAGACAGCGCGACGAGCTCCGGGCCGGACCGGCGGCAGACCCGCAGCGCCGTGACCGCGGCACTTTCGCCCGCGGCGGTCCGGAAGCGGTTCGGGAACTCGACGATTCCCCGCACGTCGGCACCCCGGAATCCGTAGATCGACTGGTCGGGATCACCCACCGCGACAAGGAGGCGCCCATCTCCCGCGAGCAGCCGGAGCAGCTCCTCCTGGGAGGGGTCGGTGTCCTGGTACTCGTCGACGTAGACCGCTCGGTAGCGCGCGCAGAGCTCGGCAGCGGGTCCACGGAGCAGCCGGACGGCGCGGTCGACGAGGCCGGAGTAGTCGACCTCGTTTCGCAGCGAGAGCACCTCGAGGTACTCCGTCATGAACTCCGCCGCAGCCACCCATGCCGCGCGACGATGCTGCTCGCCCAGTGCGCGCACCGCGGCGGGGTCGAGACCGCGCTCCCCCGCACGATCGAGAACGTCGCACACCTCTCGGGCGAATCCGCGCAACGGCAGCGCCGACCGCAGCTCGTCGGGCCAGCTGGTCCGGCCGAGCCCGGCCGCGTTGCCTGCGAGCAGCTCGCGGACCCGCAGCTCACGCTCCGCCCCGGACAGCAGTCGCGGCAGCGCGCCGCCGGGCGCCGTCCCATAGGTCCGCAGCACCGAGTAGCAGAAGCTGTGGAACGTCGAGGCCGATGGCTCGACGACCGTGCGGTCGAGCCGCGCGGCGATCCGGCTTCGCAGCTCCTCGGCTGCCTTCCGGCTGAAGGTCAGGACCAGCACCTCGTCGGGCGACGCGCCGCGACGAACCCGCTCGACGACCGCCTCGACGAGGGTGGTCGTCTTCCCGGTGCCTGGTCCCGCCAGGACCAGCAGCGGTCCGGCGTCGTGGTCGACGACGACCTGCTGTGAGGCGTCGAGCACCGGCGCCGCCACCGGGTCGACCGGTGGCCGGACCAGCCGATAGGTAGGACTCGCCGTGCTCACGTGCGCATCACAGCACGCGGGTACGACGCATCGCTCACCGTCGTCTGACCGGGAAGACGCTGACCTCGCGCAGCGAGCTGAAGAAGCCGCCCGTATCGGTCTGCACCTTCACCGCCGCGACCCGCGCTCCCGGCAGTGCCTGGACCAGGACGTCGTCCGAATTGCCGAAGGGCGCCGTGGCAACTCGGGAGAACGCTCGCCCGTCCGGACTGGTCAGCACGGTGCAGCCCATGCACCCTCGAACCACCAGCAACGACGCGTGCAGCGGTTGATCCAGAGTCACGGTCACGTCGCGATGGTCGTGTTGCGCGCTGCCCGGGCATGGCCCGGCGGCGCACCTCGGGTCATCGACCGGCTGCCAGTCTGTGTCGAGGACGCCGTCGGTCAGGCCGCAGGTCGGCTGGCGGATCGGCTGCCCACGGCTACCCGTGACCGCGCAGCCCGACCCGCGGCTCGGTGGAACGCTGCCGCCGTGCACTTCGAGACTGCTGCTGAAGACGGCCGACCGACCGTGCTGCCGTCCGGTCTCGACCGTCGTGAGCAGCAGCCGCTCGTCCTCCACCACGCGCGCGTCGTACCCGTTGGTGACCGTCAACGCGTGACCGTCGACGACCGGTGGTGTCCCGGTCTCCGCCTCGAGCGCTGCGGAGAAGTGGGAGGCGCCGTATGCCGCCGGAAGCCCTGGCGGGACCACCCGGCGCCGGTTCCCGACGGCGCGCAGCCGAGGCGATCCGGCGGCCAAACTCAGGGCTACGTGGCGAGGCGGCCGCGCTCCCCAGGGCAGGACGACACTGGTCGCCACGCGGGCGACCGCGCCGTGCGCCGTGGCAATCGTGAGCCGGTAGTCGTCGTGGTCGGGATCGGGGCCGGGCAACCTCACCGCGAAGGAGCCGTCGCGCGCCGAGAATCCGCTGGCATGCGGCGCCGAGCAGCCCAGCAGGCAAGAGAAGCCTGCCGTCGCGAATGCACCGAACCCTCGGACCGCCTGCTCGGCGCCGGACAACGCGACGGTGACCACGACAGTCGCGCCGGCAACCGGATGCCCAGCGGTGTCGGTCACAACCCCAGTCACTGACCGGCCCGGCAGCGTGGCGGCGTGAGCGGGAACCGAAGCCGGCGGCGTGGCCGGGATCTGACCGGCGGTACGGGCGTCGGCGCAGCCGGCTGCGACAACGGCGACCGCAACCAGCACCAGAGGAAGCCGACGCGGCATCAGACCGTGCCATCCCAGCGTGCCCGGCGCAGGTCGACGCGCTCGCCGTTCATCGGGACGCCGTCGGCGCGGAGCAGCGCCACCTGCCTGTCCCGCACCTCTGGTGCGCACGAACCGTCGGCGCGTACGACGCGATACCAGGGCACCTCGCCGCCGTGGCGTCCCATGACCGTGCCGACGGTGCGGCCGGTGCCCTTGCCGACGTACTCCGCGACGTCGCTGTAGGCCATCACCTTGCCGACCGGGATCGCATCGACCGCGTCGAGGACGGCACGGGCGTACGGCGTCACAACCACGACCGTAGCCAGGTACTACGGTCGGATTCATGCGCATCCTCGTCATTGGCGGTACTCGACTTGTCGGGCGCCACATCGCACAAACCGCCATCGACCGCGGCCACGACGTGACGCTGTTCAACCGTGGCAAGTCCGACCCGGACGCGATGCCCGCTGCGACTCACCTGACGGGCGACCGAAACTCGGACCTGTCGGCACTCGAAGACGGTGAGTGGGACGCGACGATCGATGTGAGCGCCTACGTGCACCGCCAGGTCCGGACACTGCTCGAGACCCTCGGAGAGCGCGCCGGCCACTTCACCTTCATCTCCACCATCAGCGTCTACGGCCAGGACGTGCCGAACCGTGGCTTCACGGAGACCGCACCGCTGCTCGAACCCTCGTGGGACGACAAGCCGGGCATGGACAACTACGGCGAGCTCAAGGTGGCGTGCGAGGAGGTCGCCGTGAAGACCGCGCCGGCGGGCGTCCTGATCATCCGTCCCGGCTACGTGATCGGACCGTACGACTACAGCGAGCGCTTCACCCACTGGGTGCGCGCCATCGCCGCCAAGCAGCCGTTCGTCGGGCCCGACCCCGAGCAGCCGCTGCAGTGCATCGACGGCCGGGACCTCGCGGCCTTCATCATCGGCGCGATCGAACGCGGACTGACCGGCGACTTCAACGCGACCGCGCCGCAGCAGCCGCCGACGTTCTCCCAGGTGTTCGACACGATCGCGGCCGCGCTGGACGTGACGCTGCCCGAGGTCACCTGGAGCGGCAAGGCCGACGACGCGCTGCCGCTGAGCTCACCCCGCGACTGGTGGCCGAAGATGCACGCCGACGTGTCCAAGGCGGTCGACGCCGGCCTGACCTGGCGACCGCTCTCGCAAACCGTCCGAGACCTCGCCGACCACATCAGTTTGTGAAGGGTTAGCGGTAGCGGGCTACTGCCAACCCTTCACAAACCGGCTAATACAGAGGTTCGTCGCCTACTACCTGGATCGTCCAGGCCGTCACGCCTCCCTGCACGTGCTTGGCGTCGGCGAAGCCTGCGTCCTTGAGCAGTGCCAGCGCC
>DATAUF010000094.1:0-28785 GCA_036268405.1 Mycobacteriales bacterium
ACGGTCGATGTTGATCCCGGTCACCGTCACCGACCCGGCCCCACCGTCGCTGTCACTGACCGACGCCGACACCGACTGGTTGGCCTTGCTCTTGGACAGCGTCACCGGATCCGGGCACGGCGTCGCCAACGCCGACGACCCAGCGGTACAGCTGAACGACACGTGCACCGGCGAGCGGTACCAGCCATGACGCTTCACGTGCGCGCTCGTCACCTTCGCGGTGATCGTCGGATCCGTCACCCCGGGCGGAGGCGGCGACGAAGCAGGCTGATTCACCTGCTGCACGACAGTGCCACTCTCGGCGGCCGCCGATGCGCACCCCGAGAACGTCGCCGTCACCGGATCCGACCCGACCGGCAACGAGGACAACGGCCCGAGCGTGTAGACGCCGTTCGACCCGGCCGTGCCATCACTGACCGGCTGGCTGTCGACCAGCCAGGTCACCGTCCCGCACGACGGCGGCGGCGACAACGTCGCCGTGAACGTCACGGAGTCACCAGTCGACGATGGGTTCTCGCTCGACGCCACTGTGATCGACGGCGGACTTGGGGGAGGCGGCGGAGGGCCGAACGCGACGTAGTGCGCAAACAACTCCTCGCTGATCGGACCGTCACCGAAGGTGTTGACCAAGTCGGTCTTGTTCGCCACTCGGGTCCCAGAGGAGTCCGCGGCCGAGTACCAACCCGCGAACGACTGCCCGGCCGGCGCTGACACGGTCGGCAGCGACCGGTCGGCGTTGTGTACGTCGTCGGCGTACACAACCATCGAGGAGGGAGTGAGGCCGGGCCCGCCGTTGACGTCGAACGACAGATCGAACGCGTCATCGTCGATCGTCAGTGACGATCCCTGCAACGTGTCCTCGATCGAGCCCGACGGTCCCGGCAGGATCGTCCCGTCGTTGGTGATCACTCCCGATCCTGACAGCGTCGTCTCAACAGTCACCACGCCGGTCGGCTCGACGGTGAAGAACGGGGCGGTCGTCCCCGCAGTGACGGTCGACGGAATCCCCTCAGCCGTAGCGAACGTCAACTGTCCGGCCACGTCGAGCGACCCGAAGTCACCGTCCGAGCCGCCTCCCATCCCGGATCCCAGGCCCGCGCCGCCGATGGCATCTCCCGGATCGCCTCCGGCGCTCGTCCCACCACTTGCGATCACCGAGCCGGCTGCCACCGACACCGCCGGGACGCCTCCGCCGTCCCCTCCATCTGCGCCGCCTCCCCCGCCGCCGACTCCCGCGCCACCACCACTGGCCGAGCCGCTGCCACCGCCCGTCGCCGTCACGGTGCCACCCGTCACGGTCAACATGTCCCCATTGCCGCCGTCATCCTCGCCGCCACCACCGCCGCCGCCGATCCCAGCCCCGGCGCCCTGCTGACCGCCAGATCCACCTGTCGCTGTCAAAGAACCCGCTGAGACCAGGACGATCGCGCCGAACCCACCGAGCTTGAGGTCCCCGGCACCGCCGCCACCAACACCGGCGCCACCCCCACCGCCGCCGGTCGCGACGACCGAGCCGGCAGTGACCGTCAGCGAGCCGCCCGGCCCGCCAGGAGTGAGGTCCCCGCCACCACCTCCGCCGATTCCGGCGCCGCCACCTCCGCCGGTCGCGGTCACCGATCCACCCGCGACCGTCACCGATCCGCCGGATCCTCCGGAGAGCGCGTCATCGTTGCCCCCGCCGCCGATCCCGGCGCCACCGCCGGAGCCGCCACCCCCAACGGCAGTCACCGTGCCGCTCGACACGGTGATCGATCCGGCGCCCTCCGAAACGTCGCTGTTCGACCCGTACCCTCCGATGCCGGCGCCGCCGCCCTGCGCCGTGACCGTGAGTCGACCACCACCGGCGGTGTCCTGGATCGTCAGCGTCGTGCTGGGTGGCACCTCGATCCCCGCCGCCTCAACCGGCAGCGCGTTCGTGGTACCGATGTCGAGCGTGAAGCCGTTCAGGTCAAGGGTCACCGCTGCCGCGCCGGTCGTCGGCACCTTCAACAGCTCTGCGCTGTCTGCGCTGGTGTAGGTGATGTCTTGGCTGAGTGCGATCGAGTCGTTCGCCGCAAAGTCGGCGGACAGAGTCGCCCAGTCAGACACGCACATGACGACGCCGCAGTCCGGGGCAGCGGCCGCAGGCGTCGCTTCGGCGACGATCCCACTTCCGATCGTGGCAGCCACAGACGCGACCGCGACGATGCGACGAGTGACACGCAAACCAGGTGCCATTTGGGCTCCCGCGACTCAGCCCCCGTGATGGTTCCCCGCCGAGAAGTTACCGCTTCACGCGCGTTTCCGCAGCCTCTACGGCGTTGCGAAACAGCATTGCCACTGTCGTCGGTCCGACCCCGCCGACCCGCGGCGTAATCGCTCCCGCGACCGCCTCACACGACTCGTCGACGTCCGGCAGCAGTTTGCGCCCCTCGTAGCGGACGCCGCCGCCGACGACGGTCGCTCCCGGGGTGATGTGCTCGGGCTGCAGGATGCCAGGTACGCCGGCGGCGGCGATCACGATCTCGGCTGCGCGGGTGTAGTCGGGCCAGTTCGGCACTCCGGTGTGCACGACCGTCACGGCGGCGTTGGCGGTCGGCCGTTTCTGGGTCAGCAGCAGCGAGAGCGGGCGACCGAGCGTCGTACCTCGCCCGAGGACGCATACCGAACGGCCTGACACCGGGATCTCGTAGTAGGCGAGCAGCGCCTCGATCCCCGCGGGCGTGCAGGGCACCGGACCGGGCATGCCGAGCGCGAGCCGTCCCATGTTGACCGGGTGCAGGCCGTCGACGTCCTTGTCCGGGTCCATCTCGAGCAGCGCCGCGTCGAAGTCGATCTGCGGAGGCGTCGGGTGCTGCACCAGCATCGCGTCGACAGCAGTGTCGTCGTTGAACTCGCGGATCGCCGCGATCACATCCGCCTGCTTCGCGTCCTGCGGCAGGTGGAGGTGCGGCGAGACGAACCCGAGCTCGGTGGCCTTCTCCTGCTTGACCCGGATGTAGCCCGCACTGGCCGAGTCGTCACCGACCAGGATCGTGCCGAGGCCCGGGGTGTGACCGGCCTCGACGAGCGCCTTGATCCGCGGCGCGAGGTCAGCAAGGACCGCCTCCGCAACCGGAGCGCCGGGCAGCATTCGAGCCGTCATGTAGTCGCTTTCCCTAGTGGTAGAAGTGCCGGGTTCCGGTGAAGTAGAGCGTGACACCTGCCGCCTTCGCGGCCGCGATGACCTCCTCGTCGCGCACCGAACCGCCGGGCTCGACGATTGCGGTCACGCCGCCCTCGACGAGGATCTCCAGACCGTCGGGAAACGGGAAGAAGGCGTCGCTGGCGGCGACGGAGCCCTTCGCGCGGTCACCGGCCCTGGAGACCGCAAGCCGGGCCGAGTCGACCCGGTTGACCTGTCCCATGCCGACTCCGACGGACGCGCCGCCGCTGGCGAGCAGGATGGCGTTGGACTTCACCGACCGGCAGGCGCGCCACGCGAACGCGAGGTCGGCCAGCGTCGCGGTGTCAGCCGCCTCGCCAGCCCGCAACGTCCACGTCGACGGATCGTCACCGGGCGCGTCGACCCGGTCCACGGTCTGGAGCAGCAGGCCCCCACTGACTGGCCGCAGCTCGACCGCGGCGGGCGCGGCTTCATCCGGGCATCGCAGGACCCTCAGCTTGGCCTTGCCGCGGAACACCTCGAGCGCGTCCTCGTCGTATCCCGGCGCGCAGATCACCTCGGTGAGCACGCCGGCCAGCTGCTCGGCGAGCTCCTTGGTCACGACGCCGTTCGCCGCGATGACCCCGCCGTAGGCAGAGGTCGGATCACAGGCGTGTGCCAGCCGGTGCGCCTCCGCGATGTCCTTGCCGACGGCGATGCCGCACGGGTTGGCGTGCTTGATGATCGCGACGCATGGTGCATCGAAGTCGTACGCCGCCCGCCGCGCCGCGTCGGTGTCGACGTAGTTGTTGTAGGACAGCTCGGGTCCGTGCAGCTGCTCGGCGCCGGCAAGACCGCCACCGCGGTGACCGACGTAGAGCGCAGCGCGCTGGTGCGGGTTCTCGCCGTAGCGCAGCAGTGCGGAGCGCTCCCACGTCGCGCCGACCCAAGCCGGGAAGCTGCTGCCGTCATCGGACGGCGACAGGACGCTTCCCATCCATGACGCGACCGCAACGTCATAAGACGCGGTGTGCTGGAAGGCCTGCGACGCCAGCCGCTGCCGCTGCGCGAGGGTGAAGCCGCCGTCTGTAAGGGCGGCGATGACATCGGCGTACGACGCCGGCTCCACGACGACGGCCACCGACGGGTGGTTCTTTGCCGCCGCGCGCACCATGGACGGGCCGCCGATGTCGATCTGCTCGACGCACTCGTCCGGCGCCGCGCCGGAAGCGACGGTTGCCTCGAACGGATAGAGATTGACCACGACGAGCTCGAACGGCGCGACGCCCAGGTCTTCGAGCTGAGCGGCGTGCTCCGGCTTGCGCAGGTCGGCGAGGATCCCGGCGTGCACCTTCGGGTGCAACGTCTTCACGCGGCCATCGAGGCACTCCGGAAAACCCGTGAGCTCCTCGACTCCGACGACCGGTACTCCCGCCTCGCGAAGCTTCGCGGCGGTCGAGCCGGTCGACACGACCTCGACGCCGGAGGCGGCCAGGGCCTTGCCGAGCTCGGCGAGACCGGTCTTGTCGTAAACACTGACCAGCGCTCGCCGAATCGGCCGCTTGCCCTCGTCCGTCACACCTGCACCCTTCGATCGTTCTGCTCCTGCGCCAGCCGGCGCACCGTGTAGACGAGCATCTGCCGCTCGGCGACTTTGATCCGTTCGTGCAAGGACGCCTCGTCGTCGTCCTGCTCCACCGCGACCGTCACCTGGTCGATCACCTGACCGGTGTCGACGCCGGCATCGACGTAGTGCACGGTCGCGCCGGTCTCGGTGACGCCGGCGGCGAGCGCATCCTTGACCGCATCCGCGCCAGGAAACGCCGGCAGCAGAGAGGGATGCGTGTTGATGGTTCGCGGGAAAGCCGCAAGAAACGTCGCGCCAAGGATCTTCATGAAGCCGGCGGACACGACGAGGTCGGGCTCGTGCGCGGCAACCGTCTGGGTGAGAGCGGCGTCCCAGTCCGCCCGGCTTGCACAGTCCGCAACCCGGCACACGAAGGTCGGCACGCCGGCGCGCTCGGCACGAGCCAAACCCTCGATCGCGTCACGGTCCGCGCCGACGGCGACGACCGTCGCGCCGTACGCCGAATCGGCGCACGCCTCGAGCAGTGCGCCGAGGTTGGTGCCCGAGCCGGACACCAACACCACCAGCCGCGTGGACACGCCAGATCTCCCCGAGAAAAGTAGAGGGAAGAGACGCCAGGATACCCGGGCGGCGGGCGGCCCTTCTGACATGCTGGCGACACAGGAGGTCGACATGAGCGAGCCCACCGACCCGGCAGCACCGCCGCCCTACGGCGCGCCCCCGCCGCCGCCGTACGGCGCCCCGCCACCTCCACCCGCCTACGGCGCACCGCCACCTCCACCCGCGTACGGCGCGCAGCCTGGATACCCACCGCCGCCGCCCGCGTACGGAGCTCCCGGATACGGGCAGGCGTATGGCCCACCTCCGGGCCAGCGAGTCAACGACCCGGCGCCGATGGGCATGCGGCTGCTCGCCCGGATCATCGACGGGATCCTGACCGGCGTCGTGTCCGGGATCATCGCCTTCGCGGTCGGGATCCATTTCTTCTCGACGTCGACCAGCGCGGACGGCACCCATGACGCGTCGTTCCAGCTCTACAACGCCGACTACTTCAAATACATCCTGATCGTGCTGATCGTCAGCGGTCTCTACGAGGTCTCGATGCTCGTCAGCAGGGGCGCGACGCTCGGCAAGATGGCCGTTGGAGTGCGGGTCGCGCGGCTCGCCGATGGCCAGAACCCGGATCTCGGCGCCGCGGTGACGCGGTGGGTGATACCGGCCGTCGCGGGCGCGATCTTCGGCCTGTTGGAGGTCATCGTGTATCTCTCGCCGTTCTTCGACTCCAGCCACCGCAACCGAGGCTGGTACGACTTCGCGGCGAAGACGATCGCGGTCCGTAGCAAGTAGCGGTCAGGAGCGGCCGGGAAGCGCCCGCCACATCCGCCACCAGGCCTGCACCGCCACGAACAGCCCCACCGGCCCCGCAATCTCGCCGGCGACACTGAGGCCGACCTGCCACGGGGACGGCCCGAACGCGGTCAGCCGGCCGGGACCGGCGGGCCCACCGGCGAGCGCAGCGAGCGCCGCGGCACCTGCCGCGACCAGGCCGGCGAGCGCGAGAGTCGCGCGGAGCTGGTCAGCAAGGCCCGGACCGACATCGGTGCGGATCCGCCAGGCAGCGAGGACGGCCGCTCCTGCGACCGTGACGAAGGCGAGCAGGACGACCGGCCACGACGCCTGGCCTCGAGGCACGGCCGCGAGGACTGGCAGCGCCGGGATCGCGCCGACGTGGGCGCCGCCGAGGGTGACCGTCGCACCGGACCCGACGGCGAAGCCGGTGCCGGTCAGGTAGGCCCCGGCGAACACCACGGCGTTGGGCAGCAGCCACAAGCTGAGCAGGCCCATCGTGAACTGCCCCGAGCCGTTGCCGTAACCCTCGAGGCTGTTGCTGACCAACGTCCAGTGATGAACCAATGCGGCGACCGTGAGCACGGTCGCAACGACGATGAGTACGGCGGATGCGATTCCCGCCGCTCGCATGCCATCGCGGACCGGTTGCGGCAGCCGCTCCCAGCCGGCGCGCCACTGGCCGGCACCATGCATTCCCCCGGCGGCGGTCGCCACCAGGCTGAAGGCCGCGGCGGCGACGAACGTACCCAGCATCGACGGTCGGATGGCATCGCTGCGGGCAACGACAGCGAGCCCCGTTGCAAGACCTGCGTACGGCAAGGACACCGCGAGGGCCATCGCCGCGACGGCGCCCGGCTCCTGGCTGGACGCACCTCGCGACAACACCGCGGCGAAGCGGGCGAGCAGCAGGCCGAGCAGCGCCGTTAGCCCCAGGGGCGCGATCGCGATCGTCCCGCCGGATACCGACAGCGGAGCGTGCTGAGCCGCTAGCCAGACCGCGACGGCGAACCGCATCGCAGCACCGGCGCTGGTCGTCGTGCGTGAGTCGGCCGACCAGACGATCAGCGCGACGACGACGAGCACCGCGAGTCCCACGGCCGTCGTCCAGACCGCGGCCATCAAGCTGCGCAGCCAAAGTGGGGACACCGATGCGGGAGGCGCAGCCGCGCGTCGCTTCGGCGCCACCGCTCGCGGTCGCGCCACCGTCTGGGTCACGTGCTGATCGTGGCAGCAAGCAACTCCCGCCACAGGTGTTACACGCCGTGCATTGCCGACGGGCTCTAGTTGAGGAGCTCCTTCATCAGGCGCGCGGTCTCGCTCGGGGTCTTGCCGACTCGTACGCCGGCCGCTTCGAGCGCGTCTGCCTTGGCCTGGGCGGTGCCCGAAGATCCGGAGACGATCGCGCCCGCGTGGCCCATCGTCTTGCCCTCCGGAGCAGTGAAGCCGGCGACGTAGCCGACCACCGGCTTCGTCACGTTGGCCTTGATGAAGTCCGCGGCCCGCTCCTCGGCGTCGCCACCGATCTCGCCGATCATCACAATCGCCTCGGTGTCCGGGTCGTCCTGGAACGCCGCGAGGCAGTCGATGTGAGTCGTACCGATCACCGGGTCGCCGCCGATGCCGACAGCCGTCGTGAAGCCGATGTCGCGCAGCTCGTACATCATCTGGTAGGTCAAGGTGCCGGACTTCGACACCAGGCCGATCCGGCCCGGACCGGAGATGTCGGCCGGGATGATGCCGGCGTTGGCCTGCCCCGGAGAGATCAGACCCGGGCAGTTCGGGCCGATGATCCGCGTCGATCCGCGCTGCTGGGAGTAGGCGAAGAAGTACGCCGAGTCCTGGACCGGGACGCCCTCGGTGATCACGACGAGCAGCGGGATCTCGGCGTCGATCGCCTCGATCGCCGCGTCGCGGGTGAACGCCGGCGGCACGAAGCCGACCGACACGTCGGCACCAGTGGCGGCCATCGCCTCGGCGACCGTCGCGAAGACCGGGATGCCGTCGACGTCGCTGCCCGCCTTACGGGCGTTGACGCCGCCGACCACGTTGGTGCCGGACGCGATCATCCGCCGGGTGTGCTTGGTGCCCTCCGAGCCGGTGATGCCCTGGACGATCACCTTGCTGTCCTTGGTCAGCCAGATCGCCATCAGGAAGCCCTTCCCGCGAGCTCGGCGGCTCGTCGCGCCGCGCCGTCCATCGTGTCGACCTGCTCGACCAGCGGGTGCGCAGCCTCGGTCAGGATCCGCCGACCCTCCTCGGCGTTGTTGCCATCGAGGCGAACGACGAGCGGCTTGCTCACGTCCTCGCCGCGCGAGGCGAGCAGCGCAAGCGCCTGGACGATGCCGTTGGCGACGGCGTCGCATGAGGTGATGCCACCGAAGACGTTGACGAAGACCGACCGGACCGAGGGGTCCGACAGGATGACGTCGAGGCCGTTGGCCATCACCTCGGCCGATGCGCCGCCGCCGATGTCGAGGAAGTTGGCCGGACGTACGCCGCCGAACTCCTCGCCGGCGTACGCGACCACGTCCAGCGTCGACATGACGAGACCGGCGCCGTTGCCGATGATCCCGACCTCGCCGTCGAGCTTCACGTAGTTGAGGTGCAGCTCGGAGGCCCGCACCTCGAGCGGGTCGGTCGCGGAGATGTCGCGGTAGGCGTCATGCACCTCCGCGTGACGGAACGACGCGTTCTCGTCCAGCGTCACCTTGCCGTCGAGGGCAAGCACCTTGTCGTCCGGCGTACGCACCAGCGGGTTGACCTCGACGAGCGTGGCCTCCTCGCCGACGAAGACGTCCCACAGCTTGCGGATCACGGCCGCCGCCTGCGCCCGCACCGCCTCGGGGATGTTGCCGGCCGTCGCGATCTCGAGCGCCTTCGCGTCGTCGACCCCGGCGACCGGGTCGACGGCCACCCGAGCGAGCGCGTCGGGCTTCTCGACCGCGAGCTGCTCGATCTCCATGCCGCCCTCGGCGGAGCACATCGCGAGGTAGGACCGGTTGGCCCGGTCGAGCAGGAAGGAAAAGTAGTACTCCGAGCCGATGTCCGCGGCCTCGGAGATCAGGATCGTGTGGACGGTGTGGCCCTTGATGTCCATGCCGAGGATGTTCTGCGCGTGGGTGACAGCGTCATCGGCGGTCGGCGCGAACTTCACGCCGCCGGCCTTGCCTCGGCCGCCCGCCTTGACCTGCGCCTTGACCATCACGGGCCCGCCGCCGAGCGACTCGGCGGCCTCGCGTGCGTCTTCGGCCGTCGAGATCACGACCTGACGCGTCGTCGGGACGCCGTACTTGGCGAACAGCTCTTTCGCCTGCCACTCGAACAGGTCCACGCCGCGTGCCTCCGCTTCAAAGTGAGCAAAGTCTCAAAGAAGAAATACGAATCAGCATGGAACGTTACCGGGAGGACTTTTCGCGCCTGCGGGGAACGTAGGTGAATGCGCCGAAAGCCGCTCCTGGCCTCAGTAGTCGTCACCGCCGTCGCGATGGGCGTCGCGCCGGCGGCGGCCATCGCCCGGCCCCACCACGCAGCGGCGTATACGAAGACGACGCTGCGCTTCCACGTCACGGTGCCCAACGAGACCCCTGATGGCACCGGCACCCAGACCTGCCTGATCGTGGGTGACCTCTACAAGCCGGCCGGCGCCTCGGCCACCAACCGCGTGCCCGTCATCCTCACCACCAACGGCTTCGGCGGCAGCAAGAACGACCAGGCCGACCTCGGGGTCGCCGCCTCGAAGCGTGGGTACGGCGTGCTGTCGTACTCCGGGCTCGGCTTCGGCGGGTCCGGCTGCAAGATCTCCCTCGACGACCCGTCGTACGACGGCGTCGCCGGCAGCCAGCTGATCAGCTTCCTCGGCGGCCAGACCGGGATCGCATCGACGCTGTCCGGTGCGCCCTATCCAGCCGTCAAGTGGATCGTCCACGACCGGACCGACCACGCCGGAGCGCACGACCGCTTCGATCCGCGGGTCGGCATGATCGGCGGATCGTACGGCGGTGGCATCCAGTTCGCGGTCGCCAAGGTCGACCCCCGGCTGGACACGATCGTCCCGATCATCACGTGGAACGACCTGCGCTACTCGCTCTCGCCGAACAACGCGACCACCCCCGGCCAGGTCGCCGATGTCGCCGGTGATCCCGACACCCCCGGCACCGAGAAGCTCGAGTGGTCGCTGCTGCTGTTCGCCGACGGGCTGGTCGACGGGATCACCGGCATCCGCGCCGACGTGACGCGCGACGACGGATGCGTCGACTACCTCTTCGACATCTGCCCCTTCGCGGCCGAGTCGATCGTCAATGCCGCCTTCACGCAGGGCGTGCTGCACTTCCTCGCGCATGCCTCTGTCGGCACCTACGTCAACAAGATCCGGATCCCGACTCTGCTCATGCAGGGTCAGGGCGACTCGCTGTTCAACCTGCGCGAGGCCGCGGCCACGTACAAGGAGCTGCGCGCACAGGGGACGCCGGTGAAGATGGTGTGGCAGTCGTGGGGCCACAGCGTCTCCACTCCGGCTCCCGGCGAGTTCAGCGAGGGCACCGCGATCGGGAACACGTACGAGGGCCAGCGCGTGCTCGCGTGGTTCGCGCACTACCTCAAGGGCGAGGACGTCTCCACCGGACCGGCGTTCGCCTACTACCGCGACTACGTCCCGTTCCACGGCAAGGGCCCGGACACGGTGCAGTACGCCACCGCGTCGCACTTCCCGATCGGAACCATGAAGACGTACTACGCCTCGGCGGGCGGCTCCCTGATGACCGCAAGGTCCGATGTGCTCGCGGGCACGGCGGAGTACGCCAACCTCGCCGGACCGACGCCGCTGTCCTACTCGGAGGTCTCCGGGCTGCAGGGGACTGCTCTTCCCGACGCCTCGACGCCGCCGTTCGACCTCCCGGGCACTGCCGTCGGCTGGACCAGCGCGCCGCTGTCACACCACCTCGACGTAGCCGGGATACCGGCGGTGACGCTGCACGTCCAGACGCCGGTCTCATCGGACGCCGTGGCGGCGACCGAGCTCCAGCTGTTCGTCAAGGTCTACGACGTCGCGCCCAACGGGGACCTCACCTTGGTGCATCGGCTGGTCGCGCCGGTGCGGGTGGCGAACGACGATGCGCCGGTCCATGTACTGCTGCCGGGAATCGTGCATCGGTTCGCGAAGGGCGACCGGATCGAGCTGGCGGTGGCGGCGACCGACACGGCCTATCGCAACGCCGACCTCGTGCAGCCGGCGCTCATCTCGACGAGCAAGTCAGCGCCGGTGACGCTGAAGCTGCCCGTCGTGAAGGACTAGGCCCCGGCCGTAGCCGGAACGTGGCTGCGGACCCATTCCACGATCGTCCCGGTGGGCGTACCCGGCGTGAAGACCTCGGCCACACCGATCTGCTTGAGCGGGGCGATGTCGGCGTCGGGGATGATCCCGCCGCCGAAGACCACGATGTCGCTGGAGTCCGACGCCGCAAGCAGCTCGACGACCTTCTTGAACAGCGTCATGTGCGCGCCGGACAGCACGGACAGCCCGATCGCCTGGGCATCCTCCTGAACGGCGGTCGCGACGATCTGCTCGGGGGTCTGGTGCAGCCCGGTGTAGATGACCTCCATGCCGGAGTCACGCAACGCGCGAGCGACGACCTTCGCACCACGGTCATGACCGTCAAGGCCAGGCTTCGCGATGACAACGCGGATGGGCACGCCTGAAAGACTAGTGCCCGATGATCGATCACGAGCCGCGCGTGCCGAGGTGGAGCGAGACGCTCGCTTCAGCGAGCGACGAGCTGCCCGGCTCCGACGTCCTGCACTGCAGCGTCGCGACAATCGGCGGCCACTGCTGTGTCCTCGTGCGCTGGGACTTCGGCCACCAGGGCGGCACATTTGGAGTCGCGGAGGCCGACGCGTTCGTGGCGGCAACACGCTCGGCACAGGACAGACAGCTGCCACTCGTCACGATCACCCGCAGCGGCGGTACCCGGCTTCCCGAAGGCATGCGCGCGCTGGTGGGGATCCCCCGCGCCGCGCTCGCCCTCGACGACCTGCGCGCCGCGGGCCTGCCCCACATCTCGGTGGCCGACAACCCGACGACAGGTGGCGTATGGGTCGCGATCGGCGCGGGTGCCGACGTCCGGATCGCGGTGCGCGGCGCCGTGCTGGGATTCTCTGGGCCCCGCGTCGTCACTGCGATGACCGGGCGGAGCCTGCCCGAGGGCGCCAACACCGCCGAGGCGGCGTACGCCGCGGGGCTGGTTGACGCGATCGCGAGCCATGACGAAGTCGGCGACCTGCTCGGCAGGATCCTCGCGACGCTGCGTCCCGACGAACCGCAAGCGGTCCCGCCGTCGAAGGAAAGCGCGCCGAAGGCGCGCGAAGCCGAGGCGCAGCTCAGCGAGTCGCGCGAGGCCGCCAGGCCGTGCGGCGACGAGCTGCTTGCCGCGATGCTCGCGGAACGAGTCCCGCTGGAAAGCGCCGACGAAGTGACAAGCGCTGCGATCGGTCGCCTCGCCGGACGACGCGTCATCGCCGTGGCGCTGGCCGGGTCGCGAGCCGCAATGCCAGGTCCGCACGGCTTTGCCCTTCTTGTCCGTGCCGCCCGGTTGGCAGGCGACCTGAACCTCGCCCTAGTCGTGTTGGTCGACACTCCTGGCGCGGATCCGCACACCGAGGCCGACGGGCTGTCGGCCGCGATCGGTGACGCCGTCCTCGCGGTGCTGCGTACGCCGGCGCCGACCGTTGCTTTCGTCCACGGCGAGGGTGGCTCCGGCGGGGCACTCGCCGGTGCGGTGACCGATCTGGTCGGGATCGGCGAGCACGGCTGGTTCGCCGCACTCGGCCCCGAGGGCGCCGCCGCTGCCCTGCGCACCTCCGTCGGCGAAGCTGCCGCGCAGATGCGGATCACACCTGCCGACCTGCTCGAGGACGGCTTCGCCGACGCCCTCGTGGCACCAGGAACCGAGACCGACTGGACCGCTACTGCAATCGACGGACTGCGGGTCCTCCCTTTGGAGCAACGCCTCGCTAGGCGCCGCGAACGCTGGTCGTCCCCGCTAAGAAGCCAAGTGTGAAATACCCCACGACACGTTCAGGCGTAGGCACTTGCCGCCGATGGGAAAGGTAACGTCGGCAAGGCCGCAGCTTCCCCCAGAGCAGCGAAGGACCTCGCAAATGTTGGATAGCCGCGGCGTGCGGACGTCGTTGGGCCGCGGTGTGCGGACGCACGCGAGCGGTGCACGCAACCTGCTCACCATCGGCACGGTCACCGGCACCGCGATCGAGGTCGCCTGGCTCGCCGCACACATCGCGAGCTACCCGTTCGGCGTCGTCCAGGAGCGGGCCCGCGACGAGGACGACCGCTTCAGCCTCGCCGACCTGACGCCGGTCCACCGCGGGTTGCTGATCAGCGACGTCGAGGCCGCCGGTACCCCGATCCTCATGCTGCACGGCATGGTCGACAACCGTTCGATCTTCGCGTTGCTGCGCCGCAACCTTCGCCGCCGCGGTTTCGGTCGCGTCGTGACGATGAACTACCGGATCTGGACCTCCGACGTGCGGAGCGCGGCTCGTCAGCTCGCGGAGACGGTCGAGGCGATCTGCGAGCAGACCGGCTACGAGCGGATCCACGTCGTCGGGCACTCGATGGGCGGCCTGGTGGCGCGCTACTACGTCCAGCGACTCGGTGGCGATGCGCGGGTACACACCGTCGTGACGCTCGGCACTCCGCACCGCGGCACGCACATCGCGCGCATCGTCCCCCGCGGGGTCTGCCAGCAGATGGTGCCGGGCAGCGATGTCCTCACCGAGCTCGAGGAGCCGGCGCCCGAATGCCAGACCAGGTTCGTGTCGTTCTGGAGCGACATCGACGCACTGATGTCCCCCAAGGAGTCGGCCCGCATCGACCATCCCGACCTCGCGGCGCGCAACATCCTGGTACGCGGAGTCGGCCACCTCTCGCTGCCGATCCACCGCCGGATCGTTCACGAGATCGTCGCGACGCTGGCTCATCTCGACTCCGACGGCGCGACGCTCACCGCCGGCGTGACCCGCCTCGCACCCGCGCCGACCCAGGATCGGGCCGGGATCCGTGCGCGCCTGCGCCCCGCTCGCAAGTCGGCTAGCGCCGGATAACGTCAGGCCACGTGCGGCCTGACGTCGGGGAGCGCCCAAGGTGGTGGGCGCAGGTCCTGCTAATAGTCGGCTTTGCGTGGGCGTACGACGAAGTCCGTTCACTGCACGGCAACGTCGCCGTCGAAGGGCTTCGCCACGGCAGGGCGATGCTGCGGGTCGACCGCAACCTGCACCTCGACTGGTCGGGGCCGATGAACCACTGGCTGTCACACCACGATGCCCTCGCCGACGTGCTGTCCTTCTACTACGTCGTCATGCACCTCGGGATGACCTCGCTGGCACTGCTCGTGCTGTGGATCAACGGACCGCGCTACCGCCACCACCGCAACGTGCTGATCCTGACCAGCCTGATAGGGCTCGCCGTCTACTGGGCGTATCCGGTCGCACCGCCCCGGTTGCTGGTCGGGTACCACGACACCGTCGCCGTGCACCTGCCGTTCGCCTACCAGGTCGAGACAGCAAGCGCGAACCTCTATGCCGCGTTCCCGTCACTGCACATGGCCTGGGCGCTGTGGGTCACGATCGCCCTGTGGTCGATAACGACCCGGTGGTGGCTACGCGCGATCGAAGCGCTGCACCCGCTGCTCACTGCGGTCACGGTCCTGGCGACCGGCAACCACTACTCCACCGACCTGCTCGCCGGCGCAGCTCTGACGGCCATCGGTTACCTGGCTTACGACGCGGGGCTGCGCCTGGCACACCATGGGCCGAGCCGCTTGGCACACCGAGGGCCGAACAAGGCGCCGACCTAACGTTGGAGACGTGCCCGACCTCCGCGATACCCAGGTGTCCGCTCGGCTCGCCCTGGCCGTCGTCGTCGGGTTGGTCGCAGGCGCAGCGACCGAATGGTCCGTTCCGCACCTTCCCTTCGCCCTTGAGCCACTGGGCAACACCGCAGCCCCTTGGGTTCTCGTCGCTTGTGCGTTGGCCCTGACCGCTCGCCGAACTGGTGAGTCGCTGATGATCGCCGTACTCACCCTCATCGCGCTTGTACTTGGCTTCTATGTCGCCGAGGCCTACCGCGGGTGGCCAGTGTCCCGGCACCAGGTCGCGTTCTGGTGCGCCGCCAGCCTGGCCATAGGCCCGCTTGTCGGCCTCGCCACCGCTTGGCTTCGACACAGGGAGCGCACGATGGCCGGGATCGGGGCTGGGGTACTCGGCGGCCTGCTGGTGGGTGAGGCAGTACATGGCCTGACGAAGCTGAGTCTTTCGACCCCCACCCTCTATTGGCACGTACAGCTCGCGCTCGGGATCGGATTGACCGTGGGGTGGACGCTGTGGCGCGCCCGACGTCATTTTCTCGGCAGCGTTTCGACTCTCGTCGTGTCGCTCGCCACCTGCGTCATGGTCGGACTGTGCACCCTCGTCGTCTATCAGGTTCCATGACCCGTGCCCTGACGGCTATCGGTTGCCTGGCTTACGGCGCGGGGCAGCGGCTGGCGAGTCGTCGATCGGCCGATACAGGAACGCCGCCAACACCACGAAGAACAGCAGGAAGTTGAGGATGTGCACGCCGGTGCAGTACTCGCAGATCGCCTTCAGATGGATCTCGACACTGACCAGGTAGATGACCATCCCCATCGCACCGCCAGTCGCGACGAGCCGGAAGCGATGCACCCACTCGTTGCGGATCTGCCACACCCAGGGCGTCATCAGCAGCGTCATCACGGCGAAGTAGACGAGTCCGACGACTGCGACGGGGATGTGGCCGAAGATCTCGGACTCCGGACTCGTCGTCACCTTCGCGCAGTTGATGTGGCCGCTTGCCTTGCAGACCAGCGCGGCCGGATGAAAGTGGGTGTACGTCAGGTACGCCGAGTCGGCAAGCCCGAGCAACGCGATCGGCAGGCTGAACTTCCACGCCCAGCGGGCGTTGACCGGAGCCAGCGCTTCGTTAGGCACCGAGTTCTCCTTGAATCGTCGTGACCTCAGGCGCGGTACACACCGACGCCGGCAGTCCATTGGTCATCTTGCAGATCGCCGCGGTGAGGTTGTTGGCCTCGCCGACAACCGCCTTGGCCACAGCGGAACTCGGGTCGTTGAGCCGACTGGCGATTTGGGCCTGGGTCATCGTGCTCAGCACGCTGGCGCCGTCGTAGCCCTCGGTCTGCATCATGTATTGACCGCCGAAGTCGATGAATGGATACGCGATCTGCGCGGTTCCGGTCGCCGCCTTGTACGTGGCCAACTGGGCGCTCGTCAGCTTCTCAAGCTCGGCGCGGTTCCTGTCGGCGTTCTCAACCGGCACGAAAGACAGGTACTTGCTCGTATAGCTCGACTTGTAGAAGTCGAGTGTTGCCAGGTCGCCGTCGTCGACAGCGGAGTGGATCATGCTCAGGTTCGAGAACGTGCCGAAGCGCGAGAGTGCCGCGGTCATCGACCATCGTTCGGCCGCGCAGATCGGGCAGAACTCGCCGCCGATGAAAAGCAGCTCCGGCTTGCCGTTAACGCTCAGGGGAGGCTGCCCCGAGAGGGGCTTTATCGCGAGCTGGGCAGTGCCACCACCGACGGTCTGGAACGTCGCCGGTGAGATCGAAGTCACGTCGTTGACCACCGCCGCGGTGGCCGCGACGCGATTGCCGGCCGCGTCGTTCGGGGTGGAGGACTTGTGAGTGATCGCGATCACTGCGATCAGGGCAATCACCACCGCGGCAGCGACGACTGATATCAGGATCGCCCTGGCTCGCCTGCGCTGGTCGACCCGCGCCTGGCTCGCCCGCGCAGCGGCGGCCTTCTCCTTCGCAGTGGCCGCCTGCTGCTCGCGGCGCCGCCTATTGGTCTCGCGTCCCACGACAACCCTCCCCGTCAGGCACTGGGCTGCGGCAACGCGACCTTCGACACACCAGCGGCGGAGCAGACGTTCGCCGGCTGATTGTTCGTGAGCTTGCAGATCATCGCAGTGAGGACGTTGGCCTCACCGAGGATGTCCTTGCCGACCGTGCTGCTCGGGTCCTTGAGGTCCGCCGTGATCTGCGTCCAGTTCAGGCCCGTGAGGTCGGTGTCGGGGTATCCCGCGTTGGTCACGACGTACTGCCCACCGAAGTCCATGAACGGGAAGCTGTGCCCGGTGTACTTCGCCCACAACGCGTCTTGCGCCTTGGTCGGAGTTTCTAGCTGCTTCTGGTCGCGGTCCTCATCCTCGACCGGGACGAACGACAGATACTTGCTCGTGTAGCTCGACTTGTAGAACGAGAAGGTCGCGAGATTGCCGTCATCGGTCGCGGATCGGATCTGGTTGAGATTCGTGAAGGTCCCGAACCGCGACAACGCGTTGACCATCGACCAGCGCTCGGCGGCGCAGAACGGGCAGAACTCCGCACCGACGAACAGCAGCTCCGGTTTGCCGTTGTCCGTGAGAGCCGGGTCGCTGATCGCCTTCACGGCGGACAAGGAAGCGTTGCCCTGCGCAACCTGATCGGTCGTCGATGAGGAGACGTCGGTCACGCCGGTGACGACCGTCGGCCTCGCTGACGTGCGGTCTCCTGCGGGATTGTTGTTGACCGGCCGCGTGACCGCGACAACCACGATGATCGCGATGACCACCGCCACCGCCACGACCGAGCTGAGGATCGTCTTGGCCCGGCGCCGCTGGTCCGCCCGCGCCTGGTTGGCGCGCGCTGAGGCGGCCTTCTCCCGAGCAGTGGCCGCCTGCTTCTCGCGGCGCTGCCTGTTGGTCTCGCGTCCCACGACAACCCTTTCGGTCGAAAACTTGGCCCCAGGCTAACGGGGAACTACGGAGCGAACCTGAGACGGCGTTCAGTTCAGCGCCGTACTCACAGCTTCTCGAGCGGCGCGTAGCGCAGCAGCAACCGCTTGCGGCCGACCTCGTCGCCGAAGTCCACCTCGGCCTCCGCCGAGGTGTCCGCGCCTCGAACCGCCACGACGGTGCCGAGCCCGAAGGCGTCGTGCGTCACCCGATCTCCGGCGGACAGTGACGGGATCGGCCGCAGCCCTGTGCCTGCGCTGCGTCCCGCGCGGTTGGCCCGGGCGATCACGTGCTGAGACGGGCGGACCTGCGTCGCGCCCTGCCACTCGACCAGTTCGCCCGGCACGTCGTCGAGGAAGCGCGACGGTGGGTAGAACTCGGGCGAGCCCCACGCCGAGCGGACATTGGACCGGCTCAGGTAGAGCCGCTTCTCGGCCCGAGTGATCCCGACGTACGCCAGGCGGCGCTCCTCCTCGAGCTCCTTGGCGTCGCCCATCGACCGCATGTGCGGGAACACGCCATCCTCGAGCCCGGTCATGAAGACGACCGGGAACTCCAGCCCCTTCGCGGTGTGCAGTGTCATCAACGTGACGACGCCGTCAGAACCGTCGTCGGACGGCACCTGGTCGGCATCGGCGACCAGAGCGACCTGCTCGAGGAAGTCGACGAGCGTGCCCTCCGGCCGGGACTGCTCGAACTCGCGGGCGACCGAGACGAGCTCCTCGAGGTTCTCGACGCGCCCCTCGTCCTGCGGGTCGGCGCTGGCGCGCAGCTCCGCGAGATAGCCGGACCGATCGAGGATCGCCTCGAGAACGTCTCCCGCGCTGTCTTCCGACATGGCGGTCAGCTCGTCGAACAACGCGACGAAGCCCGTCAGTGCGTTGATCGACCGCGACACCAGGCCAGGGATCTCCTCGATCCGGTGCAACGCGTCAGCGAAGCTGATGCGTTGGCGCTCGGCAAAGTTCTCGACCGCCGCTTCGGCGACGTCGCCGATGCCCCGCTTCGGGACGTTGATGATCCGGCGTAGCGAGACCGTGTCGTCGGGGTTCATCACCGCGCGCAGGTAGGCAAGTGCGTCACGCACCTCTCGCCGCTCGTAGAAGCGAACTCCTCCGACAACCTTGTAGGGCAGGCCGACTCGGATGAAGACCTCTTCGAAGACACGGCTCTGAGCGTTGGTCCGATAGAAGACCGCGACATCGCAGGCTCGCAGGCCGTGCTCGTCGGTCAGCCGGTCGATCTCGCGGGCGACGAAAGCCGCTTCGTCGTGCTCGTTGTCCGCGACGTACCCGACGATCTTCTCGCCTTCACCCTGGTCGGACCACAGCCGCTTCGGCGTACGTCCGGGGTTCTTGGAGATGACCGCGTTGGCGGCAGAGAGGATCGTCTGGGTGGAGCGGTAGTTCTGCTCGAGCAGGATGGTCGTGGCGTTGGGGTAGTCCTCCTCGAACTGCATGATGTTGCGGATCGTCGCGCCACGGAAGGCGTAGACGGACTGGTCCGCGTCACCGACGACGCACAGCTCGGCCGCCTCCTGGCCAGGACCGCCTCCCGCCAGCTCGCGGACGAGGACGTACTGCGCGTGGTTGGTGTCCTGGTACTCGTCGACCAGGACGTGGCGGAATCTACGTCGGTAGTGGTCCGCTACGTCGGGGAACAGCTGGAGCAGCGAGACGGTCGTCATGATCAGGTCGTCGAAGTCCATCGCGTTGGCGCGACGCAGCCGGTCCTGGTATCGCTCGTAGGCCTCGGCGGTGGTGCGCTCGAGGTGGTTGGTGGCCCGCGCCTTGGCGTCCTCGTAGTCGATCAGCTCGTTCTTGAGGTTGCTGACCTGGTTGCTGATCCCGCGGGCGGGGAACCGCTTGGGGTCCAGGTCGAGGTCGCGACAGACCGTCGTCATCAGCCGGCGTGCATCGTCGGCGTCGTAGATCGAGAACGTGCTCGTGAAGCCGAGCAGCTTGCCTTCGGCGCGGAGGATCCGGACACACGCCGAGTGGAACGTCGACACCCACATCGCTCGTGCCCGCGGACCGACGAGGGCGGCGACGCGATCCTTCATCTCGCCGGCGGCCTTGTTGGTGAAGGTGATGGCGAGAACCTGGCCCGGCTGTACGCCGCGCTCGCCGAGCAGCCACGCGATCCGATGCGTCAGCACCCGGGTCTTGCCCGACCCGGCGCCCGCCACGATCAGCAGCGGGCTGCCCTCGTGGACCACCGCCCGGCGCTGCTCCGGGTTGAGGCCCTCAAGGAAGGTGTCAGGGTCGAAGCGCTGCCGTCCCGGCCGCTCCGGCGCGCGGTCCGGCTCCGGAGCGTCGTCGTCGTAAGGGCCGCGCGGGTCGGGACTGAAAAGAGTCATCGGCGCGTCGAGGGTACGTCCGGCGACGACGTTCATTGGACCCCTTCGTTGGTCATCC
Organism: Mycobacteriales bacterium; assembly: GCA_036268405.1. GTDB lineage: Bacteria > Actinomycetota > Actinomycetes > JAFAQI01 > JAFAQI01 > DASZTV01. Next base: position 20,298 of record DATAUF010000094.1, read on the forward strand.
ACCGACGGTCCGCCGCCGCTGTTCGTCCACAGCTTCCCGTCGCGTCGGAAAGTGTCGGAGGCTCGCCATACTATCGAACACATGTTCGACTCGGTGGCATTGGCGGAACCGCCTGACGCGAGCGGCAACGACTGGCCGGTCGTGATGGCCGAGGGCATGGGTCCCTGCGGCGCGGCACTCAACCTCCTTGCCGGTGTGCACCCCGAATACCTTTCGGAGTCCGCCCGGGCGTCCGCCCTCGCGCAGCTGGCGGCGATCACTTCGCATGCCGAAGCGGTACGTCTTCGACTCACGGCAGCCGTCGCGGGCCCGAAGCCTGAGGATCGCGCCGAGGACTGGGGCGCACACGACGTGGCGGCAGCGAACCGTTGCAGCCTGTACGCCGCCGATCGCCAGATCGCATTTGCCCGCGATCTCGCCGGCCGTCTCAGCGCGACCGCAGAGGCAATGTTGACCGGCCGGATCACGCAGCGGCAAGCACAGGCTCTCTTCGAAGGCGTTGCGCACCTGCCGGACGAGCTCGCGCAGGAGATCGAGGAGCGGCTGCTCCGGTTCTCCCACCGCCAGGACCTCACCTTGTTCAAGACGGCGCTGCGCCGCTGGCTCGCGCGGCTGGATCCGTCGTGGCGCGAACGCGCCGAGAGCGCGCGCCGGCGGGTATTCGTCGATCACGCCGCGAATGACAACGGCACCGGTGACTTCAATCTGCGCGGGCCGCTGGAGAGCACCGCGTTGGTCGACACCGCACTCAGCGCGTACGCGAAAGCCAACAAGGCGACACTCGGCGGCACCACTGCCGAACGCAAGCTCACCGCGCTCACTGAGTGGGCCGAGGCGTATCTGACCGGTCCGAATGCGCCAAGGAGACACGGCCGCGCTATCGGCATCAACGTCTGCCTGGACGCGCCGACGATGTTCGGGCTCGCTCAGCACCCGGCCGAGATCCCCGGCTATGGCATGGTCCCGGCGGAGGCCGCGATCCACCTGCTCGCCGATGGCTCGCCACTACGTCGGCTGATCATCGACCCCGACGACGGACATCTGCTGTCGTACGGCCGCAAAACCTACGTCGTCCCACCCGCGCTCACCGAACACCTCGCCGCCCTTTTCGTCACGTCGGCGGGACTGCACAGCAACGTTCCGGCTGCTGAATGCGACATCGACCACAATCTGCCCCACGGTCAAGGCGGCGGCACCGACCCGGACAACAACGCACCTCTCGACCGCCGGTGGCACCGCGCCAAGACGCACGCCGACTGGACGTGGACCTACAACCCAGACCGCTCCATCACCTGGATCTCACCGACCGGACTGGCCCAGACAGTTCAGCCGCACGACTACCGCCTCGGCCCGTAGCCTCGCTGGAGTGATGGACGACAGCGAGATCGAGCGGGTGCTGTGTGTGATGGCGCATCCGGATGACGTCGACTTCGGGCTTGCGGGCACGGTGGCGAACTGGACCGACGCCGGCATCAAGGTCAGCTACTGCATGATCACGAGCGGCGACGCCGGCGGCTTCGACCCGGCGGTGCCGCGCGAGCAGATTGCGGGAATCCGCGAGCTCGAGCAGCGGGGCGCGGCTGCGGAGGTCGGCGTGAGCGACCTGCGCTTCCTCGGCTACCCGGACGGCCGGCTCGAGGTCTCGCTCGACCTGCGTCGCGACATCTCACGGGTCATTCGCGAGGTCCGGCCGCAGCGCGTCGTCTGCCAGTCCCCGGAACGCAACTGGGAGCGCATCTACGCAAGCCACCCGGACCACCTGGCCGCAGGCGAGGCCACAATGTGCGCGGTCTATCCGGACTCGCGCAACCAGTTCTGGTTCAGTGCCGAGCTCGGCGCCCTCGAGGCCTGGACGGTGTCGGAGGTCTGGGTGACCGCCGCGGCAAAGGCCAACCACTACGTCGACGTCACCAAGCAGTTCGAGCGCAAGGTAGCTGCCCTGCTTCAGCACCAGAGCCAGATCGCCAGCGAGGAGACCCTTCGCGACTTGCTGAAGGGATGGCTCGGGGGCAACGCGATCGCAGCCGGCATGCCCGAAGGCACGTACGCCGAGGGGTTCTGGGTGATGAACACCCTCTAAAGGGTGAGCAGCATCCTCGTGTTGCCGAGGGTGTTGGGCTTCACGCGTTCGAGGTCCAGGAACTCGGCGACGCCTTCGTCGTAGGAACGCAGCAGCTCCTCGTAGACGTCGTGATCAACCGGGGCACCCTCGATGATCGAGAAGCCATGCGCCGCGAAGAAGTCGACCTCGAAGGTCAGGCAGTAGACCCGCGTTACCCCGAGCCCGCGCGCGCGGTCGATCAGCGCCTCGAGCAACCGATGCCCGACGCCCGAGCGCTGACATGCCGGGTCGACGGCGACGGTTCGCACCTCGGCGAGGTCTGACCACAGCACGTGCAGCGCCCCGCACCCGACGACCTGACCGTCGGCCTCGGCGACGACGAACTCCTGCACGTCCTCGTAGAGCGTGACCGTCGGCTTGTCGAGCAGGATCCGTTTCGGCGAGTAGAAGTCGATGAAGCGGCGGATGGCGGCGACGTCGTCAGTGCGCGCGCTACGGACGCTGACCGTCACGATTCTTGACGGGTGAGCTCGGCGTCTTGCTCCGCCGACTCACATGCCGCTGCTACGACGGCTTCGCACTCCGCGTTGGTTCGCTCGACGATTCCGCCGAGCGCATCGGCGACGGCATCGCGCTGCTGCGTCGTGAGCAGATCGATGAAATGTTCGCGAACGCCCCGCAGGTGTGTCGGGTACGCCGCTTTCAGCCGGGTACGACCCTCCGACGTGAGAACGGCGTACACCACCCGGGCATCGGCGCTGCACTTGTCGCGACACACCAAGCCCTCGCGAGCGAGCTTGTCGACCAGCCGGGTGAGACCGCTCGGGCTGAGCACCGCATGTACGGCGAGCTCACTCATCCGAAGCCGCTGTTCGGGAGCCATCGAGAGGTGAGCGAGCACCTCGTAGGCCGGCAGGCTCAGCCCGTGCTCAGCGTCAAGCTCGACCTCGAGCCGCCGGATCACCCGGCTGTGAGCGCGGATCAGGGCATGCCAGGCGCCCATCTCCTGCTCGTCAAGCGGGCGGATCCCCGGTGTCGCCATCCCCACAAGATACGGCGTCCGGGCAGGTATTTGCACATGCAATAAATCTGTCCTAGGGTTTGTTGCAGACGCAAGGATCAACATCAAGCACCAACCAGGAGGAAGCCATGAGCACGCAGTCCATCACCACCCCGACCCTGACGGGCGACTACGACGTCGACGTCGCGCACAGCCGCCTCGGCTTCGCCGCGAAGCACGCCATGGTCACCACGGTCCGCGGCGCGTTCAAGGACTTCACCGCCGAGCTCCACATCGACGAGGAAGACGTGACGAAGAGCACCGCACGGGTCGAGATCCAGACCGCGAGCATCGACACCGGCAACCAGATGCGCGATGACCACGTGCGCAACGGGGACTTCCTCGACGTGGAGAAGTACCCGACGATCACGTTCGTCAGCACGAGCGCGAAGCAGACCGGGGACGACACCTACCAGCTCGACGGCGACCTCACCATCAAGGGCGTGTCAAAGGCCGTTGCGATCAGCCTCGAGGTGACCGGTGCCGCCGACGACCCGTGGGGCAACTTCCGCCTCGGCTTCGAAGGCGCGAGCGAGATCAACCGCAACGACTTCGGTGTCAGCTTCAACGCGCCCCTCGGTACCGGTGGCGTCGTCGTCAGCGAAAAGGTGAAGCTCCAGTTCGATATCGCGGCCGTACGTCGGGCCGGCTGACCCCAGTTCGAAAGCTCGCCCACGTGACAGGCTTGTCACGTGGGCGAGCTTGTTTTGACTCTTTCTTGTCCGGACCGGCCTGGGATTGTTCATGCGGTTTCGGGGTTCCTTGCGGAGCGAGACTGCAACATCCTGGACTCGCAGCAGTACGGCAGCCCGCGTACCTCGACGTTCTTCATGCGGGTGCACATCGACTCTCCGGTCGGCTCGTCAGCCCTCCGGGCTGACTTCGCGTCCGTGGCTGACAGCTTTCGGATGTCGTGGCAGCTCGATGAGTCAGACCACAAGCCGAACATCGTCGTGATGGTGTCCAAGGAAGGTCACTGCCTCGCTGACCTGCTCTACCGCTGGCGCAGCGGCTACCTGCCCGGGCAGCTGTCGGCCGTGGTGTCCAACCACCACGACCTCGAGCCGCTCGCCACGTCGTACGGCGTCCCCTTCCACCACCTGCCGGTCGCTGCGGACAACCGCTCCGCGCAGGAGTCGCAGGTTCTGTCGCTCGCGTCGTCGGTCGATGCGGAGCTCGTCGTGTTGGCTCGCTACATGCAGATCTTGACCGCGGATTTCTGCGCGCAGCTGCCGGGGCGGATCATCAACATCCATCACTCGTTCCTGCCGAGCTTCCGGGGCGGGCGGCCCTATGAGCAGGCCTACGAGCGGGGCGTGAAGCTGATCGGTGCGACGGCGCACTACGTGACGGCGGACCTCGACGAGGGTCCGATCATCGAGCAGGAGATCTCGCGGGTGAGCCACCAGCAGGACCCAACGGCGCTCGCCGCGGTCGGACGCGACCTCGAGTGCGTCGCGCTCGCTCGCGCCGTCCGCTGGCACCTCGAGCACCGCGTCCTGCTCGACGGCACGCGAACGGTCGTCTTCTCGTGACGCAGCCGGGAGACGCGGTGTGGGAGGCGCGGCGCAAGTCGTTCGGCGCCGGCGCCGACAACTACCGCAAGGGCCGGCCCGGCTACCCGCGAGACGTCCTCGAGCAGTGCCTGCCCACCGGTGCCCGTGAAGTGCTCGACCTCGCTGCCGGAACCGGGCCACTGACCGCCGGCCTTCTCGAGCTCGGCCTCTCGGTGATCGCCGTCGAACCGGACGACGAGATGCGCGCGCTGATCCCCGCTCCCGCCAAAGCGGTCGCAGGCGCCGCGGAAGCGATCCCGCTGCCTGATGCCAGCGTCGATGCGGTGTTCGTCGGACAGGCGTGGCATTGGTTCGACATCCCGCGTGCGGTTGCCGAGATCCGCCGGGTGCTGCGCCCGGGCGGAGTGCTCGCGCCGATGTGGAACCTGTTCGACGCCGACGACCCGTTGTGCGGTGTCCTCGGAGAGGTCGGCCCGGACGAGTGCAGCGTCAACATGCTCGGCGACGACGCCGGCCCGCCGTTCGAATCTGCGGGGCTGTTCAGCGAGCCGAGACGAATCGTCACTCACTACTCGTTGCCCTACACGCGCGACCGAGTCGCGGCGCTGGTCGCATCGATGAGTGTCGCGATCCTCGCGTCGCCGGAGGATCGCGAGCAGATGCTTGCGAAGGTCCGTGACGCGATGCCCGACGGGGAGTTCTCGCTTTCCTGGATCTGCGAAACGTGGGTGGCCGTCGCCCAATAGGCTCCGGCTATGCCGAAAATGTCCGCGGGGCGAAGCGCGCTCGTTGTTCTTGCCACAACTGCTGTCGCTGCATCCCTTGCGGCCGTTCCGGCCGCCGCGCAGACGCACTCCTCCGCGGCACACGTGAAGCTGCCCAGCACTGCATACCGCGCCGGCGACTACGCGCACGGCCAGGCGATGAGCATCCTGCCGCCGGGCGAGAACGGCGCTGTGACGGCAACGCAGCTCGCGACGTACGAGCTCACCAAGGGCCGCCCGCCGTACAGCCAGGACCAGCTCGCGAAGTACGAGAACCTGCTCTACGGCTACCCGACACTGACCGACAACACGCTGGACAAGTACTACGACGACGAGTCGTTCGGGGTCCGCCCGGGAGACGTGCTGCGGACCGAGGACCCGAGCAGCTCGGCGTATCCGGCGGGTGAGGTCAAGATCATCCGTGATCAGAACGACGTGCCGCACATCTACGGCGCGACCAACACCTCTGCGGCGTTCGGTGCCGGATACGCGCAGGCTGAGGACCGCCTGTTCCTGATGGATGTCCTGCGCCACTACGGCGCCGGAACCCTCGCCTCGTTCATCGGACCGTCATGCGCCGACGAGGAGATGGATCACGACGAGCTCCTGCTCGCGCCTTACACCGCGGCGCAAGCGACGGCGCAGGTCAACGCGCTCCCAGAGGAGTACGGCGTGGAGGGCCAGCGCGCCAAGGACATGCTCGAGGCGTACGTCGACGGCGTGAACGCGTGGATCGCGAAAGCCCAGCTCAACCCGACCCTGCTCGACGGCGACTACGCCGCTGCGGTCGGGCTGCCGCAGGCGTGGACGCCGGGTGACGTGGTCGACGTCGCCGGACTGATCGGCGGCATCTTCGGCAAGGGCGGCGGCAGCGAGGTCGCGAGCTCCGCGCTCTACACCTACTTGCGCCAGCACCTTGGTGCTGCCGCAGGTACGAAGGCCTTTGCGGAGTTCAAGGAGCAGAACGACCCAGGTGCCCAGACGACGGTCGTCGACAAGAGCTTCCCCTACGAGATCGTCAAACACCCCAACCCGAAGCTCACCGCGATCCCGGACAGCACCTCGCTGATCGGCGGCCCGACCGACACCACGCCGAACTGCAACCTGACGTCACCGAACCTCGCCGCGCTTGCCGGCATCGCGTCACTTCAGGACACCCCGAACCACATGAGCAACGCCCTCGTGGTCGACGCGAAGGAGACGAAGGCACACCACCCGATCGCGGTCTTCGGCCCGCAGGTGTCCTACTTCGCGCCGCAGATCCTCACCGAGGAGGAGATCAGCGCACCGGACTACCACGCCGAAGGCGCGTCGTTCCCGGGTACCGGCCTGGTCGAGCTCGGGCGCGGCGTCGACTACGCGTGGTCCGCGACTTCAGCGGGCAGCGACCTCATCGACCAGCGGGTCGAGAAGATCTGCAAGCCGGGCGGCGGGTCGCCGAGCAAGACAGGCACGTCGTATCTCTTTCGGGGCAAGTGCGTCGCGATGAAGGCAGAGGACTTCACCGAGAGTGCACTGACCAAGCCCGGTGGACTCGGTGCGCCGGTCACCATCGACCACAAGATCTACCTGACCCGCCATGGCGTTGTGCAGGGCTGGACGACGGTCAAGGGCAAGCCGGTCGCGATCGTCAACCAGCGCAGCACCTACAACCACGACGTCGACTCGGTGACCGGCTTCCTGCAGTGGGGTGACCCGAAGCTCACCCACAACGTGAAGTCGTGGGAGAACGGTGCCGCCAAGGTCGAGTACACGTTCAACTGGTTCTACGTCGACGACAAGCACGATGCCTACTACGTGAGCGGCCGTGACCCGATCAGGGCGAAGGGCGCCAATCCGAACCTCCCCACTTGGGGCACCGGCGACGCCGAGTGGCGCGGCTTCCTGCCTCCGAGCCGCCACGTCCACGAGACAGACCCGAAGCAGGGATTCTTCGTCAGCTGGAACAACAAGCCGGCACCTGGGTTCTCGGCAGCGGACGACCAGTACGGATACGGCCCGACGTACCGGTCACAGATGCTGGTTGCGCAGCTCAAGCACCAGATCGCCACCACTCACCACGAGCTGACCCGCGCCGATGTGGTCAAGGCGATGGAGGGTGCGGCGAGCCAGGACCTCGACGGACTCACCGTGCTGCCACAGCTGCTGGCCTACGAGAGCAGCCAACCGCAGTCGGCGGGCGTCGCGAAGATGCTCGGCGTTCTCGCGAAGTGGAACGCGGCCGGTGCGCACCGGAGGCGGGCCAACCCGTCAGCGGCGCTGTACACGTCCCACGCCGCGGTCGCGATCATGGATGAGCTCGAGCCCGAGCTGATCGAGAGCGTCTACAACAAGCTGCTCGGCGCGGGCGGCGTCGGCGGACAGGGCAGCACCGGCGGCGCCGTGACGAGCGGCTACAACATCCTGCCGATGCAGTTCGTCAACACGCCCAACAGCGGTGATGCCCACCTCGGCAGTGCGTACGACGGCGGCTGGGAGGGCTACATGCAAAAGACGCTGCAGCAGCTGCAAGGCCAGCATCCAGCCGACCGGTTCACCGGTGTCATCACGTCCCGCTGGTGCACGCACGGTCCGGCGTCATGCCGCGCCGCGATCAACAAGGCGCTGCTCAAGACTTACCGGTCGCTCAAGACCGACAACGGCAGCTCGAACGTGCGGAGCTGGACGGTCGACTCCGCGCTGCTCGCCGACCGCAAGACCACCGGCAACAGCGCCGAGACCATGCCGGAGTACGACGACATCGTCTTCCGACCGCTTGGCGCTGTGAGCCAGCCCACTCCGGACTGGCAGAACCGCCCGACATTCCAGCAGGTGGTGCAGTTCCCCGCGCATCGCCCTTGAGCGGTCGCTCAACGTCTGGTCCGCGAGCCGAACCCGCGGAACAGCAAGGCATTGATAGCGTTAGCCGGTGTCATCGACGACCGCGCAAGACCTAGGCGGCCCCACCTTTCCCCGGCTGAGACGCATCGCGGTCGCCCTGGCGGTCATCGTCGTCGGCGTGATCGTCGTGCGTTACGCGCTCAATGCGTTCGTCGGCATCGAGACGAATCTGCTGTGGTTCCGCTCGGTCGGACATACGTCGGTC
>DATAUF010000095.1:0-31329 GCA_036268405.1 Mycobacteriales bacterium
TCGACGTCGTGATGGAGGGCCTCACGCGCCTGGAATACCGCGGATACGACTCCGCGGGTGTGGCGATCCGCAACGGCTCCGGCGAGCTCGAGGTCGTCCGGCGAGCGGGCAAGCTCGCCAACCTCCGGGCGGCGCTCAACGAGACGACGGCTGATCTCAGCGGGACGCTCGGGATCGGACACACCCGCTGGGCAACGCACGGCGCGCCCAACGACCGCAACGCCCACCCGCACACGGACTGCTCCGGAGCGATCGCGGTCGTGCACAACGGGACGTTGGAGAACTTCACCGAGCTTCGAGACGGGCTGGAGCACCGCGGCCACACGCTGGCCAGCGAGACCGACACTGAAGCGGTTGCGCACCTGATCGAGGAGCGGTACGACGGCGATCTCGCCGCGGCGGTGCGATCGGTCTGCCGCGAGCTCGATGGTTCGTTCGTGCTCGTCGTCACCCACCGTGACGAACCCGACGTAGTGATCGGCGCGCGCCGCAACCTGCCCCTGGTCATTGGCATCGGCGAGGGCGAGAACTTCCTGGCAAGCGATGTCACGGCGTTCATCGCGCACACCCGCACCGCGCGGGTCGTCGACCAGGACCAGGTGGTGGTGTTGCGTCGCGAGGGCGTCGCCGTCACCGACCTTGACGGCGACCCGGTGCGTGGCGAGGAGTTCCACGTCGACTGGGACACCGCGGCCGCCGAGAAGGCCGGTTACGAGTACTTCATGCTGAAGGAGATCGAAGAGCAGCCCGAAGCGGTGCGCGAGACGATCAGTGGCCGGCTCGACGCGGACGGTCGCCTCATCATCGACGAGCTCGCCATGAGCGACGAGGACATCCAGGGCCTGACCCAGGTCATCGTCGTGGGCGCGGGCTCGTCGTACCACTCGGGTCTCGTCGGCAAGTACGTCATCGAGCGGTGGGCTCGGCTTCCGGTGCAGGTCGAGATGGCGAGCGAGTTCCGCTACCGCGACCCGGTCCTGGATCCGCACACCCTGGTGGTCGCGATCAGCCAGAGCGGCGAGACCGCCGACACCCTCGAGGCGGTGCGTCACGCGCGGCGGCAGCGGGCGTGGGTGCTCGCCGTCAGCAACACCGTTGGCTCCTCGATCGCCCGAGAGAGCGACGCGACGTTCTACACGCGTGGCGGTCCGGAGGTGGCAGTCGCGTCGACCAAGGCGGTGATGGCCCAGCTCGCCGCGACGTACCTCGTCGGACTCCACCTGGCACAGGTGCGCGGCTATCGCGACGAGGACGAGGTGCAGTCGCACTTCCGCGATCTCTCGCACACGCCGGACCTGGTTGCCGACGTCTTGACGAAGATGGACCCGGTCCGCAAGCTCGCTCGCGAGATCGCCGGTCACGAGCGAGTGTTGTTCCTCGGCCGCCACGTCGGTTACCCGATGGCGCTCGAAGGCGCGCTGAAGCTCAAGGAGCTCGCCTACGTCTCGGCGGAGGGCTTTCCGGCCGGCGAGATCAAGCACGGGCCGATCGCGCTGATCGAGAAGGGGACACCGGTCGTCGTCCTTGCGCCACGGCATGCGCTGACCCCGAAGCTCGTCACCAACGTCCAGGAGATCCGGGCTCGCGGCGCCCGCACGATCGTGATCGCCACCGAGGGGGACGAGAGCCTCACGCCGCATGCCGACGAGCTGATCCGGATCCCGGACATCAAGTCGCTGCTGTCACCGCTTCTGATGATCGTCCCCATGCAGGTGCTTGCTGCGGAGTTCGCGATGGCGCGCGGTCTCGACATCGACCAGCCCCGGAACCTCGCCAAGAGCGTCACCGTCGAATAGCCGAACGGCACGCGAGGTGATCATCGGGATCGGTGTCGACATCGTGGCTCTCGAACGGTTCGCCGAGAGCCTCGACCGCACCCCGCAGCTCGGTGATCGGCTGTTCACCGCGATAGAGCGCGACGCCAAGCCGGAGTCACTGGCTGCGACGTTCGCAGCAAAGGAAGCCGTGGCCAAGGTGCTGGGCGCTCCCGATGGCCTCGAGTGGCACGACGTCGAGGTCCGCCACGACGACAGCGGGCAACCGCACCTGCGCGTGACCGGAAGTGTTGCGGCCGCTGCGACCGAGCGAAAGATCGCGCGCTGGCATCTCTCGCTGTCACACGACGCCGGGATTGCTGTCGCGATGGTGATCGCGGAGTCGGCATGAGAGCGGCGTACGACGCCGCGACCGTCCGCGCGGCCGAGCAGCCGTTGCTCGACGCGCTCCCCGACGGGGCCTTGATGCAGCGCGCGGCCTTCGCCCTGGCTCGTCGATGCGCCGCGATGCTCGCCCCGGTCTATGGATCGCGCGTCGTCCTGCTCGTCGGCTCGGGCGGCAACGGGGGAGACGCGCTGTACGCCGGGGCGCGGCTGGCAGCGCGGGGCGCGAGGGTTGATGCGCTGCTGCTGACGGACCATCCGCTCGCGCCCGCGTTGGCGGCACTGCAGGACGCGGGCGGCCGCACCACGAGGGCCGGTGGCGAGGCCGACGCGACGCTCCTGGCGCAGGCCAGCCTGGTGCTCGACGGGATGGTGGGCATCGGCTCGTCGGGTGCGCTGCGCGAGCCGATGGCCGGGATCGTCGAGCTGCTGGACGCATCGTCCGCGGTCGTCGTCGCGGCTGACGTCCCGAGTGGCGTCGACGCATCGACCGGCGTGGTCGCGGGCGCGGCGGTACGGGCTGATGTGACGGTCACCTTCGGTGCGCTCAAGGCCGGGCTGTTGGTCGACCCGGGCGCCGGCTATGCGGGTCTCGTCGAGTGCGTCGACATCGGCCTCGACCTTCCAGCGGCTGACCTGATCGCGCTCGACGCCGCGGATGTCGCCGATCTGCTGCCGTCACCCGGCGACGAGTCGGACAAGTACCGCCGCGGCGTGGTCGGCATCGTGGCGGGCAGCGACGGGTATCCCGGCGCCGCGCAGCTCTGCGTCGGCGGCGCGCTGGCGGCAGGCGTCGGCATGATCCGGTTCGTCTCGACCCGCGGGCCCTCGGAGGCGGTACGCCGGCGCTGGCCCGAGGCCGTCGTCACTGAGATCGGCCCCGGTGACGCTGACGCCATGCGCGCTGCGGGCCGGGTGCAGGCTTGGGTCGTCGGGCCTGGACTGGGCACCGGCGCTGAGGCGAAGCGGCTCGTCGAAGCGGCGCTGTCGAGCGACGTCCCGGTGCTGCTCGACGCCGACGCGATCACCGTCCTCGCCGAACACCCCGAGCTGCTGTCGAGGCGCGCCAGGCCGACCCTGGTCACGCCGCACGCCGGCGAGCTCGCCCGGCTCACCGGTGGTGAGCGGAAGCAGATCGAGGCCAACCGGCTGACCGCGGCACGCGATGCGGCCCGTGCGCATGACGTGACCGTGCTGCTCAAGGGCTCGACGACGCTCATCGCGGATCTGAGCGGCGAGACCCGGGTCAACACCGCCGCGACGCCGTACCTCGCCACCGCAGGCAGCGGCGACGTGCTGGCCGGCGTCTGCGGCGCGCTACTCGCGGGCGGACTGGCGCCGCTCGACGCGGGGGCGGCGGGCACCTTCCTTCACGGGATGGCGGGCCTGATCGCCAGTGGCGAGCCGGCGGCCCCGATCACCGCGATGGACATCGTCGACGAGCTTTCCGAGGCGATCCGGTTGACCCGCTGACAGACTGTGTGGGTGAGTGTCTCGGCCGCGCGCATCGACCTCGATGCGATCAGGAGCAACGTTGCCACGCTCAAGCACTGCGCCGGCGACGCGACCGTGATGGCCGTCGTCAAGGCTGACGGATACGGCCACGGCATGGTCGAGGCGGCGGTCGCGGCGCTGGAGGCCGGGGCCGGCTGGCTCGGGGTTGCGATGGCCGACGAGGCGCTTGCGTTGCGCACTGCGGGCATCGCCGGACCGGTCCTGGCGTGGCTGCTCGGCCCGAACGACGACTGGGCGGCTGTCGCGGCTGCCGGCGTTGACGCAGGGGTCAACGCAACCTGGGCGCTCGACCAGGCCGCCGCCGCCGCAGCGACGACCGGCCACCCGACCCGGATTCACCTCAAGGTCGACTCCGGGCTGGGACGAGGTGGCGCGCAGCCCGCGGACTGGCCCGAGCTGGTAGCGGCCGCCGCGAAGGCACAAGCCGACGGGACCGTCGAGGTCGTCGGTGTGTGGTCTCACCTTGCCTATGCCGACGAGCCGCTCCATCCGACGATCGAAGCGCAGCGGCTGGCGTTCGAGGAGGCGCTCGAGGTGGCGACCCGGGCGGGCATCGAACCGTCGGTGCGGCATCTGGCGAACTCAGCCGCGACGCTGCGACTGCCGCAGACGCACTACGACCTGGTCCGGCCGGGCGTCGCGATCTACGGCCTGTCACCCGGACCCGAAGTCGGGTCCGGTCTGGAGCTCGGGCTGCGACCGGCGATGTCTTTGACGACGCAGGTGGCGCTGACCAAGCGTGCGCCCGCCGGCCACGGCGTCTCCTACGGCCACCAGTACGTCACGGACCGCGAAACCACGCTTGCCCTTGTCCCGCTCGGATATGCCGACGGTGTGCCGCGTCATCTCACCAATGTCGGCGAGGTCAGCGTCGGCGCCCGGCGCTACCGGATCGCCGGGCGGGTCTGCATGGACCAGTTCGTCATCGATGTCGGCGACGACCCGGTGAACGCAGGCGACGAGGCGCTGCTGTTCGGTCCGGGGACGTCGGGTGAGCCGACCGCCGATGACTGGGCTGCTGCGATCGGCACGATCAACTACGAGATCGTCACGAGGGTAGGAGCGCGCGTGCCCCGTACCTATGAGGGAGCCCGATGACCCGTCGTCGCAATGCCGGACTCATTGCGCTCGCAACCGGCGTTGCCGGTGCGGCCGTCGCCGCGGGAGTCGCGGCCGAGCGCCGCGCCGTGGGTCGTGCCCGATCGCAGCCGGACCCGTACGTCGACGAGCCGTTCGGCAAGCTGCACACGGAGGGGCTCAACGTCGTCACCGCTGACGGCGTGGCGCTGCATGTCGAGATCGACGGTAAGCCGGACGCACCGCTGACCGTCGTCTTCGCGCACGGTTTCACGTTGTCGATGGACGCCTTCCACTTCCAGCGGCGCGACCTCGTGGACGCGGCGCGCCTGGTCTTTTACGACCACCGCAGCCATGGTGCTTCGCAGCGATCCGATCCCGAGCGCTGCACGATCGACCAGCTGGGGATGGATCTCGACGCTGTACTTCAGGCTGTTGCCCCCGCCGGCCCGGTGGTCCTCGTCGGGCACTCGATGGGCGGCATGACGATCCTCGCGCTGGCCGACCAGCGCCCAGAGCTGTTCGGCGATCGGATCGTCGGCGTCGCGCTGCTGTCTACGTCGACCGGACAGATCGCCAAGGAGCTGGTCGGCGTACCGGGCTGGGCTTCCCGCCTGGTGAGCCCGGCCGTGCCGCGGGCGGCGAAAGTCGTCCGGAAACGCGCGACCGTCATCGAACGCGGCCGCCGGGTCGGCAGCGACTTCGGGTTCATCGTGACCCGCTACCTCTCCTATGGGCCAGGCGCGCCACCGTCGTTGGTGGCCTTCATGGAGCAGATGCTGCTCGACACCCCGATCGAGGTGATGAGCCAGTTCTTCGACACCTTCCTGTCCCACGACAAGCTCAAGGCGCTCGACGTGCTCCGTGACCTCCCGGTCCTGATCTCCTGCGGCAGTCGTGACGTTCTCACTCCGCTGTCGCACAGCGAGCTCATGGCGGCGAAGCTGCCGTCAGCCGAGCTTCAAGTCGTCGCCGGAGCGGGTCACATGGCGAAGCTCGAACGGCACGGCGAGGTCAACTCCGCGCTACGCCGGCTGCTCGACCGATCGCTGGCCCCTGCAACTGCCGGATGAGCCCACGCGCAATCGACCCGTCGCGAGCGGATATCGCCGAGCGGGCGCAGCGGTGCGAGGACCTCGCGACGCTGGCGGTCGCCGCCCGGGCGTGCATTGCCTGTCCGGAGCTTGCGGCGACGCGGCACCACGTAGTGGTCGGTGACACCGTGATCGGTGCGCGGCTACTCGTCGTCGGCGAGGCACCGGGTGCCAACGAGGACGAGGTGGGCCGCCCGTTCATCGGCAAGGGCGGGCGGCTCCTGGACCGGTTGATGGCGGACGCCGGCTTGGACCGCACGGAAGTGTCGGTGCTCAACGTGCTGAAGTGCCGCCCGCCGTCGAACCGTACGCCGACGCGTCCCGAGATGAATCGGTGCACCGGCTGGCTCGACCGGCAGATCGCGCTGCTCGACCCGCCGCTCGTGATGACCCTGGGCAGGACCGCGTTGACCTGGGCCCTCGGCGCATCGACGACGCTTGCCGCCGTCCGGGGCCGAGCGCACGACTGGCGCGGCCGAAGGCTCGTCGTGTCCTACCACCCGTCGGCGGCACTGCGCTTCGGTCCGCGCGGCGAGCCGCACCTTGCTCTGGAGTCGGACCTGCGGTTCGTCGCGGAGGCGTTGTCGTGCTAGTCAGCGCCGCCACTCCCGAGGAGATGCGTGACCTCGGCGCGCGGCTCGCGGCTGATCTGCATGCGGGCGACGTGGTGTTGCTCAGCGGCCCGCTCGGCGCGGGCAAGACGACGATGGCTCAGGGCATCGGGGCGGGACTTGGGGTGACCGGGGTGGTCTCGCCGACATTCGTGATCGCACGGGTGCACGTCGGCGGCCGGCTGCCACTCGTGCACGTCGATGCCTACCGGCTGTCCTCGGTCGCGGAGGTCGACGACCTGGATCTCGACGCATCGCTGGAGGACTCGGTCACCCTCATCGAGTGGGGCGAGGGGCTCGTCGAAGGCCTGTCAGGCGATCGGCTCGAGGTTCGCATCGAGCGCCCCGAAGAAGGCGAGGTTCGTCAGGTCGAGGTCACAGCCGTTGGTGAGCGTTGGGCGAACAGCGCACTGGGGAGCTGAGCGCTACCACCCGACTGCGCCATCGACCAGCTCTCTGATCAGGTCGGCATGCCCGTTGTGGCGGGCGTACTCCTCGATCATGTGGTTGAAGATCCACCGCAGCGAGACCGCGTCGCCGCGTCGCTCGCCGGCGTCATCGAGACCGCGGGAGGCCGCCGACGCGCGAGCCGCCTCGCACGCCGCCTGCCATAGGGCCAGATCGGCTTCCCACTCTGCGTCGCCGACCGCGAACTCCGCGTCCTCGTCGACGCTGTAGTCGTAGTGGTAGGCGATGCGCTCCTGAGCAAGCACTCGCCGAAACCACTGGCGTTCGACATCGGCCATATGTCGCACCAGGCCGTGCAGCGACAACCGAGACGTCGGCACCGGGCGGGCTTTGCGCTGTTCGTCGGTGAGGCCCTCGCACTTGAGCAGCAGCGTCATGCGGTGGAAGTCCAGCCAGCCTTCGAGCATCGCGCGCTCTTCCAGCACGAATGCGGGCTCGGTCCGCCGGGGGTCTTCGATGTCATCGACCACGTCGCTCACCGTAGCCTCGTCACGTGCTGATCCTGGCGCTCGATACCTCCAGCTCGACGGTCACCGTCGCGCTGTGTGAGGTCGTCGACGGGGAGATCCGCACCCGCGCCGAGCGTCAGGAAACCGCGGCCAACCGCCACGGCGAGCGACTCGCGTCGTTGATCGCCGCAGCCCTCGCCGAGAGCCGAGCCCACCCCAATGATCTCGGTGCGGTCGTGGCGGGGCTCGGACCCGGACCGTTCACCGGGCTGCGGGTCGGCATCGTGACAGCTCGTGCGATGAGCGACGCGCTGGGGATTCCGGCCTACGGAGTCTGCTCGCTCGACGGGATCGCCCGGCGATTCGTCGATGACGGTCCGTTCGCGGTTGTCACCGACGCGCGCCGCAAGCAGGTCTACTGGGCGTTGTACGACGCGACGGGCGCGCGGACCGCAGGGCCGGAGCTCGGCCCGCCCGACCAGGTGGCGGCGATGTTGACGGCGCGCACCACCGAGGTCGTCGGCGCGGGTGCACTGCTCTACCCGGATGCCTTCCGCGGCTTTGCGATCTCCGACGGAGACCCGGCCCCTCGCGCCGCGGACCTGGTGTGGGCGGCCGACCTCACCGGCGAGCCCGGATTGCTGACCCCGCTGTATCTGCGCCGCCCCGATGCGCAACCGCCCGGCCGCCCCAAGGCTGTCACGCCGAGATGAACACCCCGAAAAGATGAGGGAGTTGAGGTGGTGGGACCTGCCCGCGGTGATGGCGATCGAGAATGAGCTGTTCGGCGACGAGGCCTGGAGCGAGGGGATGTTCTGGTCGGAGCTGGCGGAGCGCGAAACCCGTCGCTACCTGGTCGAGGAGGACGACGCTGGTGCGTTGTGTGCGTACGGCGGGCTTTGCGCCTACGCGCCTCACGAGGCGTACATCCAGACGATGGCGGTGGCACCGCACATGCGCCGGCGCGGCATCGGCGAGGCGCTGCTCGGTGAACTGCTCGCGGAGGCGGCACGGCGCGGTTGCCCGCACGTCGATCTCGAGGTGCGCGCCGACAACGCGGGTGCCATCCGGTTGTACGAGCGCAACGGCTTCACCCCTATCGGGCTTCGCCACGGCTACTACCAGCCCAGCGGAACCGACGCCGTCGTGATGCGAAGGACGGCGGCGTGAAACCGCCGATCGTGCTCGGAATCGAGACCTCGTGCGACGAGACGGGGGTGGGCATCGTGCGCGGCAGCGAGCTGCTCGCTGATGCGCTCGCGTCGAGTGTCGACGAGCACGCCCGGTTCGGTGGCGTGGTGCCCGAGGTGGCGAGTCGCGCGCATCTCGAGGCGATGGTGCCGACGGTCAACCGTGCCCTCGAGCAGGCGGGACTGCGGCTGTCCCAGATCGATGCGATCGCGGTGACGGCAGGCCCCGGGCTCGCCGGCGCATTGCTCGTCGGAGTGGCGGCAGCCAAGGCCTACGCGCTGGCGGCCGGAAAGCCGCTGTTCGGCGTCAACCATCTGGCCGCGCACGTCGCGGTCGACCGCTTGGCCAACGGCGACCTGCCGCAGCCGTGCGTCGCGCTGCTCGTGTCCGGTGGCCACTCCTCATTGCTGCTCGTGCGCGATCTGGTCGGCGACCTGACCTCACTGGGTACGACCGTCGACGACGCTGCGGGGGAGGCGTTCGACAAGGTCGCCCGAGTCCTCGGGCTGCCGTTCCCTGGAGGTCCGCACATCGACCGCGTGGCGGTCGAGGGTGACGCCGCAGGGATCGACTTCCCGCGGGGGGTCGTCCGCGATGCGCCGTACTCCTTCACCTTCTCCGGGCTGAAGACCGCAGTGGCCCGCTGGGTCGAGGCGAAGGAGCGGGCCGGCGAGCCGGTGCCCATCGCGGACGTCGCGGCGTCGTTCCAGGAGGCGGTAGCTGACGTTCTCACCGCGAGGGCGGTCGCGGCCTGTCTCGAGCACGGCGTCGACACGTTGGTCGTCGGCGGTGGCGTGGCGGCGAACTCGCGGCTTCGGGCGCTTGCCGAGGACCGCGGCACCGCGGCGGGGCTACGAGTGCGCGTGCCACCGCGCAACCTCTGCACCGACAACGGCGCGATGGTCGCCGCGCTGGGTGCGTTGCTGGTCGAGCGCGAGGTCGAACCGTCGACGCTGGAGCTCCCGGCCGACTCCGCGATGGCTTTGACGTGAGTGCGCGACCGGATGAGCCGGTACCGCACCTGCGACGAGATCCGAATCCCTCGAACGCAAACGGGCGCAAGGTGCTCATCGGTGTCGCGGTGTTCTTCCTGCTCCTCGTCGCCTTCGTGCTGACGCTCGTCTTCACGATCGGCATTCACAACAACGGCGTGAAGCTGCCCGCCGGGCCGCACCGGACATCCTCGACCCCGGGATAGTCGTTTCGCTCTGCAACCAATACGGTGACCACTATGTCCACTGACGCATTCCTCTCCGAGACCGTGTCGATCACCGGTCACGGCGGCGATGCCATCGAGGCGTACGCCGCACTTCCGCAGGACCCGTCGCCGCGCGGCGGCGTCGTCGTCATCCACCACATGCCGGGCTATGACGAGGGCACGAAGGAGATCACGCGGAACTTCGCAGCCCACGGCTACAACGCGGTGTGCCCGAACCTCTACTGGCGCGAGGCGCCAGGCGCGGATCCTTCCGACGCCGCCGCGACGGCGCGCGCACAGGGCGGAGTGCCCGACGAACGCTTCGTCGGCGATGCGGAAGGCGCCCTGACGTATCTCAAGGCGTTGCCCAACAGCAATGGCAAGGTCGCGATCATCGGCTACTGCTCGGGTGGCCGGCACTCCTGGCTTGCCAACGGCTCGCTCCCGTTCGACGCCGCAATCGTCTGCTACGGCGCGTTCATCGTCGGGGAGACGCCCGAGGGAATGCCGCCGCGCGCCAACCTGGCCCATCTCGCGGCGACCATGTCGGGACCGGTGCTCGGGCTGTTCGGCAACGACGACGTGTACCCCACTCCGGCGCAGGTCGACGAGCTCGAGCAGCTGCTGAAGGACGCCGGCAAGCCCTATGAGTTCCATCGCTACGACGGCGCCGGGCACGCCTTCTTCATGGTCGACCGTGCATCGTTCCGGCCCGAGGTCGCGATCGAGGGCTGGGCCGCGATCTGGGCGTTCCTCGGCACCCACCTGGCGACCTGAGATGTGCACCTACCAGACCGAGCTGCTGGAGATGACCGGCAGCGGCAGGGGTCCCTCAGAATGGCTGCGGTTCACCGACGCCAGCGTCTACGTCGACCATCCGGTCCATGCGATGGCCGGCCACACGGTGAACATCGACCTGCGCACCCCGGCGAAGGGACCCGCGGCCCGGGTGGCGCTCGAGCTGCATCCGCAGGCGGCCCGCGAGCTCGCCGAGGCGATTCTTCGCTCGCTCGCCTCGGTTCCGGAGGCTGTCCTCGCGGCTGGCTGAGCGGCTCGCGTTGACTCAGGATCGACGGCTGACGTACGTTGGCACTCGACACCTAAGAGTGCCAACGCACCCGGGTGGAAACTGTCCCACTTCTTCAGCAGGAGGTCCGGTCGTGGCGACCGCCAGCAAGCCCAAGATCAAGCCGCTCGAGGACCGCATCGTCATCTCGGTGCTCGAAAGCGAGCAGACCACGGCGTCGGGCATCGTGATCCCGGACACCGCCAAGGAGAAGCCCCAGGAGGGCACCGTCATCGCAGTCGGCCCCGGCCGCTTCGAGGACGGAGTGCGCGTGCCGCTCGACATCAGCGAGGGCGACGTCGTGATCTTCTCCAAGTACGGCGGCACCGAGGTCAAGTTCGGCGCGGACGAGTACCTCATCCTCTCCGCGCGCGACGTTCTCGCGATCGTGAACAAGAAGTAACCAGCCTTTCAAGCACCGCATGAGACGGTCCCCGGGGTCTCCCCGGGGACCGTCTTTGCGTTTAGCACTCACCGGGCTAGAGTGCCAATATGCCCAAGATTCTTGCCTTCCACAGTGATGCCCGTGACGCGCTGCAGCGGGGTGTTGACGCCCTCGCCGACGTCGTAAAGGTCACGCTCGGCCCCAAGGGCCGCAACGTCGTCATCGACAAGAAGTGGGGCGCCCCCACGATCACGAATGACGGCGTGACCATCGCCAAGGAGGTCGAGCTCGAGGACCCCTACGAGAACCTCGGTGCGCAGCTGGCGAAAGAGGTCGCGACCAAGACCAACGACGTCGCCGGTGACGGCACGACGACCGCCACGGTGCTCGCCCAGGCGATGGTGCGCGAGGGTCTTCGCAACGTCGCGGCCGGCGCTCAGCCGCTCGCGCTCAAGCGAGGCATCGACGCCGCCGTCGAGGCGGTCAACACCAAGCTGCTGTCTCTCGCCCGCGAGGTCGGCGACCAGGCGGAGGTCGCGCATGTCGCGTCGATCTCTGCCCAGGACACCGTGATCGGCGGGTTGATCGCCGAGGCGTTCGCCAAGGTGGGCAAGGACGGCGTCATCACCGTGGAAGAGGCCCAGACGATGGGCCTCGAGCTCGAGTTCACCGAGGGCATGCAGTTCGACAAGGGCTACATCTCGCCGTACATGGTGACCGACCCGGAGCGCATGGAGGCGGTCATCGATGACGCCTACGTGCTGATCGTCCAGGGCAAGATCAGCGCGGTCAGCGAGATCCTGCCGCTGCTCGAGAAGGTGGTCCAGGCCACGAAGCCGTTGCTCATCATCGCCGAGGACGTCGAGGGCGAGGCGCTGTCGACGCTCGTGGTCAACAAGATCCGCGGCACCTTCACCGTCGTCGCGGTCAAGGCCCCTGGCTTCGGTGACCGCCGCAAGGCGATGCTGGCCGACATAGCGGTCCTCACCGGCGGTCAGGTCGTCACCGAGGAGGTCGGACTCAAGCTCGACCAGGTCGGTCTCGAGGTGCTCGGCAAGGCCCGGCGCATCACGATCAGCAAGGACGCGACGACCATCGTTGACGGCGCCGGCAAGAAGGCGGACATCCAGGACCGGATCCGTCAGATCCGCCGCGAGATCGACGACACCGACTCCGACTGGGACCGCGAGAAGCTCCAGGAGCGGCTGGCCAAGCTCTCCGGCGGCGTCGGCGTGATCCGAGTAGGTGCTCACACCGAGGTCGAGCTCAAGGAGAAGAAGCACCGGCTCGAGGACGCCATCTCCGCGACCCGCGCCGCGATCGAGGAGGGCATCGTCGCCGGCGGCGGCACCGCTCTCGTTCGGGTGATTCCGGCGCTCAAGGACGACCTCGGTCTGGAAGGCGACGAGGCCACCGGCGTCGCGATTGTCCGCAAGGCGCTCGTCGAGCCGCTGCGCTGGATCGCGCAGAACGCCGGTCACGAGGGCTACGTCGCGGTCCAGAAGGTCAGCGACCTCAAGGCCGGCAACGGTCTCAACGCTGCCACCGGCGACTACGTCGACCTGATCGCGGCGGGCGTCATCGACCCGGTCAAGGTCACGCGGTCCGCCGTACGCAATGCCGCGAGCATCGCCGGCATGCTGCTGACCACCGAGACCCTGGTGGTCGACAAGCCCGAGCAGTCCGAGCCCGAGGCGAACGGCCACGGTCACTCGCACGGTGCGGGCGGGCACCACCACTGAGCGCAGCGCCTGATCTCGCATCTCTGCTCGCGATGAGCGAGCGGGCGGTGTTCCACGGCGCACCCGGCAAGGCGGTCGGCGACCTCGAGCAGGCGGTCGGCGTCGCGCAACGTGACGGGCTGCACGCAGAGGTCGCGGCGGCGGCCTGGTTGCTCGGCGTCGCCCTGTCGGCCGAGGGCAGGTACGGCGCTTCGCTGCGGGTGCTCGTGCCGTTGCTCGAAGCGGGCGAGGCTCGCGATGCGAGCACGACCACGCCGGAGCTGAAGCTGTTCTCATCCCTGGCGGCAGGCACCGCCGCGAGCGTCCACCGTGGGCTCGGCCGGGCCGATGCCGCCACCGAGCTCGACGCACGGGGGCTTGCGCTCACCGAAGGACCGGGCGAAGCGGCGTTCGACTGCCTACTCGGCCTCGCTGCGGACTGCGTAGGCGGGGGACGCCTCGACGACGCCAACATGCGCTTCACCCAGGCCAACGCCGTCATCGAAGGTCACGGCGGTGACTGGTGGCGGCAGAGGGTGCGCCTGGAGTGGGTCCGCGCCGAGATCGCGATGCTCTCCGAGCGTCCCGCTGATGCCCGAGCCGCCGCGGTGGTTGCGGTGGAGGGTGCGGAGAAGGCGCGCGCACCGCGCCACGTCGCGAAAGGTCTGCTTTTCCAGGGGGTGGCCGAGCTGCAGTCCGGCGCCGGGGATGCCGCGGCCACGCTGCGCCGGTCGGCGACGCTTGCGGAGGGCCTGGGGACGCTCCCGCTCGTGTGGCAGTCACGCGCGCTGCTCGGCGCGCTGCTCGGCAGCACCGGCGACGAGGGTGCCCGCTCGCTCGCGGCGGCCCGCAACGCGGTGCTGACGATCGCGGGAGACCTTTCCGCCGACTTGCGGGATGAGTGGCTTGCCCGGCCCAACGTGAGCGCACTCCTCGAGGGCTAGGCCCGTCCTCCGCCGCACCCATCAGTCGAGGCTGCTTCGCAGCCCAACTTTCCAGCCCGGTTCGGTGCTCGGTCACAAGTGAAGTCCGAGCGCAAACGTGCCGATGTAGGACTCGTGACCAGCGTGTTGATCTGCGACGACCAGCGCGCCGTGCGCGACGGTCTCGCGCGCTGCGTTGCCTCCGTTCCCGGCGTCGGCCGGGTGGATACGGCGGCAAGCGGCGAGGAGGTTCTCGCGCGCTGGCCCATGGAGCGCCACGACCTGGTCCTCATGGACGTGCAGATGCCCGGCATCGGGGGCGTCGAGGCGACGCGTCGGCTGACTCGCGAGTTTCCCGGCGCCAACGTCGTGATGCTCACGGTCGCGACCGACCGCGACGCCGTCGCGACCGCCATCGCGGGCGGAGCCCGCGGCTTCCTTCACAAGGACGTCGCACGGGAAGAGGTGGCCGCAACGGTCGCCAACGCGCTGACCATGTCATCGCTGGGCTCCGAGCCGATCAACGGCCACTCCCGTCGCAACGACCCCGACGTACCCGAGCTCACGCAGCGCGAGCTCCAGGTGCTGACCGGGATGTCCGCCGGCAAGAGCAACGCTCAGATCGGCCGTGACCTGTTCCTGAGTGAGGACACCATCAAGACGCACGCGCGCCGGCTGTTCCGCAAGCTGGAAGTGGGTGACCGCGCAGAGGCGGTCGCGGCCGGCTTCCGCTACGGCCTGGTTTCCTAGCTGCCGGAGCCAGCTAGCTTTCTGGCTCGTCCTCGTCGGCGGTGAGCACGCCGTCGGCGAACCCCCTCGCGTAGTCCCAGCTGACGTACTCGGACGGGTCGGGGTCGTACGCCGGCTCGTGGACATGCGGCGAGCCGGCGTCGAGCAGGGTCCGCAGGTTGCCGCGGATCAGATCCCAGGAGAAGTAGTGCGCCTCGTGGCAGTCCTCGCAGTCGACGACGAGCCCGCGCACGCCGCGTGGCTCGAGCAGTGCCTGGAAGACCTCCAGGTCCTCCAGATCCTCGACGAGGTCGCGCCGCTCGTCGTCGGTCAGCGGCTCGTCGTCGAAGTCCTCGTCGGACAGCGCCGCCGCGGGGTCGCTCGGGTCACCCGCGAACGGGTCCACCGGGCTGTCATCTCTCACTCGTCAACGCTATCCCGGTCTGTCGGCGTGGCGTCCTAGACTCATCGCATGGAGGCGTCGTTCCCGGACAAGTTCGCCCCGCTCGGCCTGACGTTCGACGACGTCCTGCTGCTCCCCGCCGCCTCTGATGTGGTGCCGAGCGAGGTCGACGTGTCCACCCGCCTTTCACGGAACATCGCGGTGCGCACCCCTCTCGTGTCGAGCGCGATGGACACGGTGACCGAGGGCCGGATGGCGATCGCGATGGCGCGCCAGGGTGGGCTCGGCATCCTGCACCGCAACCTGTCGATCGAGGACCAGGCGGTCCAGGTCGACATCGTGAAGCGCTCCGAGGCGGGCATGATCACCTCGCCGGTGACCTGCAACCCGGACAACACGATTGCCGACGCGGACGAGCTGATGGGCCGTTACCGGATCTCCGGTGTCCCGGTGACGGACAGCGACGGCGTCCTGCTCGGCATCGTGACCAACCGCGACATCCGCTTCGAGCGCGACGCGTCGCGCGCGGTCCGTGACGTCATGACCGAGATGCCGCTCGTGACCGCTCCGGTCGGTGTCTCGCATGACGATGCGCTGGCTCTGCTGCAGCGCCACAAGATCGAGAAGCTGCCGATCGTCGACGACGGAGGCCGGCTGCGCGGGCTGATCACGGTCAAGGACTTCGCCAAGAGCGAGGAGTACCCGCACGCGACCAAGGACCCCGCGGGTCGGTTGGTTGTCGGCGCTGCAGTCGGTGTGGGTGAGGACGCCTACAAGCGGGCGATGACCCTCGTCGAAGCCGGGGTCGATGTGCTGGTCGTCGACACCGCGCACGGCCATTCGCGATCGGTGCTCGAGATGGTGGCACGGGTCAAGAAGGCCGTGTCGATCGACGTGATCGGCGGCAACATCGCGACCGGTGCTGCTGCTGCCGCGCTGATCGAGGTGGGCGCTGACGCAGTCAAGGTGGGCGTGGGTCCGGGCAGCATATGCACGACTCGGGTTGTTGCCGGTGTGGGTGTTCCGCAGATCTCTGCGATTTACGAGGTCGCGCAGGTCGCGGGTCCCGCCGGCGTGCCGGTCATTGCCGACGGCGGCATGCAGTACTCCGGCGACATCGCCAAGGCGATCGCGGCCGGCGCCGACAGCGTGATGCTCGGCTCGTTGCTCGCCGGCTGCGAGGAGTCGCCCGGAGAGCTGCTCTTCGTCAACGGCAAGCAGTTCAAGTCCTACCGGGGGATGGGCTCGCTCGGCGCGATGCAGTCACGCGGCCAGGGCCGCTCCTACTCCAAGGACCGCTACTTCCAGGACGACGTCCTCTCCGACGACAAGCTCGTGCCGGAGGGCGTCGAGGGACAGGTGCCCTATCGCGGCCCGCTCGGCGCAGTGGCTCATCAACTGTTGGGCGGGCTCCGGGCTGCAATGGGCTATTGCGGTGCGCAGACGATCGAGCAACTAAAGCTGGCGCAACTCGTTCGCATCACCGCTGCGGGTCTCAAGGAGAGCCATCCGCACGACGTCTCGATGACCACCGAGGCCCCGAACTACACCGCTCGATGATGCGCGACAACGTGGAGATCGGCCTCGGCCGTGCCGCCCGCCGCGGCTACTCCCTGGCTGACATCGCGATCGTGCCGTCCCGGCGTACCCGTGACGTCGACGTCGTCTCACTCACCTGGCAGATCGACGCCTATCGCTTCGACCTGCCGCTCGTGACGGTTCCTTCAGACGCCATCATGTCGCCGGCCACCGTCGCGGAGGTCAGTCGCTGCGGGGGACTCGGCGTGCTCGACGCCGAAGGGCTCTGGACGAGGTACGACGATCCGACCGCAGTGCTCGCCGAGCTGGCGGCGCTCGACCCGGACGAGGCGACGCCCGTCCTGCAGCGGATCTACTCCGAGCCCGTCCGCGACGACTTGATCACCTTGCGGATCAAGGAGCTGCGCGACACCGGCGCGACGACGGCGGTGCGGGTCTCCCCGCAGCACACGCTCCGCTACGCGCCGACGATCCTGGCTGCGGGCGTCGACCTGCTCGTGATCCAAGGGACGATCGTCTCGGCGGAACATGTCGCAGCCTCGGCGACCGAGCCGCCGCTGAACCTCAAGACGTTCATCGCCGACCTCGACGTGCCGGTGATCGTCGGCGGGTGCACCAACTACCAGACTGCGCTGCACCTGATGCGGACCGGAGCAGCTGGCGTGATCGTCGGGACCGCCGCTGATGAATGGTCTACTACCGGCACGGTGCTCGGCATCGAGGTCCCCATGGCGACCGCAATCGTCGACGCAGCCGCGGCACGGCGCGACTATCTCGACGAGACCGGTGGCCGCTATGTCCACGTCGTCGCCGCCGGTGGCATCGAGAACAGCGGCGACATCGCGAAGTCGCTCGCCTGCGGCGCGGACGCCGTGATGCTCGGCGAGCCGTTGTCGGTTGCGGCAGAGGTACCCGGCAAGGGCGCCTGGTGGCACGCCGCCGCGTCTCACCCGAAGCTGCCCCGCGGCCGCTTCGCGGATGCCTCGCCGGACTGGCCGCGGGCTCCTTTGGCAGAGGTGATCAGCGGTGCGTCGTCGTCGCCTGACGGGGATCTCAACCTCTTCGGCGGGCTGCGTCGCTCGATCGCGAAGGCGGGCTACAGCGATCTCAAGGAGTTCCAGCGGGTCGAGCTGGTCGTCAAGTCGTAGCGGGCTCGGCCGCGGCGTGCTCCAGCGCGCGGACCAGGACTTCCGGCGGCTGAGCGCCCGACATCCCGAAGCGCCGGTCGATGACAAAGAACGGCACCCCCGTCACGCCGAGCGTGTAGGCCTGCTCCTCGTCGGCGAGGACCTGCTCGTCGAACGCACCGGTGCGCAGTGTCGCCGCGACCTCGTCGGCGTCCATGCCCTCGACCTCGTCGGCGAGGGCGGCCAGCGAGTCGGTCTCGAAGATCGACCGCCCGTCGGTGAAGTACGCCCGGTAGAGCCGGTCGAGCATCGCATCCTGCACGCCGCGCTGCCTGGCGAGCTGCACGAGCCGGTGTGCGTCGCGGGTGTTGCCCGACCGTTGGCCGTCGAGGTTGAACGTGAGTCCCGCCTCTGCGGCGCGAGCGGTCATCTGCGTCTGCGCCGCAAGGGCCTGCGCCGGCGACATGCCGTACTTGGTCGCGAGGCGCTTCACCGTGAGCGGCGTCTCGTCCCGAGGGCTGCTGGGGTCGAGCTCGAAGGCGTGATGCACCACCTCCACCTCGCCGTCGTACGACTCGAGGGCACGGTGAAGATATTGCCGGCCCAGGTAGCACCACGGACAGATCACGTCGGACCAGATGTCGATGCGCATGCTTTCAATAACACCTGAATCGCTCGGTCTCATCCGGGCCTAGCCTTCATGCATGGCAGATCGCGACTATGACGTCGTCGTCGTCGGGAGCGGCTTCGGCGGGAGTGTGGCCGCGCTGCGGGCGTCGGAGAAGGGCTATCGGGTCGGGGTGATGGAAGCTGGTCGCCGGTTCACCAACGACACGCTTCCGGAGACCAGCTGGGCCCTCAACGACTTCCTGTGGGCGCCGTCGCTGGGCTGGATGGGGATCCAGAAGATCACGCCGCTGACCGACGTGGTGTGCCTGTCCGGCGCTGGAGTCGGCGGCGGCTCGCTGGTCTACGCCAACACGCTTTACAGCCCGCTCGACGACTTCTACGCCGACCCGCAGTGGGCGCACATCGCCGACTGGAAGACCGAGCTGGCGCCCTACTACGACCAGGCGTCGCGGATGCTCGGCGTGGTCGAGAACCCAACGGAGACCAAGGCCGATGTCGAGATGCGTGCGGTCGCGGAGGAGATGGGTGTCGGCGACACCTACCACCACACGCCGGTGGGCGTCTTCTTCGGCAAGCCGGGCGAGACCGTCGATGACCCGTACTTCGGTGGCGCAGGGCCGCGGCGTACCGGCTGCATCGAGTGCGGCAACTGCATGATCGGCTGCCGCTTCAACGCGAAGAACCGGCTGGACCTCAACTACCTGCACCTCGCCGAAGGGCTCGGTGCGCGGATCCATCCGGAGACCTCGGTCGTTGTGGTGCGTCCGCTGCCGGACGGCGGGTACGCCGTCGAGACGCGGCACACGGTGCGCCGCCGTCAGCGACAGACGTTCACGGCCGATCAGGTCGTGTTCGCGGCGGGCACGCTCGGCACGCAGAAGCTGCTCCACCGCATGCGGGACGAGGGAATCCTGCCGCGGCTGTCTGCGCGGCTCGGCGAGCTCACCCGTACGAACTCCGAGGCGATTCTCGGGGCCAGGGCTCGCGACGTGACCGCCGACTACTCCTCGGGAGTCGCGATCACCTCGTCGTTCCATCCCGACGCGAAGACGCATGTCGAGCCGGTCCGTTACGGCAAGGGGTCGAACTCGATGGGCATGCTGCAGTCGATCCTCACCGACGGCGACAAGGGCCCGCGCTGGCGGGAGGCGCTGCGCGAGGCACGACGCCACCCGCGCGACCTCAAGAAGCTGTTCTGGCTCAAGGGCTGGGCGGAGCAGACGATCATCGTGCTCGTCATGCAGTCGCTCGACAACTCGCTCACCATCTCGCGGGTGAAGGGCCGGTTTCGCGACAAGCTGGTCTCGCGGCAAGGTCACGGCGAGCCGAATCCCACCTGGATTCCGGCGGGCAACGAGGTGGCACGCCGCCTCGCCGAGCGCATCGACGGCGTACCCGGCGGCTCGGTGGGCGAGCTGGCCAACGTACCGATGACCGCGCACATCATCGGAGGAGCGGCGATCGGGCTCACCGCCGATGACGGAGTCGTCGACCCGTGGCAGCGGCTGCACGGCTACGACGGATTGCATGTCACCGACGGCGCCGCCGTGACCGCGAACCTCGGCGTCAACCCGTCGCTCACGATCACCGCGCAGGCCGAGCGCGCGATGGCGTTCTGGCCCAACAAGGGCGAGCCGGATCCGCGGCCGACCGGAGGCGCCGCCGCTTATGTCGCGGTCGCACCGGTCGAGCCACGCAACCCCGCGGTGCCGGTGACCGCACCAGGTGCCTTGCGGCTGCCGCTCGTCTCCCGCTAGCGGCGGCGCAGCCGGTGCGCGATCACGTCACGGACCGGTAGCCCGGCGAGATCAGGTGCCTGCCGGCCCTTGCGAGGGGCGGGCGGGCGCAGCTCCCGGTCCTCCGCCAGCGGCTTTGGTGCCGACCAGTCGATCTCCTTCGCGGCCGCCTTGCGCTTCGCGAGATCGTGGCCCGAGAGGATCGGCAGCGGCTGGCCCGGGACCGCGGTGTCCGGGAGGTAGCCGAGAAAGTCGGACAGGCGACCGGTTCGGGCGCTGATCCGCTTCAGCTCGTCGGAAGACAGGTCGGATTCCCACTCTTGCAGCGACGCCGTGTCCACCGCCCGGTCGGTGCGAGTGAACCCGGTCGAGGTGGCCGCGGGCTGGAGCTCGTGGTGGGAGAGCACCGCGTCCGACCACGGCTCGCCGAGTCGCTCGAGCAGCGTGCGCATCACCCGCTCGGGGTCCGTCACCAGATCCTCGTAGCGCAGCAGCACGAAACGATCGCCGAGCGCGGAACCGGCATGCAGCAGCTGGCGGTTGGTGCGCATCCAGTGGGTGGTGCCGCGCTGGACCGGGCGGCGGAAGCGGCGGCGCAGCGAGCTCACGACGGCTGCCGGGTGGCGCACTATCCCGACGACGGTCGCATCCGGGAACAGCCGCATCGCCAGGTCGATGTGCCAGACGTGGAAGGGCGTCTTGTCGCCCCACCGCCGCTTGCCGCGACCCGCGGCGTAGGCCGAGAACAACCCGCCGTAGAACCGGGCGACCTCGGCGTACATCTGGTCCTCAGTCAGCCCGAGGCCGCGGTACCAGTCCTTGCCGAGCCTCCAATAGGGCACCCAGGCGTGCGTTGCCGCAAGGCGCAGGAAGCCGGTCTCCTCTGGGATCGCGATGTGCTCGTGGCTGTCGAGCATGAGACGAAGCAGCGTGGTACCCGACCCGTTGGAACCGACCACGAAGATGGGTCCGCGGGTAGCTTCCACGGCCGTTACCCTAGAGGCGATGGTGGCATCGGCGGACGGATTCGACACCGTCCTGGTCGTGGACTTCGGGGCGCAGTACGCCCAGCTGATCGCTCGCCGGGTCCGCGAGGCCCGCGTCTACAGCGAGATCGTGCCGTCGTCGATGCCGGTCGAGCAGATGCTCGCGAAGCGCCCGAAGGCGATCATCCTGTCCGGCGGCCCGTCGTCGGTCTACGCCGACGGCGCCCCACTGGTCGGTGCTGCGCTGTTCGAAGCGGGCGTCCCGACGTTCGGCATCTGCTACGGCTTCCAGGCGATGGCGCTGGCTTTGGGCGGTGAGGTACGCCGCACCGGCCTGAGCGAGTTCGGCGCGACGCAGCTGTCCGTCACTGGTGACGGCGGCACACTGCTCGCCGGACTGCCTGCTTCGCAGCAGGTCTGGATGTCCCACGGCGATGCCGTCTTCGGGGCACCCGCAGGCTTCCTCACGACCGCCGCGACGGACGGAGCGCCGGTCGCGGCGTTCGAAGACGTCTCTCGCCGGCTGGCCGGTGTGCAGTTCCACCCCGAGGTGCTCCACACCGCGCACGGCCAGACGGTGCTCGAGCGTTTCCTCTACGAGATCGCCGGCTGCCGGCCTACGTGGACCATGGTCAACATCGTCGACGAGCAGGTCGATCGCGTACGCCTTCAGGTCGGCGGCAAGCGCGCGATCTGCGGGCTGTCCGGCGGCGTCGACTCTGCGGTCGCTGCGGCGCTCGTGCAACGCGCGATCGGCGACCAGCTCACCTGCGTCTTTGTCGACCACGGCCTGTTGCGCAAGGGCGAGGCCGAGCAGGTCGAGCGAGACTTTGTCGCCTCGACCGGCGTACGGCTGAAGGTCGTCGAGGCGGCGGACCGGTTCCTCGATGCACTCGCCGGGGTGAGCGACCCGGAGGAGAAGCGCAAGATCATCGGCCGGGAGTTCATCCGGGTGTTCGAAGCTGCCGCCCGCGAGATCGTCGCCGAGTCCGAGGCGTCGGGGGAGACCGTCGACTTTCTGGTGCAGGGCACGCTTTACCCCGACGTCGTCGAGTCCGGCGGCGGGGAAGGTGCGGCCAACATCAAAAGCCACCACAACGTCGGTGGCCTTCCCGACGACCTGCAGT
This sequence comes from Mycobacteriales bacterium, assembly GCA_036268405.1. GTDB lineage: Bacteria > Actinomycetota > Actinomycetes > JAFAQI01 > JAFAQI01 > DASZTV01. The sequence continues at coordinate 22,135 of DATAUF010000095.1, forward strand.
TCGCACTCGTCGAGCCGCTGCGCGCCTTGTTCAAGGACGAGGTGCGTCGCGTGGGCGAGCAGCTCGGGCTGCCCGCAGAGATCGTCTGGCGACAGCCGTTTCCCGGTCCGGGCCTCGGCATCCGGATCGTCGGCGAAGTGACCCGCGAGCGGCTCGACGTCCTGCGTGAGGCCGATGCGATCGCTCGCGAGGAGCTGTCAACCGCTGGACTCGACCGCGAGATCTGGCAGTGCCCGGTGGTCCTGCTCGCGGATGTGCGCTCGGTGGGTGTCCAGGGCGACGGCCGCACCTACGGCCACCCGGTCGTGCTGCGTCCGGTGTCGAGCGAAGATGCGATGACCGCCGATTGGACCCGGATCCCCTACGACGTCCTCGCCCGGATCTCGACGCGCATCACCAACGAGGTCCGGGAGATCAACCGCGTCACCCTCGACGTGACGAGCAAGCCGCCCGGCACCATCGAGTGGGAGTGACGCCTCGAGAGGGCATGTAGGTCTTATCAACACGTATCTGGGCCGCCCGCGACGATGGCGCCGGGTCCTGCTCGCACTGCTCGCCGTAGTCGTCGTCTTCGTCGGGGCGATCGTCTTCCGTCTGACCAGGCCGGTGCACCACTACTCGAAGCCCGGTCCCAACTCCGGCTGGCTTTCGGGGGTGTACGCCGGCCATACCCCTGCGGAGGACGAGGCCTTCGCGAAATGGCGGGGTGCGGCGATCCAGACCGCGACCGACTTCATCGGCGGCGGCGCATGGGGTCCCATCGAGCACCCGCTGGTGCTGTCGCTGGCCTGGCGCAAGGACTACGCAGTGCGCCTCGTGGTCAGCGTGCCGATGTGGCCGGCGACGGGCGGAAGTCTTGAAGGCGCCGCGGCCGGCGAGTACAACGACCACTACGCCGAGTTGGCCAAGACCCTCGTCGGCGACGGGCGCGCCGACTCGATCATCCGCCTGGGCTGGGAGTTCAACACGCCGTACTTCCGCTGGCAGGTCAAGTCCGCCGCCGATGCGGCGCGCTACGCCGAAGCCTGGCGGCAGGCGGTGAACTCGTTCCGTTCGGTGACCGGTCAGAGGTTCACATTCGTGTGGAACCCCAACCTGTCCGACGGCGGGATCGACCCGGCGCTCGCGTACCCCGGTGACGCTTACGTCGACGACATCGGTCTCGACGTCTACGACCGCAGCCTCACCCCAGGTCAGGACGATGCGCAGCGTTGGGACAGCATCGTGAACCAGCGAGTGGGCCTTCGTTGGCAGGCGCAGTTCGCATCCAGCCACCACAAGGCGATTGCGCTTCCCGAGTGGGGGCTCGTGCACGACCCTGCCTCGCCCACCGCCGGAGGCGACGATCCTGGCTTCATCCGGCAGATGCATGCCTGGTTCGCCGACCACAACACCGCTTTCGAGGACTACTTCAACGCTTCGGCTGACGGTGAGCAGTTCGCCATCAACGGCGGCGACTTCCCGCAAGCCGTCGCGGTCTACCGTCACCTCTTCGGCAGCTAGGGTCCGGCTATGACGACACTGCCCGACCGGCCGAACGCGGCGTTGCTGGTGGTCGACGTACAACATGGCGCGGTCGACGGCACGCCTCGGCGTGACGAGGTCATCTCGACCATCGCCGCTCTTGTCGATCGGGCGCGTCGCGAGGGCGTACCGGTCGTGTGGGTGCAGCACAACGACGACGGCCCGATGGCCCGCGGCAGCGACTCCTGGCAGTACGTCGCCGAGCTTCGGCGCAGTCACGACGAGCCGCTGGTCGAGAAGCGCTACGGCGACTCGTTTGAGGACACCGACCTTGAAGCGGTGCTCGCCGAGAGAGGTGTCGGCCGGCTGATCGTCGCGGGCGCGCAGACCGACATGTGCATCCGATCGACCCTGCACGGTGCGTTCGCCCGCGGGTACGACGCAACTCTGGTGGCCGATGCGCACACCACCGAAGACCTCACCGAGTATGGCGCGCCGCCGCCCGAGCAGGTGATTGCCCACACCAACATGTACTGGCACCACCAGAGCGCTCCGGGCCGCAGCGCCGGCGCTGTGCCGGCCGCGGAGGTGGTCTTCGATCCTCAGCAGCCTCCTATGTGACCCAGATCACTGGTCCAACCAGTAGACCAGAGCGTCAGGGCGTCGTACCGTCCTGGTCATGAGCGCGGGAACCACGGTCCTGATGGCGGCGATCCCGGTCTTCGTCCTGCTGCTGGTCGTCGAGCGGCTGTCGTACCGGTTCGCGCCGGACGACGACAAGCGCGGCTACCACTTGCGGGACAGCGCGACCAGCCTGTCGATGGGGCTGGGCTTCCTCGTGGTCGAGGTTCCGTGGAAGATCGTGTCGCTGGCGGCGTACATCGGGGTCTACGAGCTCACTCCGCTTCGACTGTCACCGCACGACTGGTGGACCTGGGTCGTGCTGTTCTTCGCCGACGACTTCTTCTACTACCTCTACCACCGAGCGCATCACGAGATCCGGTTGCTGTGGGCGAGTCATGTGGTGCACCACTCGAGCCAGCGCTACAACCTGTCGACGGCGCTGCGCCAGACCTGGACGCCGTTCACCGTCATCCCGTTCTACGTCCCGCTCGCCGCGATCGGAATCCCACCATGGATGATCCTGCTCGAGCAGTCGGTCAGCCTGATCTACCAGTTCTGGATCCACACCGAGCGGATCGACAAGATGCCTCGGTGGTTCGAGTGGGTCTGGAACACCCCGTCGCACCACCGGGTCCACCACGGCTCCAACGCCCAGTACCTCGACCGCAACTACGGCGGCATCCTCATCGTCTGGGACCGGATCTTCGGCAGCTTCGAGCCCGAGGGCGAGCGGGTGAGCTACGGGCTGACGAAGAACATCTCGACGTACAACCCGCTGCGCGTCGCCGTGCACGAGTACGCCGCGATCTGGGCGGACGTCGCAGCGGCGACCCGGCTGCGCGACCGTCTCGCGCACGTCACCCGCGGCCCCGGCTGGACGCCGGCGTGAGCCAAGTCGTCTTCGCGCCCGTTGCCCGCGCCTCGGTCTCCGACGACGTCTACCGCCAGCTGAGGGATGCGATCGTCGGCGGCACCGTCGAGCCGGGAGCATCGCTCGCGGGCGAGCGGGTGCTCGCCGAGCAGTTTGGCGTCAACCGGCACGCCGTCCGCGAGGCGATCCGCCGTCTGGAGCAGGCACGACTGGTCGAGGTAAGCCACGGCGGCGCCACCCGGGTGCTGGACTGGCGGACTCACGCCGGCCTCGAGCTGCTCGGCGAGCTCGGCGCATCGGTCGAGGTTGCGCCTGCCGAGATGATCCGGTCGGTCGTCGAGATGCGCCTCGCGATCGGCGTCGATGCGGCGCGTCTCGCCGCGCGCCGGATCTCGACGTCGGCCGCGGGGAGTCTCGCCGGCCACGTCGAGGTGCTGAGCCGACGCGAGCCGGCACCTGACCTCGCCGAGCTGGGCATCGCGTACGACGCGTTGTGGCGAATGATCGTTGCTGCCTCGGGCAACATTGCCTACCAGCTCGCCGACAACTCCCTTGTCGAGGCACTGCAGCGGGTTCCCGATCTCGCGCTTCAGCTCTCGGAGCCGGAGATCACCGACCTCGCCGCCCAGCACGAGCTGATCGTGGCGATCACGTCACACGATGAGGCGATGGCCGCCGAGGTTGCCGAGCTTCTCCTGAAACGGATGGTCGAGGCGGCCGCCGCGCTTGTCGATACCCGCAACTAATCGGCGTGTGCGAATGTAAGTGAATGAACGCGGCCGGTTACGACCAGGAGTTCGTCGGGTTGGCGGCGCCCGGCGGGCACCGTGCCGGGGCGGGCGGCTGGCCCTGCCAGGGCGTCTACTACACGCCGACCGGCAAGCGACCCAACGTCGCGCTGATCGCGACGCACTACAACGTCGACTTCTCCCAGCACTACCTCGCGGACTACGTCGCGAAGCGCGGCATCGGATTCCTCGGCTGGAACACCCGGTTCCGCGGCGCGGAGCAGTACTTCCTGCTCGACCACGCCCTCGTCGACATCGGGGTCGGGGTGCGCTGGCTCAAGGAGGTCGCCGGCGTCGAGGCGGTGATCCTGCTCGGCAACTCCGGCGGCGGCTCGTTGATGTCGGCCTACCAGTCGCAGGCGGTGGAGGCCAACGTCGGCCCGGCGTACGGCATGAGACCGGCGGCCGGCATCGACGACCTGATCCCCGCCGACGGGTACGTCGCCCTGGCCGCGCACCCCGGCCGCCCAGACGTCCTCACCAACTGGATGGATGCCGCCGTCCTCGACGAGTTCGACCCGACGCAGACCGATCCCTCGCTCGACCTGTGGAACCCGGACAACGGGCCGCCGTACTCCGCGGAGTTCGTCGCGCGCTACCGCGAGGCGCAGGTGGCCCGCAACCAACGGATCACCGACTGGTGCAAGTCCGAGCTCGAGCGGATCACCGAGCTCGGCTTCGTCGACCGGGTCTTCCCGTTGTCGCGGACCTGGGCCGACCCTCGGATGGTCGATCCGACCCTTGACCCGAGTGATCGCCCGCCGAACCGCTGTTACGGCGGCCTGCCGCAGCGGGCGAACCGCTCGGTGTGGGGCATCGGCGTGGCCAACACGTTGCGGACCTGGTTGTCGATGTGGAGCCTCGAGACGTCTCAGTGCCGCGGCGAGCCTCACCTCGCTCGCATCACCGTTCCTGCGCTGGTCATCAGCGCCAACGCAGATGTCGGGGTGTTCCCCAGCGACGCGGCGAGGATTGCTGAGGCAATCGCGTCGATCGACAAGTCACTGCATTCGCTTCCGGGTGCCCACTATTTCGAAGAGCCCGATGGTGCGCGCGACACGGTCGCGGACCTCGTGGTCGAGTGGGCGGGCAAGCACTGGTGAGTGGTCCGCTCTCCGGCACCACGGTGCTCGAGCTGGGCGCCCTCATCGCCGGCCCGTTCGCCGGCCAACTGCTCGGCGACTACGGCGCCGACGTCATCAAGGTCGAGCCGATCGGTGACGGCGACCCGATGCGGCGCTGGGGCGTGCTGCACGACGGCGACGGGTTGTGGTGGCCGACCATCGGGCGAAACAAGCGGTCGGTCTGCATCGACGTGCGGACCGCGCGAGGCCAAGACCTGGTTCGGCGACTCGCCGCGAAGGTTGACATCGTCACGGAGAACTTCCGGCCCGGTCGGATGGCCGAGTGGGGGCTGGGCTACGACGCGCTTGCCGCCGTCAACCCTGCGCTGATCGTCGCGCACGTGTCCGGCTTCGGGCAGACCGGCCCGCGCGCGGGTGACGCCGGCTTCGGCAGCATCGGCGAGGCGATGGGTGGCATTCGACACACGACCGGAAGCCCGGACCGGCCACCAAGCCGGTACGGCGTGAGCCTTGGCGACGCGCTGACCTCCCTGTTCACCGTGATCGGAGTCCTCGCCGCTCTCAACGAGGTACGCCTGACCGGACGCGGGCAGGAGGTCGACATCGCGATCTATGAAGCGGTCGCCGCGCTGATGGAGTCGACAATGGCCGACTACGAGGTGGGCGGCGTGGTTCGCGAGCGTGCGGGCAGCGTGCTGCCTGGCGTTGCGCCTTCCAACGTCTACTCCGCCGCAGACGGCACCGAGGTTGTGATCGCCGCGAATGCAGATGCGGTCTTCGCTCGGCTGTGCGCCGTGATGGATCGCCCAGAGCTCGCGACCGACGAGCGCTACGCGACGCATCGCGCACGCGCTGACCGACAGGCGGAGCTTGATCTGCTGATCGGGGAGTGGGCGGTGAGGCTCGACGGGGATGCGCTGCTGGAACGGCTCAACGCCGGTGGCGTGCCGGCCGGGCGGATCTTCACCGCGGCCGACATGGTCGCCGACCCGCACTACGCCGCGCGCGAGATGGTGCTGCGTCTGGCCGCGCACCAGGGCTGGACCGTGCCGATGACAGGCGTCGTGCCGAAGTTCTCGGGGACGCCCGGCGCGGTACGTACGACAGGCGCGCCACTCGGTGCGCACACCGCGGAAGTGCTGACTGAGCTCGCCGGAGTCAATGCCGCGGAGCTCGCGGAGCTCGAGGCAGCGGGCGTGATCAGCCTGCAGCAGTGACCGCGCTCGACGGCGTGTGCTTCACGTCGTCAGGCGTCAGGGCGCGCAGCCAGCACGCGAACTCGAGACTGAGCCCGTCCGGGTCGAAGAAGTAGACCGAGCGCATGAACACCCCGTCGTGCATCTCGATCGACCAGCCCTCGGGGCTGTCGTCGTGGTTGACCGGCCCGATGCAGTAGACGTCGCGCTCGCGCAGCTTCTTGGCGTACTCATCGATCTTCTCCGGTGCGACATCGAAGGCGACGTGGTTCATCGTTGACACCGCCGTCGTGATGTCGCCAAGTCCCGGGAGGGCGGCGGGCGCGGTCACACCGGGCTCCCGCGCGGGCGCGCCGGGAAACCAGAAGAACGCCAGCGAGTCGCCGTTGCCGATGTCGAAGAAGAAGTGCTGCCCCATCCCGTCGGGTAGCTCGAGCGTCTTGGTCAGCGGGAGTCCCAAGACCTCGGTGTAGAACTCCACGGTCCGCGCCATGTCACTGCAGACCAGGGCCAGGTGGTTGATCCCGCGAACCTCGAACGCCGCATCGCCCATCTCCGGATCGTATGCCGCGCTGAACCATTCGGGTGCGCTGTCCGAATACTCTCAAGACGGCTGTCAGTCCTTGAGGAGACCTGTGTCCATTTACGAGATCCCGCTGACCACGCTCGACGGGAAGCCGGCGAGCCTCGCCGATCATTCCGGCGAGGTCATGCTTGCGGTCAACGTCGCCTCCAAGTGCGGCTTCACGCCGCAGTACGAAGCGCTGCAGAAGCTTCAGGAGACCTATGCCGACAAGGGCTTCACCGTCCTGGGCTTCCCGTGCAACCAGTTTCTGTTCCAGGAGAGCGGTGACGCCGACAAGATCGCGACCTTCTGCAGCACGACGTACGGCGTGACGTTCCCGATGTTCGAGAAGCTCAAGGTGAAGGGCAGCGGACAGCACCCGCTCTACGCCGAGCTCACCAAGGCCCCCGATGCCAACGGCAAGTCAGGCAACGTGAAGTGGAACTTCGAGAAGTTCCTCATCAACCGTCAGGGCGAGGTGGTCGGACGCTTCCGCAGCAAGGTCAAGCCGGATGACGCGTCGGTCGTCAGCGCGATCGAGTCCGCCCTCGGATAGTTGGCACGGTGATGGCGATCACGTCGCGTAGCGGGACTCGTCCGCCGGTTCGCAGCACTGCACGCTGGTAGATCTTGGCGGCCAGCCGCGCCATCGCGACAGTGCTTGCAACGCTCAACAGCGCCGACAGCGTGAGCTGCCACCAGGTGACGGCGTGCACTGCAACCAGGGCCGGCATGGCGAACGGTGCCGTGGGGGGCAGGTAGGCGAGGGCTGTCACGAACGCCGACGCGTGCTCGGTGCCGACCGCGGTGACCGATGCGACATAGCCGACCAGCAACGGAATCGTGATGGGAAAGATCAGCGCCTGGACCTGGTCCTGGCGCTCGACCATCGACCCGGCCGCGGCGAACACCCAACTGTAGAACCCGTATCCGAGCACCAGCCAGCCCAGGATGGCAACCAGCACCGATGGCGACGTCCCGGTCAGCACGTTGGAGCCCACTGCAGCCCCGAGCCCGAGCGCGAAACCCACCAGGATGGTCGCTTGGCCGAAGACCAGCGTCCCGATGCCGAGCACCTTGCCGCCCAGCAGCTGAGTCGGGCGGACGGCCGCGAGAAGCACCTCCACGACCCGACTGGCCTTCTCCTCCATCACACCGATCAGCGTCCACGTGCCGTACTGGCTGAGCATGAAGAACAGCAGGATCAGCCCGATGGTCGCGGTGCCCTGATCAGAGGACGATCCGCCCTTGGGGCTGGTCAGGCCACGGATCGGCAGTGGCTGGATGTGACCGATCGTCGCGATCTGTTGCGGCGTGAGTCCGGCGGTGGTGACGGCGTTGTCCCGCGCGAGCAGGAGCGCGATCGTTCGCGCCGCCTGCGCCTCGGTCGAGTCGTCGCTGGCGGTCAGGGCGTGGTCGACGATGACCTGCTCGCCGGCCAACACTGCAAGGTCAACCTTCCCGTGCCGCACGTCCGCGATCGCGGCCTCGCTGCTGGGCTCGTCCAGAATCTCCACGGTGGCGCCGACCTGCCGCCCGGCAGTGCGGATCACGCTTTGTTCCTGTGCCGTGAGGGTTCCGGTAATCGCCACCTTGCTCTTGTCGGCGCCGCCATGGCCGATGGTGGGGATCACGATTGCCGCGCCCACCGCGAGCAGCGTGATCAGGGTGGTGACACGGAAGGTCCGTCCCCGCAGCCGCTGCCGGATCTCGCGGTCGGCGACGAGCCCGATGCCGGAGCTCGGCGCAGGCAGCGAGAACCCGTGCCGTGGCGCACGTCCGCGCAGTCTGCGCAGGATGAACGCAAGTGCCAGTGTTGCGATGACGATCGGGACGGCCTTCATCCCAGCGCCTCCCGGAAGACCTCGGACAGCCGTCGGCGCTCGAAGCGGAACTCCGTGACGCGGCCGGCGGCGCGCGCCGCGTCGAGGATGACGTCGCCCTGTGATGTGTCGTCCACGGCAATCCGGACCGCCCCGCCGTCCACCTCCGAGACCCGTACGCCGCGGAGCTTCTTGGCCCAGCGCCCGGTCCGGTCGCCCTCGACCCTGACGACCAGCCGCTGCGGACCGTGCGTGGTGAGGTCATCGACCTCGCCGGCGACGACCAGGCGACCGTGATCGATGATCGCGACCGAGTCGCAGAGGTTCTCGACCAGATCGAGCTGGTGGCTCGACAGCAGGACGGTGCAACCGCGGCGAGCCTCCTCGCGCAGCACCTCGCCGATCGAGTCGATTCCGCCGGGATCAAGTCCCGCGAGGGGCTCATCGAGTACGAGCAGGTCTGGCTCATGGACCAGGGCGACCGCGAGCTGGACCCGCTGCTGGTTGCCGTGTGAGAGGTCCTCGACCTTGGACTCCGCGCGTTCTGCGATCCCGAGCCGCTCCAGGCACCTGCCGGTCTCGGTCGCGGCGGCCTCGGCACTGAGCCCGTGAAGCCGTGCGAGGTACTCCACCTGCTCCCGCACATGCATCGCCGGATAGAGGCCTCGCTCTTCGGGCATGTAGCCGAACCGCCGTCGCGTCGCGGCATCGACTGCTGCGCCGTTCCATCGCACGGCGCCTGCATCGAGGTCGGTCAGGCCGAAGACGGCGCGCATGGT
>DATAUF010000096.1:0-30874 GCA_036268405.1 Mycobacteriales bacterium
GCGGACGAAGGACTCATGCTGGCGTTCGCGGATCTCGACGTACAGGTGTCCTGCCGGGCCGCCGCCCGGGCCGACTTCCCCCTCACCGGCAAGCCGCAACCGCATGCCGTCCTCGACGCCGGCCGGCACCTTGACGGTGACCGTACGCCGCGCCCGGACCCGGCCATCGCCGGCGCAGTCGGGGCAGGGGTTGCGAATCTTCGTACCGAAGCCGCCGCAGTCCGGGCACGGCCGCGCCGTGACGATCTGGCCGAGCAGCGAGCGCTGCACGGACTGGACCTCGCCGCGTCCGCTGCAGGTCTGGCAGGTCTCCGGATGGGTTCCGGCCGCGGTGCCTGCACCGGAGCACTTGGCGCACCGGATGGCGGTGTCGAGCGTGATGTCGCGCGTCGTGCCGAACGCAGTGTCGGCAAGGTCGAGCTCGATCCGGATCAGCGCATCGGCGCCCGGCTGCACCCGCGACCGAGGCCCGCGTGAGCCCATGCCACCGGCGCCACCGAAGAACGCATCCATGATGTCGGAGAAGCCACCGAACGGGCCGGCGGCTCCCGCACCGCCGCCGCTCGCCGACAGCGGGTCCCCGCCGAGGTCGTGCATCTGCCGCTTCTGCGGGTCCGACAGCACCTCGTAGGCCGCGGTGACGTCCTTGAACCGTTCCTGCCCCTCGGCAGACGGGTTGACGTCCGGATGCAGCTCGCGAGCCAGCTTTCGGTACGCCTTCTTGATCTCCTCAGGCGTCGCCGTCCGCGAGACGCCGAGGATCGCGTAGTAGTCGCGAGAAGCCACGAGTCAGCTCAGCCTTCGGCCAGGACCTGGCCGACGTAGCGAGCAACCGCGCGCACCGCCCCCATCGTCCCCGGGTAGTCCATCCGCGTCGGGCCGACAACACCGAGCGATGCGAGACCGCCGATGCCGTCCGCGCCGTACCCGGTCGAGACGACCGATGCCGTGCGCAGTCCCTCGTGCGGGTTCTCCTGGCCGATGCTGACGTGCAGCGCTTGCTGGTGCCCGGTCTCGCCGAACAGCCGCAACAGCACGACGTGCTCCTCCAGCGCCTCGAGCACCGGCCGGATCGAGCCGGCGAAGTCCAGCGCCGTACCCCGAGCGAGGTTGGCGGTGCCGGCGAGCACCACCCGCTCGTCGACCTGCTCGACAAGCGTCTCGAGCACCGTCGCCAGGACAGCGGTGACGTTGGGACGCACATCCGGCGCGAACGCCTCTGGAAGATCGGCCATCAGCGTCGGAACCTCAGAAAGCGGGTGGCCGGTGATCAGGGAGTTGATGCGGGCGCGCAGGTCGGCGACGTCGTCCTCGCCGAGCACGCCGGGCAGCTCGACGACCCGCTGCTCGACCCGGCCGGTATCGGTGATCAGCACCACCATCAGCCGGGTGTCAGACAGCCGCACCATCTCGAGGTGGCGTACCGCAGAGCGGGTCAGCGAGGGGTACTGCACGACGGCAACCTGACGGGTGAGCTGCGCGAGCAGGCGCACCGTGCGGTTGACCACGTCGTCGAGCCCGACCGCGCCGGCGAGGAAGCCCTCGATCGCGCGGCGTTCCGGCCCGCTCAACGGCTTGACGGTCGACAGCTTGTCGACGAACAGCCGGTAGCCCTTGTCGGTCGGCACGCGGCCGGCACTGGTGTGTGGCTGGGTGATGTAGCCCTCGTCCTCGAGAGCGGCCATGTCGTTGCGGATCGTCGCGGGCGAGACGCCCAGACGGTGCCGCTCGACGAGCGCCTTGGAGCCCACCGGCTCGTGGGTGTCGACGTAGTCCTCGACGATCGCGCGCAGGACGTCGAGCTTGCGTTCCTCGATCATCTCTGCGCACCTCCCGACCCGACTTGGCACTCAGGCCCGTTGAGTGCCAAGTGTACGGCGCGCAGGTTCCCCATGCGTGCCACGTGACGCGGGCGACACGCAGCCGTAACGAGCAGCCCGCAGGCTGGACCCAGGGAAGGGAGCGGGTCATGGGCATCCAGCTGCGAATCAGCCTGCCGGACCAACCGGGCGCGTTGGCCCGCATCACGCACACGATCGCCCGCTGCGGCGCGGACGTGCTGTGGGTGTCGGTGCTCGAGTCCGAGGGCGGCCGCGCGATCGACGAGTTCGGGCTGCGCTGGCCCGATGGCCTGCACCACCAGCCGCTCCTCGACGCGTTGGCTCGCGAGCGGGGCGTCGAGATCCTCAGCTGCAGACACTCGCGCAGGCTGCTCGACGACCACGCCGACCTCGACCTGCTGAGCTATCTGTTGACCGTTCCCGAACGCGGCTTGGAGACCCTCGTCGACATGGCGCCCGCAGCGCTGGACGCGGACTGGGCGGAGCTGCGCGCGCCGGCTCGGCGACTCCCGGTGCTCTACGCCTCCGCCGACCCGCCGCACGACGACATCGCTCCCGATGGCATGCCGGTGCGCGCGATCGCCGGAGCCTCCGGAGACGTCGCGTGGGCGCAGTTCCCGCTGCCCACGCTGGGATCGGTGCTGATCATCGGGCGCGACGACGGACCGCCGTTCCTGCGGGCGGAGATCCGCCATGCCGAGAACGTCGTACTGCTCGCCCTGCGGACCCTGACGTCGGCGCTGGGCGACGGTGCCGGCGCGAGTGAGCTCACGAGCTGCCTCGCGAGCGCGTCAGCGGCGCAACGAACCGCCTAGCCGCCCGCTGACCAAGCGAACTGGCCGACCCAATCGACCTGCCCGTAATACGCGGGCAGGTCGCCGGGGGCGAACAGCGGCGTGGCCACGCGCGTCGCCCGCGCCGCACCGACCCGCAACAACCAGATGCCGTCGCGCGCGGCATAGATCAGGTCCTTGCCGTCGCGTGACCACATCGGCGCACTCGCGCCGGCCGTGCCGTGGATGTAGCGCACCCGACCTGTGCTCGGTCGATACAGCGCCAGCCGATGCGCGGCGTACCAGCGACGGACGATGCGCTGCGGGAAACCTACCGAGGCCCGCGACGGCGCGATGACGTAGGCGAGAGTCTTGCCGTCCGGAGACCACGCGGGGTCGAGTGTGACAGTGCGGGGCGGCGCCGGCACTCGCCGGCAGGTGGCCGCCGGCGCACAGACGGTGAGTCGCTTGCGGAACCAGATCTGGCGACCGAACCCGTCGCGACCGATCTGGTCGACATCCGCGAGGTAGCCAAGTCGTGACGCGTCGACCGTTCGCTCCTCGGCTTCCCCGCGGCCGCCGGCCAGGGCACCGCCGCCGGGGAGGGTCTGCCCGAGCCGCCGCGGTTGCGACCGTGGCGCAACCAGCAGCTCGAGTGGCGCCTGGTCCGGCGACAGCACCTCCCCGTTGCCGAACAGCCAGAAGCCGATGCCCTGTCCCTGCCACCACCCGGCCAGCCGGAGGTAGAGCTCATCCTCGCCCTCGAGGCGACCGTGCTGTCCGAGACGGGAGAACCAGATCGTCGGCCGGCCGCCAGCAATCGGATAGGTGGCGATCGACGTAGTGCCGGGCACACTGCCGCGCCGGTCCCAGTCGGCCGTCGCGATGCCGAGCTCGCGGCCATCGGGCGACCACACGACGCCGGTGAGCCCGCCGACCCGCGCCACGGCACGGGGCTCGGTTCCGGGCCGCCAGGTCGCCACGACCGAGGTGTCGCGCACCGGAACGGCTCCTCGACGGCTGACGAAGTCGATCGCGAGGCGGTGACCGCGAGGGGCCCAGCCGTCGAACGCGATGTCCCGGCGGTGCAGTCGGTGCATGCCGCCGCCATCAGATCTGACCAGGCAAATCCAAGTGCCACCGACCCGGCGGTGCGCCAGGAACGCAAGCCACTTCCCATCCGCGGAGAACTGTGGCGCGTCAGGGTGATCCTTAGCCGGCACCAGCTCGTGCACTGAGTACGTCGAGGTGTCCAGGAGCCACAGCGATCCACGCGAGATGAACGCCAGGCTTCCGTCGCCGTGCAGGCCGGCGATGTGCACGACCGGATCGGGCGGCATCGAAACCGGCCGCGGAGCGGGAAGCGGACTGTTCGTCCGCGGAACTGCCACCTGATGCGAACCGCCGCGCGAGGCCGCGACACCTGTACCGGTAGCGATGATCACCAGCAGAGCGAGCGCTAGACCGAGCGCTGCCGGCGGACGAGCACCCAATCGTTGCGCCAGTCGCCGGATGAGGTGATCTTGATGCCCCATGGCACGACTCCCGTCACGTTGTGTGTTGCTTTACCGATCAGCGGAGGTAGTGGTCGGGGCGGAACTGCCACGGTGTGAGGTCTACGTCGGCCGGCTGGCGGCTTCGGCCGACCAGCCAGCTGAAGAGCCGACGCCGGTCGGCATCATCGAGCCGCTCCGGGAGCAGCCGCAGCGCGATCACGAGCTCCCTGGCGACATAGGCCTCGGGCCAGTCGGCGCTGGTGTAACCGAGCCCGAGGTCGACCTGGTGGATCTCCACCTCGCGCCAGCGGTGGAAGGGCATCGCCTCGCACGACCACTGGGTCGCGGAAGCCGTGAGCCCATGCAGCGCCCACGCCTCGTCCGTCATCCGCGAGAACACATCCGCCACGGCCTCCGCACTCGCTGTGACGTCGGCAACAAGCTCGGCGGCTGATCGCCCGGCGCCCGCGTCGATGCCGGCAGCTCGGCTCTCGACGCCACCTTCGTACTGCGTGACGACCTGGCCCTCGATCGCCGCCGACATCATCCGAACGAACGAGTCACCATTGCGCGCGATGTGCGTGAGCACATGCCCGACCGACCAGTCCGGCAGTAGCGAGGCCGACCGAGCCTGCTCGTCCGTCAGCCCGGCGAGATCCTCGATGAGCCGGCGTTGTGCAGCAAGCGCACCGGCCACGGCTTCGTCTCGCTGTGCGACGTGATCGGTCACGGACGCACCTTAAGCGAGTAACGCCCACCGCGTGGATAGAGCCAGACCTCTCGGTCCGCACCCCGGCTCAGGACGTCGTACGCCGCTCCCGTCACATGGATCGCGCCGTGAAACACCGATGGCACCTCGACAAGGGTCGCCCGCGCACGGTCACCGATCGCGATCCGGGACGAAGTCGCGACCACATCGGCCCGGTCGGCGAACGGGTCGCTGGTCGCGCTCAGCAGGGTTCCGGCGGTGACCACTGGATAGACGCGCGACGTGCGACGAACCCGCTTCGGCTGTGGCACTCCGCGCAGAGACCTGCCCCAGAACGGCGGCCCGTAGATTCCCCAGAACGTGTCAGGCGCGGTGTCGTTCACGTTCTCCTTCCACAGCCACATCGTGCCGCCGAGCAGGTGCTTCTCCTGCTGGCCGTAGTGCTTCGCCAGGACCGTCTTGTCGCCCGCGGGAGAGCCGCCGAACTCACCGACCCACAGCGGCAGCCCGAGCGCCTTCGCGTCACCCATCGCCGCCGCGTAGTCCGAGCCGAACGTCGCGATCTCCGGCGTGCCTGCCACCGCTCCGAGACTGAACACATCTGTATAGACGTGCGGGGCGTACACCGCGTTGGGGTAAGCCGAGACGGACGACCAGGGCGTGAAGAACGCGCGCTGCGACGTCGTGTTGCGCTCCACCCCGGGCTCGAAGAACAACAGCTGCCGAAAGTGCGGCACCGACCCGAGGATCGTCCGCGTCACCTTCGCGTAGAACGGCAGCATCTCGGCGGTGTTCTCGACCTCGGGCAGCGCGCCCGGCTCGGGCTCGTTCATGAGGTCGTATCCGGCCACCGCGGGATCGTTCGCGAACCGCTTCGCCAGCACTTCCAGCACGTGCGCGTAGTGCTCCTGCAGGCCAATGCCATCAGGTGCGGTGAAGTCCGACCAGAACGCCTGAGCGTCGCCGATCACCGCCGGGTCGAGCTCGCGGATGTTGTCGGCGGTGCAGGCCGGCAGGCTCGACCTGGTCGCCCATTTCGGTGCGCCGTCGAATCCGACGGTGCTGTCGAGTGGCGGCGGGCACGCCGAACCAGGCGGCGTGTAGACGTACTTGCTCCACGCGTCCTGGTGCATGTCGATCGTGACCCAGATGCCCTGCCGCCGCGCCCAGCCGACGACCTGCGCGATCCGCGCGACGTACCGCTTGTCGATGTGGCCCGGAGTCGGCTCCAGCAACGACCACGAGACGTTGAGCCGGATGTTGTCGTACCCCAGTCGGCGCATCTGCGGCAGGTCGAACCAGCAGATCGACACGCCCTCGACCTGAGGGTCATCTGCCGGGCAGCGATGGTTGCGGTATGCCGCCGGGCCGCTCGGGTACGGCGGGCGCGGCGACGGCTGCCAGTAGTCGACCAGACCGTCGATGTTGACGCCGCGCAACAGCACGGTCCGGCCGTGGCCGTCGACGATCTGGTGCAGTCCGTCGCTCCCGACCGCGCCGACTTGGAGAAATGACATCGGCCGTTCACCGGTGGATCGATATGCGGCCGACCCGACCCGACGCAACGTGTTGCGTGCGCGCCGCAGCGCAACCGGCTGCTGCACGGCGAGGTCGTGAAGCCTGAGCAGGGTCCTGGCACGGATGCGGCTTCACAAGGTCACCAGGTCGCGAACCACCGCGTCGGCGAGCAGCCGGCCACGCAGCGTGAGTCGTGCGATGCCCTCGGACAGCGCAGCGGGCTCAAGTAGACCGTCGTCGGCCGCACGTAGCGCCGCGTCGATGCCAGCCGGATCCAGCACGGCGAGCGACATCCCGTCGCGCAACCGAAGCTCGAGCAGGACCCGCTCCACCCCGCGCTGCGCGCCGGTGAGCGTCTCGCGCGCTGCCGCCGGCGACGTGCCCGCCGTCAGCCGGGCGGCGTAGTCCCGAGGGTGCTTGACGTTCCACCAGCGGACGCCGCCGACGTGGCTGTGCGCGCCGGGCCCGATGCCCCACCAGTCGGCGCCGGTCCAGTAGAGCAGGTTGTGCCGAGACCGGGCGGCGGCGGTACGCGCCCAGTTGGACACCTCGTACCACTCGAAGCCTGCCTCGCTCAGCAACTGATCCGCGATGGCATACCGATCGGCCAAGGCGTCGTCTTCAGTCATCGGCAGCTCGTCACGACCGACGCGCGCGGCAAGACGCGTTCCCGGCTCGACGATGAGCGAGTACGCCGAAATGTGGTCCGCACCGGATGCGATCGCCGCCTCGAGCGAAGCGCGCCAGTCGTCGTCGGTCTCGCCGGGCGTGCCGTAGATGAGGTCGACGTTGACATGGTCGAACCCCGCCGCGCGGGCCTCGGCGACAGCGTCCATCGCGCGTCCGGCGGTGTGAGCGCGGTCGAGCACGGCAAGCACTCGACTGCTGGTCGACTGCATCCCGAAGCTGATCCGCGTGAATCCCGCCGCGCGAAGCTCGGCCAGGTAGGCCGGCGTGACCGACTCGGGGTTGGCCTCGGTGGTGACCTCGGCATCGGCCGTCAGCCCGAAACGGTCGCGGACGGCGTCGAGCAGCCGCACCAGGTCGGCGGCGGGGAGCAGGGTCGGGGTGCCGCCACCGAAGAAGACCGTTGCTGCCGGCGGTGCGCCGGGTCCGAGGATGGCGGCGGCCAGGCCCACCTCCGCCGCCGCGGTCGCGGCATACCCGTCCTGCGAGGCTCCTCCGCCGAGCTCAGTTGCCGTGTAGGTGTTGAAGTCGCAGTAGCCACACCGCGATGCGCAGAACGGCACATGGATGTAGACCCCGAATGGCCTGTCGCCCAGCTCTGCCAGGGCAGAGGACGGCAGAGCGCCGTCGGACGGCGCGGGATCGCCGTCGGGCAGCGTCGAGGGCATCACTCCAGTGTGCGCGCCAACCTGTCAGACTCTGAGCGCGCCATGGCGCGCCGAGAGCCTGCCAAGTCGAACTGCCGATCGGAGCAGCGTGCCACCCACCATCGGTCTGATGATGATCGTGAAGAACGAGGCCAAGACGCTGCCTCGACTCGCGGCATCGCTCGCCGATCAGATCGACCACTACACGATCGTCGACACCGGAAGCACCGACGAGACCGTCACGCTGATCCCGACGTTGTTCAGCGACATCCCGGGCGAGGTGATCGAGGACGAGTGGCGGGGCTACGGCGAGTCGCGCAACGTGGCGCTGGAAGCGGCACGCGGGCACACCGACTGGCTGCTGACGATGGACGCCGACGAGATCTTCGAGGGCCGACTGCCGCGGGAGCTGCTCGATGACAGCCAGGAAGGCTTCGAGGCGACCACTCGGTTCGGTCAATGGTCCTTTTGGAACACCCGGTTGATCCGTGCGGACGTGGATTGGCGCTGGTTCGGCAGGGTGCACGAATACCTCGGATTGACCGACGGCCAACCCAAGCTGGCGCAGAGCCGCGACTTCCAGGTGGTGCACCACGGCGACGGCGGAAACCGACCGACCAAATGGTTGCGCGAGCTGGACCTGTTGCGTGCCGACTTTGCCGACAACCCCGACAACCCGCGCACAGTGCTGTACCTGGCGCGCGGGTTCGAGGACATGGGATTGGCCGCCGAAGCCGCGCGCTGGTATCGAATGCGCCTCGCGTTGGGGGGCTGGGAAGAAGAGATGTGGCAAGCGCGCTGGCGCCTCGGCGCCATGCTCCTCGCCACCGCTGACGTGGCAGAGGGGTGCGGCGAGCTGTGGCGCGCGTGGGGCGAGCGACCCTGGCGCGCAGAACCCCTCGCCACCCTCGCCGAGCACTACCGGGTCACGAAACAGTGGCCGCTGACCTGGCAGGCATGCGAACTCGCGCGCCGGGAGTGTGGCGCACTCCCGACGCCGGAGCGCGGGTCGCCGGTGGAGCAGCGCGACCGGCTTTTCGTCGACATCACGGTGTACGAGTGGCGCGTCGCCTACGAGCAGTCGATCGCCGCGTGGTACGTCGGCGAGCGCGAGCAGGGCAAGGTCCTGCTCGACTACGTGCTTGCGCGCAACGACCTTCCAGCTGGTATCAGGAAGAGCGCGGAGGAGAACCTCCAGTACTACGCGCGGTGAGCACCAATGCGGATCGCAATGATCACGGGGTCGGTGGTATCGGTGTCCCCGCACAGATCACGTAGGCGGTTCCCGTCCCGGAAGCACCGCTGTAGCTGACCGTCCACGAGTTCGGCGATCCCTCCGCGTTGCTGCCGGAGCCCGGACCGTCGTAGGACACGGTCCCGGGGTAGCTGTCGTTCGAGTAGCCACCGCCGGTGGCTGGGTCGTCGCCATCGCATTCGGCGAATGCCGACTGTGTGCCCGACGGTGCGCTGCCGGTGTTCACGTAGGTCTGGATGCTCCCTGCGCCCGTCGCCCCTGCGGGGCCCTGCGGGCCCTGCGGGCCGTCGGCAGTCGAACCCGCCGGGCCCTGCGCGCCCTGCGCGCCCTGGGCACCGGTCGCGCCCTGCGCGCCCGTCGCTCCCTGCGGCCCGGCGGCCGGTCCTTGTGGTCCCTGGGGTCCGGTGGCGCCCTGGGCGCCCTGCGCTCCACCGCCGTTGCCGCCACTGGTACCGGAAGAGCCGCTCCACTTGAGAAGACGCTCGTTGGGTCCGCACTTGTGCGTGGGGTAGTTGATGACCCGCAGCGAGCCGTTGATCCGCGCGTGGACCTGGGGGTTGTGGTAGTAGCACGCGTAGATCGTGCCGTCCGCCGCAGGAACCGAGGCGCTAGCGGTTCCGGCGAGGCCACCAGCGGTGCCGGCGACTGCCGCAACTGCAGCCGCTGCCGCGCTGTATCCGCGACGACCGAATCTCGATGACTGGCTCATCTAATGCCCTCCTGGGCTGCGGATCACCGCAGAACGAACTCCCGCACGACCGCGGCTACGATTCGCAATCAAAGCACATGAGGCAGTGCAAGCACATCATCCGAACCCGCGGCGATTTTCATGATCGCCTGGACCGCTGGAGGCCCATCGGTGCGCCGCATCCTCGCTGCCGTGATCGCGGTGGGCATCTGCGGCTGCAGCGGCGCCTCGCACCCCTCCACCACGTCCACGCCGGACGCAGCCGACAAGGCGCTTTCGGCAGGACTTGCCGCCCAACGGCACGGAGACCTCGACACCGCGTCGCGGCTGTACTCCGAGGTGATCGCAAAGCGGCCCACCGACGTCTATGCCCACTACAACCTCGGGGTGATCGCCCAGCAACAGGGGCATCGCGCAACAGCACTTCGCGACTACGCGGCTGCCCTGACCGCAAATCCGGACTACCTGCCGGCTCTGTTCAACGAGGCGACGCTGTACCAAGCCACTGACCCGATCCAGGCGATCACGCTCTACCAGCAGATCCTGCGAATCCAGCCGATATCACCCACGGCGCAGCTCAACCTCGGCCTGCTCGAGGCGCGTCAAGGCGACACCAGGCAGGCCAACCACGATCTGTCGGCGGCGGTGCGAGAGGACCCATCCCTGGCCGAGCAGGGCGGCCAGGCCCCCACTGCGACGTCGTCGCCCGCGGCCGGTCCGTGATGCCCCGCGTCACCGTCTTCACACCGAGCCACGACCCGACCTACCTCGCGGACTGCTACACCGACTTAGCCGGGCAGACGTTCGCCGACTGGGAATGGGTCGTCCTGCTCAACGGGAAGGCCATGTCGTGGACGCCGCCTGATAGCGATGAGCGGGTGCGCGTCGAAAGGGCGCCTGGCCGCGTTCGCGGCGTTGGCGTCGCGAAGCGGTTGGCGTGCGAGAGCGCGCGGGGCGAGATCCTCGTCGAGCTCGATCACGACGACCGGATCACCGCGGACTGCCTTGCCAAGGTGGTCGCGGCATTCGACGAGCACGAGGATGCGGTCCTCGTCTTCTCCGACTTCACGCAGATCAACGGTGACGGCTCGCCCAACTCCGACCGCTTCGACGAGAACGCCGGCTGGCACTACGACGACGTCGACATCGCCGGCACCACCTACCTGTCGTGCACGGCGATGGAAGCAAGCCCGCACAACGTGAGCCACATCTGGTACGCGCCCAACCACGTGCGCGCCTTCCGACGCGCCGCGTATCTCGAGGTCGGCGGCTACGACCCGGATCTCGTCGTCCTTGACGACCAGGACCTCATGATGCGGCTGTTCGCCGCCGGGGAGTTCGTCCGGATCCCGGAGTGCCTCTATCTCCAGCGAGTGCACCGCCACAACACCCAGCGCGACCCGAAGCTCAACGCCCAGATCCAGGAGAAGACCCTGGAGATGTACCTGACATACATCGAATCGATGTCGCTCAGTTGGGCTGCCCGTTGTGGCCTCGCAGCGGTGCATGTGACCACACCGACCTCGGTCGCGGTCGCCCCGGTCGACGAACGCTTCACCTCGGTCACGATCGACCCTGCAGCGCCTCGAATACCGTTCGGCCCCGACGAGATCGGCGTGATCAAGGCGATCGACGTCCTGTCCCGCATGCCGGATCGCGCGGCGTTCCTCAACGAATGCCACCGGGGCATGGTGCATGCCGGACTTCTGCTGACCGACACACCGAGCACCGACGGTCGGGGTGCGTTCCAGGATCCGAGCAACATTGCGTACTACAACGAGAACAGCTTCGCGTACCTCACCCAAGCAGAGCTGAGCCCGGCGGTCCCCGGTCTCCACGCACGATTCCAGGCCAGTCACGTTCAGACCTACTACCCGACGCAGGCCCACGAGCAGCTCGACATCCCGTACGTGAAGGCGAACCTGCTTGCCATCAAGGGCGGCGCGCGCCAGGGCGGCGCGCTGCTCTGCTGAACCTGATCGGTCAGTTGCCTGACGGAGTCGGCGGAAGCGGGAACGCGTACATCGCGAGCTGGACCGCTCGAGAGCCCGCCGGTCGCAAGGACTTGTCCGAGGCGCGCCCGCGGTAGCGATCGACCTGCTCGAGCAGGGCGTTGCTGAGCTCCGTCAGTTCCTCGGGAGTGAGGTAGAGCAACGAATCGGTGAACGACGACGCCTTCTGCCACTCCTCGGGGTACGACGACCAGGCGCCGATGTAGGTACGCATCCGCTCGAGCGCCCGGTCCTGGGCCAGCTGAAGGAGCGCCTGAGCCGCGATGTTCGCCTCCGGCGATTCCGACGTGCTCTCGAAGGTCTGGCCGACGCTGACCCGCCGCCACGGCCGGCTTCGCCCACCGGCGCCGGGGGCCTCTTCGACGTAGCCGTACTTCGCGAGCGTGCGGAAGTGGAACGAGCAGTTGGCCGGTGACTCGCCGACCAGCTCAGCGGCCTCGGTGGCCGTCAGCGGGCCCTCCCTCGTCAGCGCCTCGAGCAACGCGATGCGCACCGGATGAGCGAGAGCGCGGATCTCGCGAGGATCCGTCAGCTTCCGCATGCCGGGATCGCTCATCGCAGACCCTCGACGGATCCGACGGCGAGCCGCAACCCCATGGAGACCAGCAACCAGCCCGCTCGGCGACGGGTCGCGCTCGGGCGCATCGTCAATCCCGACGTCGCCGGGGGGTGCCTACGGCGGGCGCGCATCAGGCGCGGGTGGCCTTCCGCGCCCATCGCCCGCAGCTCCGCCACTCGGGCGTCGGCCAGGTAGGTGACGAGTGGGCTGATCATGAAAGGCTCCTTTCGAAAGGACTATTGTGAAAGTAGTCTTTCGAAAGACTTGTTGTCAACTACTCCTTGGGAGCGGCGGCGTTCGTCGAGAGCGCAGCGATGAAGGCCTCCTGCGGCACCTCGACGCGGCCGACCATCTTCATCCGCCGCTTGCCTTCCTTCTGCTTCTCGAGCAGCTTGCGCTTGCGGGTGATGTCACCGCCGTAGCACTTGGCCAGCACGTCCTTGCGCATCGCGCGGATGTTCTCCCGGGCGATGACCCGGGACCCGATCGCGGCCTGGATCGGCACCTCGAACTGCTGCCGCGGGATCAGCTCGCGCAGCTTGGTCGCCATCGCGGTGCCGTAGGCATAGGCCTTTTCCTTGTGCAGGATCGCGCTGAACGCGTCGACCGGCTCACCTTGCAGCAGGATGTCGACCTTGACCAGCTCGGCGATCTGCTCGCCCGCGGGCTCGTAGTCGAGCGAGGCATACCCGCGCGTCCGCGACTTCAGCTGGTCGAAGAAGTCGAAGATGATCTCCGCGAGCGGCAACGTGTACTTCAGCTCGACCCGTTCCTCGGAGAGGTACTCCATGCCCCGCAACGTGCCTCGCCGGGTTTGACAGAGGTCCATGACGGCACCGACGTACTCGGTCGGCAACAGCAGCATCGCGTCGACGATCGGCTCGTAGATCACCCCGATCCGGCCCTCCGGCCAGTCCGCGGGATTGGTGACGACGATCTCGCCGCCCTCTTCCAGATCGACCCGGTAGACGACGTTGGGCGCGGTCGAGATCAACGCCAGGTCGAACTCCCGCTCCAGCCGCTCGCGCACGATCTCGAGGTGCAGCAAGCCGAGGAAGCCGCAGCGAAATCCGAAGCCGAGCGCCGTCGACGTCTCCGGCTCGTAGACCAACGATGCGTCGTTGAGCTGGAGCTTGTCGAGCGCATCGCGCAACAGCGGGTAGTCACTGCCGTCGATCGGATAAAGGCCGGAGTAGACCATCGGCCTGGGGTGGCGGTAGCCGCCGAGTGACTTCTCGGCGGGATGGGTCGCGCTGGTGATCGTGTCGCCGACCCGGGCCTGCCGCACATCCTTGACGCCGGAGATCACGTAGCCGACCTCGCCGACCCCGAGACTGGCCGTCGGCGTGGGGTCGGGTGCGGCGACGCCGACCTCGAGCGTCTCGTGGGCCGCTCCGGTCGACATCATCAGGCAGCGGTCCCGTGTGGTCAGCCGGCCGTCGACCACCCGGACGTAGCTGATGACGCCGCGGTAGATGTCGTAGATCGAGTCGAAGATCAGCGCTCGGGGCGGGGCGGCGGGATCGCCGACCGGATGCGGGACCTGTGCGACGACCGCATCGATCAGCTCGCGTACGCCTTCGCCGGTCTTCGCACTGACCCGCAGCACCGAGTCGGCCTCGCAGCCGATGATCCGCGAGATCTCGGCTGCGTACTTCTCGGGTTGCGCCGCCGGCAGGTCGATCTTGTTGAGCACCGGGATCAGCGTGAGGTCGTTCTCCAGCGCGAGGTAGAGGTTGGCGAGGGTCTGCGCTTCGATCCCCTGGGCCGCGTCGACGAGCAGGATCGCGCCTTCGCACGCGGCGAGGCTGCGGCTGACCTCATAGGAGAAGTCGACGTGGCCAGGCGTGTCGATGAGGTGCAGGACGTAGTCGTCGCCATCCATCGTCCACGGCAGCCTGACGTTCTGGGCCTTGATGGTGATCCCGCGCTCACGCTCGATATCCATCTTGTCGAGGTACTGCGCACGCATCTGCCGCGAGTCGACCAGGCCGGTGATCTCCAACATCCGGTCGGCGAGCGTGGATTTGCCGTGGTCGATGTGCGCGATGATGCAGAAATTGCGGATCCGCGCCGGATCCGTCTGCACATCGCTGGCGGGCACAGTCCATTGTCGTGGACGATTCGGCACGAAGCGGCGCCGCTGCTAATCTTTTGTGCGCAGATTCCGTGTGTCTTCTCTCCCGACCAGATCGAGGTAGTTCCCGCGTGGCCAACATCAAGAGCCAGATCAAGCGCAACCGGACGAATGAAGCTGCCCGGCTGCGCAACAAGGCCGTGAAGTCGGAGCTGAAGACCGCAGTACGCCGCTTCCGCACCGCCGCCGACGCGGGCGATGCCGAGACCACGACCGCCGCGCTTCGTAGCGCGTCGAAACTGCTCGACAAGGCCGCGAGCAAGGGTGTCATCCACCCCAACCAGGCTGCCAACCGCAAGTCGGCGATGGCGGTTCGCGCCACCAAGGGCTGAGCTTCAGCTCTCCGGCGGTGTGGACGGCCCGTCGTTCGGTCCCAGACTTCGTCGCAAGTTTCCCGCGAGCACATCGTTCGCCTTGACGATGGCTGCGACCACGATCGGCAGCACCACGATCGTCCACACGCTCGCGGCCTCTGCAAGCACGAGCACGACCGCCACCGCGACTGACCCCTCGAAGAACAGCGCCCGCAACCAGCCATTCGGCCGCACGTAGCGCAGTCGAAGCACTCGCCAGTAGAGCGGCGCGGGGCGACCGTCCCACCGCTTCGGAACCTCGGGCAGCGGCTCGTAGTGCTCGTCCGGATACGGATCGAGCACCGGCTCGACGAGCAACCCGCGGTCAACGGCCCGGTCGTGGAACGCCGCGGGCTGCTGGGCGCCGGCCACGTCGAGGTCGTCGCGGGGCTCCGCGGGCAGCGGGACCAGCCGGGTAAGCGTGGGAGCGGGCTCATCCAGCACCGCAACCCGTGCGGGAGCAAAAGGCACCGGCTCGCGCACGACGAGAATGTGAGAGACCAGAGGCGGCGCGCCGCCGTCCGGCTCGTCCTTCGACTCGAGGTCCCCGACCACCGTCTCCGGACGCCAGGGTGTGAGGTCGGCTGCCGACTCGTCCGGTGATGGCTCAACCGGCTCGTTGCGCGCAGCCTCGTCATCGACGGGCTCGACAGCGCGCTCTGGAAGCCACGACGGCGGGGACGATCCCCAGATGGACCGGGGCTCTCGCAGCATCGCGGGTACCGGGCGGAAGTCGAGATCGAGGTCGACGCCGGTCTCGAACGCGTCGAGATCCTCGGTCTGCTCGACCAGCGGCTCGGGTGCCGGTTCCAGCTCGGGTGCCGGTTCCAGCTCGGGTGCCGGCTCCGGCTCAGGCTCCGGTTCCGGTTCCGGTACCGGCTCCGGTTCCGGTTCTGGTACCGGTTCCGGTTCCGGTTCGGGTTCGGGTTCCGGTTCCGGTTCGGGTTCCGGTACCGGCTCGTGCTCCGGATCCGGCTCGTGCTCCGCAAGTGACTCCGGCCACCCGCGAGCCCATCCCGGGTCAATCGCAACCGAAGGTGCGGCCTCGACGGGCGCAGCCGGCGCGGTTTCGATGATCGGTGCGGGCGCCGTTTCGATCAGCTCGGCAACCGGTGGCGGCGGCGACTTCGGCTCCGGGACCGTTGACGTTCTCCTGCGGGTCTTCGGCGCCGCGGCGGCGGCAGCACGTCGCTCCTGCCGCTCCTTCGAGGCCCAGCGCAACTCCTCGACGGTCGGAATACGCAAGTCGGGCAGCAACACCGAGCGGCGGCCGCGAAGCCGCAGCGGTGGATGCTCGCGCGGAGCGTCGGCGGGTCGCTCGTCGACGGGAGTGCTCATGCGGCGGAGTTCGCTGCCGACGCGACGACGAGGACGGCGCGCTCGACCGCGTACGCCGCGTCGTCCCCGGCCCCTTTGAGATCGGCGTCAGCCGCCGCGACGGCGCGCACCGCACGCGCCAATGCGTCGGGTCGCCACCGCCGCAGCCAGTCCTGGGCACGACGCACCTTCCAGGCCGGCATGCCGAGCCTGCCGGCCACCGCGTCCGGTGATCCTTGCCCGGCCGCGGCGACCTGCGCGATGAGCCGCAGGTTGGCGGCGAGAGAGCTGCTCACCAGCACCGGGTCGAGGCCGGCGGCGAAGGCCCACCGCAGCGTCTCGATCGCGGCGGCGGCGTTGCCCTCAACCGCGCGGTCGGCGACCATGAAGCCGCTCGACTCGGCCCGGCCGCGGTAGTAGGTCGCCACCTCGGTGACGCCGATGTTGCGCCCGATGTCCGCAACGAGCTGACCCGCCCCGGTCGCCAGCTCTCGCAGGTCCGTACCGATCGCGGCGACCAGGTCGGCTGCGGCCTCCCGCTCGATGCGACCGCCTGCCTGCTTCACCTCGTCGATGACGAACTGCTCCCGATCCCGCGGCGAGGTGATTCGGGGCACGGGCACCAACGTCGCGCCGACGCCCTTCAGTGCCTCGAGCACGGCCTTTCCCTTGGCGCCGCCGGCGTGCACCGCAACCAGCCGAAACTCCGTCTGACTGTCCTCGACCACGGACACCAGCACCTCGGCGACGTCCTTCGCAACGTCCTGGAGCGCTCGAAGGACAAGCACCCGCTCGTCGCCGAACAACGACGGCGACGCGAGCTCCATGAGCAGGTCCGAGGTGAGCTCGGAGCCAACTGCGTCGTTGGCCGACACGTCAGGCCCGAGCGCGGCGACCGCCCTGGCCACGATCCGGTCTGCAAGCAAGCCGTCCTCACCTACCGCGATCGTCAGGCTTGCCACTCCTACAGAATCTCACGGCTCGGCGGCTCGACACGCCGCGTCGCCGCCCAGAACAGGATCGCGGTCGCCGCGATCGCGACCGTGACCGCGGGACCTCGCGAGAGCTGGGCCGCCGCGCCGGGCAATGACGCGAAGACGTGCGCGACCCAGGCGACGCCGGTCGTCGGGACGGCGCCGAGCCAGGCAACCGGCACCGCAAGCCCAGGGGCGATGGATGCGATCACGGCAGTGACCAGGCCGAGGACGGTCGCGGGCACGACCGCCGCAGCCGCGAGAACGTTGGCCGGGACTGCGTACGGCGTGAGCTGACCGAAGGCGAGGACGAGCGCCGGCGTGCAGGCCAGCTGGGCGGCAGCGGAAACCGCGACCGCGAGCGCGATCGGCTGCGGCAGCCATGCCTCGAGGCGCGCAGTCCAGCGAGGCGCGAGCACGATGATCCCCGCGGTCGCCGAGACCGACAGGACGAATCCGACCGATCGTGCAAGGAACGGGTCGAGGGCAACCAGCGCAAGCACCGCGACCGCGAGCGCCGGCCGCCCTGAGCTCCGGCGGCCCGCGAACATCGCGATGAGCGTCACCGCACTCATCAGGGCGGCCCGTTGCACGCTGGGCGACGGTCGTGCCAGCACGACGAACCCGACGACCGCAACGGCCGCACCGACGACGCGCGACCGCCGGCGCAAGCCCAACCGCTGTGCCACAGACAGTGAAACTGCGAGCACCACGCTGAGGTTCTCCCCTGATACCGCCTCCAGATGGCTCAGGCCCGCCACCTGCATGTCGGTGTGCAGCTCGGCCGGCACGCCGGTCGTGTCGCCATCGACGAGGCTCGGCAGCAGGCCGCGCGCATCGGGCGACAGCGACGAGCACGCCCGTCGCAGCGAGGACCGTGCGCGACCCGCCGCGCGCTGCCACCACGGAGGGCGGCCGAGAGGCACCGGCGAGTCTGTCGCGTCGAGCACCGCTGCCACGTCATCACCCCGCCTCGGCGCGACGAACCGGGCGTCGACGCGGACCCGCTGGCCGGGGAGCAGTCCCTGCCACAGTGCGCCGCGAGCAAGCACCAGCACGGGTACGTCGACCGATCGCCAGTTGCCGTCATCGACGCTCACCGCCGTCGCGTCGACGACGAGCAGACCGGAGGAGCCGGTGCCGCCCACCGGCAGCGGATCACGAACCAGCCTGACAACGACCGGCAGATCGGCGTGACGATGCGCCAGCCGCGGAACCTCGCCGGAGTGAAGCCGATGCACGTGCCAGGCCACGCTTGGCGCGACGATCGCGATGCCCAACGCAGCTCCGCCAAGGGCAACCGAGAGCCCGCGACCATGCCGCAACAACAAAGCGACAGCGACTGCGACGGACGCGATCCAGATCGATGTCGCCGCCGGAAGCAAGGTGGCGATCGCCGCGGTGCCCCACGCTCCGACCGCGACCGGCACCAGCCGGACATCCGGCGATGTCCAGTCGGGGCGACACAACGTCAGGGAGCGACGAGCGGTGAGAGCTCGGCGTAGCGGGCAGGACCGATCCCGGACACCTGCTGAAGCTCGGACACCGACGTGAAGCCGCCGTGCGCGGTCCGCCACGCGACGATCTTCTGGGCGGTCACCGGTCCGACCCCGGGCAGCGTCTCGAGCTTGGTCAGGGACGCGGTGCTCAGGTCGACCAGCTTCGAGGCATCCGCGGACGCGCCGTGCCCGGTTCGCCGCCCGACGGTCAGCAGCTCGCCGTCGGTCACCCGTTGCGCGAGATCGACATGTGCGAGGTCACCGCGACGCAACGCGCCACCCGCGGACTTGATGGCGTCGGCGACCCTTGCGCCGACCGGCAATGTGACCAGGCCGGGGTGCCGGACCTTGCCCGCAACGTCGATGACGATCGAGCTCCCGTCGTTCGCGGACCCGGCCGAACCCGCCGATGCGGAGACCTCTGCCGGCCCCGAATAGGACTCGAATGACTTCTGGCCGCGATGGTGATGGATGCCAACCGCGATCGCCAGGACGAGCCCGACCAGTCCCGCGACGAGCGACACGAAGGAACCCGCGGACATCCGTTCGACGCGCAATGCGGCCCAATCCGGCAACCGGGCAGCGACGGCGAGCCGGACGGCATCGACCCTCGAGGCCGCAGTCGCGGCGCGGGGCGGAGTCCGCTTGGGCTCGGCCTCACCGCTCCGGGATTCGCACTCGTCGGATTCGAACAGCGCCGAGTCCGAAAGCAGGACGGCGGTCTGCTCCGGGACCCAGCCGGGCGGCCGTGGCGGCAGTCCGAGCCGGACCAACCGCTGGGTCGGGGGCTGGGAGTCCTCGTCGGTCCTGAGCACACACGGACGGTAGGAAGCATCAGTGCCGGCTCGGCGAACGCCAGTCAGGCTGTGGAGCCGCCGAGTGCTCCGGCGTTCTGGGGAGCTACGTCACGTCGGGCAGCACGAATGCGTCGTCGCTCATCGACGTACCTGTCTCGGCGAGCTCCGGCCAGCGGTAGCCGCGCAACAGCTGCACGTCGAAGATCTCGTTGACGCTGCCCGTGAAACGCAGGTAGCCGACCGTCGACCCGTTCCTGATGTCGACCACCCACACCCCGCACTCTCTGGCCTGGCGTTGGGCGATGGGCAGTCCACGGAACACCGACTCACGAACCTCCGACAGCCCGACCAGCGCATACGGGCCGGCGAAGGTCAGCCCGCGCGTGAAACCGGGCAGCGCCGCGACCGTCTGAACCCGCCCGCTGAGGAGGTCGACGACCCCGATCTCACCCTTACCCGACTCCAGCACCCAGAGGTTGCCGTCGTACCACCTTGGTGAGTGCGGCATCGACAGGCCGCGGGACATGATCTCGCCGGAGTCGACATCGATGATGATGCCGCCCTTCGCCTTGTCATCGCGCCAGCCGCCGGGGGCGTCGGTCTCCCCGAGCGCCGTCACGAACTTCACCTTGTCCTCGACGACCGCGCAGCCGTTGAGGTGACAGCGGTCCTCGGCAGCGAGCGCCGACACGAACGGCGGCTGCCATCGCGGCATGAAAGACGCCTCACCTCCCACCGTGACCAGCGCGGAGAACCGGGTGCTGACCGCCCACAGCTCGCCACCGGCCCACGCGAGGTCGTGCACCCGGATGTCCCCGGTGGTGTGTGACGACAACGGCAGGAAGCAGCCGTCGTACCGGCCGGAGGGCGCCAACTTGGCGGCAACACGGGGATGGTCGAGGTACGTCGTCACCGCATGCCTGGTGCCGATCGCGATGCGGTTGCCGTCAACGGCCATGCCCATCGGGACCGAAAGCGTGCGGAAGTGGGTGTTGAGGCCGCCGCCCTCGGGCTCGGCCCGGGCAAGGATCACCCGGCCGCTTTGGTACGTCGAGACGAGCACCGACGCGTCGATCTGGCGGAGCAGCTCCGGAACGCTCGCGGTGTAGTCGCTGCCGAAGCCGGCTTCGGGAAGGCCGGGAGCGGATGCGCGTGCAGTGTCCGGTGACGACGCAGCTCGCGGGCTGGCCGTGTCGGCGGTGGTATCGACCCCGATCAGGTCGGCAACCCGGGTCGCGGTCGGCTGGACCGATGGCAACACCCGGCTGATCACATCGCGTTCCCGCCACTTCCCGGGCCGCGGCGGGGACACGGTGCTCGCGGTGACCGGCAGCGGTGGTCGCAGCTCGCGATCCCAGGTCGCGCCCAGCCAGGAGCACAGCTGCTCGGCGGCATCCTGCGGGTCCTGGATCAGCGCCTCGTAGCTCGTCGTGGTCCAGCGATCGGCATCGAGCGCCGACAGGTCGTCGAGCAACAGGTCCGTGACCCGCTGCCACTGGATCGCCGCGATCTCGTGCGGCTCGCGATCCGCGAGCTCGCGCCAGCCTTCGATCAGCGGATAGGCCCACGCCCGTTGGCCGGTCCAGTCGGGCAGCCGCGGGTAAGGGATGAACCGGCCCGAGCGCCACGCCTCGGCGAGGCTCGAGACGGAAGGACCGGCGTGGCGGGCCATGAGGACGAACCGTGCCGAGGGAAAGACCTGCGCCAGGAAAGGCACTCGCAGCGCGTGTCGTGCCGATGCCTCGAGCAGCGTGACCTCGGTTGCGCCGTCCGGGACAGCTGCGTCGTCGCGATCTCTGGCGCCACGGAGCATCACCGTGGCGAGCCGGTCGCCGTCCTCGCGGGAAATCGCCGCAGCCGCGTCGCGGTCCAACCGGCCGGACGTCCAGTCTCGGGAAGACGGGTGCAACGCCGCTAGCTGGTCCACGCTGTCGGGGGCGTTGTCGTCGCGAAAGCAGACACCGTCGACCTGCGACAGCACGGAGTACAACAACCGCGCCCCCGCCCGTGGCGGCGCGACGATGAAGACCGGTGCTAGCGCCGCTCGCGGATGACTGTCGTCGGCGTCCACCACCTGCTCAGGATGCCGTGTAGCTGCCTTGGCGGGTGACGCGGTTGCCGGTCCGGTCGATGCCTGTGACCGCCACATGGATCCGCGAGCTTCCCGCAGGACCGATCTGCACCGTCTTGGACACCGACGCCGTCCGACCGTCCTGCGCAACCACCTTGCCGGTCACGGTGTGGCTGCCGTTGCCGTGAACCGTCACCGGCGGCGGGCAGGTGATCGAGATCGCGGGCGATGCGGAGTGACAGTGGAACGTCACCCTGACCCGGTGGACGTTGATGTGCTTCGCGGTCGCGGTGATCGTCGGCGCTTTCTCGACCTGGAACGCCCCGATGTCGCACGGTGTCCCCGCGGCAGCCACGCCACGCTGGTCGTTCAAAGTGCACACCGGCGAGCTCGCGCCCGGCGCCGCGAACGTGGCCGGGACCACCCCGTGGGCCGGATCCGAGGTGCGCGCCAACGCGATGGTCTGCGTCGGACCGCCGTTGTCAGCCAGCGCGCCCAACGCCGCGACAATGCCCGCCGCCGAGGAGTGCGAGCCTGTCGCCGTCAGCGCGCAGCTGCCATCGCTGTCGAGGTTGAAACCGCCGTCCACCGGCGCAGTGCCCACGCAGTCCTTGTTGTTGCCGGCGACGATGCTCGCGCCGAGCGTCGGCGCCTCACTCTTTGCATCGACCCCGATCCCCGCTGCTTGGTTCGACGCCACCGTGCTCGACCCCACCGAGCTGGAGCCATCCAACCCCTTGAAGTACAACGCCGCGTCGCCCGACGGTGCGGTGTTGCCCGCCACCGTCGAAATCGAGATCGAGACGCTCCCCGGCGCTAGATAGGCACCAGGCGAGTACGACGTGTAGGCGTACGAATCGCAGTACTCCGGCTGCACAGAGCGGGGCTGGAGGCGCCCGTCGCGCGAGTTGAAGGCTTCCTTTCTTGAGCAGGTGTAGTAACCGCCGTAGTAGTCCTTGTCCGCCGAGCCGTAGTCGCGATAGCACTCGTCACCGACCAACTCCGCCCCATCGCACTCGTACTCTCCGCTCTCCGTGTTGTAGGTCGCGGCGTACTGATCCACGCAGGTGTAGTCACCCTCGCTTCCGGTCAGTGAACCTTCCTCGCAGTAGTAGAAGGAACCGAGCGGGATGTAGTACGGCGTGCACTCGTTGCCGTCGACAAGCGACTCGCCTTCTGGGCAGGAGTACTTCGTGCTGGTCGACGCGGCGACGTATCGCGACTCCCCTTGGGCCTCGACCGCCGCGCCCTGACCGCTGGCCGCAGTGTTGCCGCTGATCGTGCTGCGCAACACACTCAGATGCGACCCGGACGGCAGGTCCGCGAAAACCCCGCCACCATCAGGCGCGGTGTTCCCGCTCACCGTGGTCTTGAACAAGCTCACGTTGGCACCGGTCAGGTAGATCCCGCCACCCTGCGCCGTGGCCGCGTTGTCGGTAACGCGCACATGCGACAGCGCCACGTTGCTGCCCGCGGCGACCCCGATCCCGCCGCCGGTCTGCCCCTTGCCATGCGTGAATGTCAACCCCGAGATCGACACCGTGCCGGCATTGGAGTCGTTGACGATCAGGTCCTCGACCTGATGCTGGCCGTCGATGCTCAACACCCCCGCACCCGGGCCGTCGATCGTCACCGAGTGAGACACCTCAAGCGGCGACTGCAGGTCGATCGAGCCCGTCACCGACGAGGCGAACGTGACCTCATCCCCGTCAAGCGCGCTACCCAGCGCCGCCCGAAGACTGCCCGTCCCGCTGTCCGCCGTCGTCGTCACGGTGTAAACGGTCGACGCCTGCGACATGGCCGGCGCCACAATCCCCGCCACCATCATCGCCATGCTGGTTCCGCTGACGACCGCAACCGGACGTCGAGCCCGAGAAGCCAACGACCGCGACGAACGCATCGCCGCGCGACGCGCCTGCCGATTGAGCCCAACGACCGGAGTCATAGCCACCCCCCATTGCCGGCCCACTGGGCTGGACCGATGGGGAATCTCTACTCTGCCAGTCGGACTCCGTCAAACATTTGGGGCGAATTCACACTATTGCGGGACAACGTTCACGAGACGTGGCGCGCGCACGATCACGGTTCGTACGCCTCGGCCCTCAAGCGCCCGCACGACACCGTCTGTCGCCAGCGCGAGCTCGCGCAGCTCGTCCTCGGCGATGTCGACCGGCACGGTCAACCGGTCGCGCACCTTGCCGGCCACCTGCACGACGCAGGTGACGGACTCCTCGACCAGCAGCTGCTCGTCGTACGTCGGCCAGCCGGCGAAGACGACAGAGGCGTCGCGACCGAGCATCGACCAGCCGTCTTCGGCAGTGAACGGCGCGAAGACGGACAGCATGGTGGCCAGCGCCTCGCCGCCCTCGCGCACCGCCGCGGCGCCGGGTGCGGTGTCGAGCGAGCCGCCGTCGACGGCCTTGCGGAGCAGTGAGGTCAGCTCCATCAGACGCGCGATGGTGACGTTGAACCGCTTCGCCTCGGTCTGAGTCGTCGCGTCCGCGATCAGCTTGTGCACGGCCGCCCGCAGCGCGCTGTCTCCGGAGGTCGGATCGGTGTCCAGTCCCGCCGTGCCGATGTCCTGACACACCCGCCAGACGCGGGCCAGCCACTTGACCGCGCCGGTCGGCGACACGTCTGCCCAGTCGATGTCGTCCTCGGGTGGGCCGGCGAAGAGCATCGTCACGCGGACGGCGTCGGGGCCGTACTTCGACAGCTCCTCCTGCAGGTTGACCAGGTTGCCCTTCGACTTCGACATCGCCGAGCCGTTCATCACGACCTGGCCCTGGTTGGTCACCCGGGTGAACGGCTCGGTGAAGG
Organism: Mycobacteriales bacterium; assembly: GCA_036268405.1. GTDB lineage: Bacteria > Actinomycetota > Actinomycetes > JAFAQI01 > JAFAQI01 > DASZTV01. Next base: position 24,154 of record DATAUF010000096.1, read on the forward strand.
CCAGCAGGCCCATGTCGTGCAGGGCCTTGGTGAAGAACCGGGAGTAGAGCAGGTGCAGGATCGCGTGCTCGACACCACCGATGTACTCGTCGACCGGCAGCCACCGATTCGTCGCCTCGGGCTCGAACGCCACCTTGTCGTTCCCCGCGGAGGGATAGCGCAGGTAGTACCAGGACGAGTCGACGAAGGTGTCCATCGTGTCGGTGTCCCGTCGGGCGTCACCCCCGCAGCCGGGACAGCTGACCTGGACCCAGTCGCTCGCCGACTCCAGTGGGGACTTCCCGCCCTCGGGGCGCAGCTCGTAGCCCGAGGTCGGCAGCTCGACGGGCAGCTGGTCGTCCGGCACCGGCACCTCGCCGCATGTCGGACAGTGCACGATCGGGATCGGGCACCCCCAGTAGCGCTGCCGGGACAGCAGCCAGTCACGCAACCGGTACGTGATCGCGGCCTCGCCGGTGCCGTCGGACGCGAGATCTGCCGAGATCGCCGCAATCGCATCCGGCTTCGTCATGCCGTCGTACTTGCCGCTGTTGACGACCTGTCCGTCACCTGAGGTGGCGACACCGGTCTGCCCCGGGTCGGAGCCATCGGCCTCGACGACCACGCGCACCGGCAGGTCGTAGGCGCGCGCGAAGTCCAGGTCCCGTTGGTCGTGTGCCGGGACCGCCATGATCGCGCCGGTGCCATAGTCGGCGAGCACGTAGTCGGCGGCCCAGATCGGGATCTCCTCGCCGTTCACCGGGTTGATCGCGACCCGGCCGAGCGGCACGCCGGTCTTGGGGCGCGCCTCCGACAGCCGCTCGATCTCGGTCGCGCGCCGCACTTGCTCGACGTAGTCGTCGAACGCGGCGCGTTGCTCGTCCGCGCACAGCTCACCGGCCAGCGCCGAGTCGGCTGCCACCACGAAGAAGGTCGCGCCGAACAGCGTGTCCGGCCGCGTCGTGAAGACCCGGACCGGCTCGTCGCGACCGACCACACGGAAGTCGACGTACGCGCCGGTCGATCGGCCGATCCAGTTGCGCTGCATCGTCAGCACCGGGGTCGGCCAGTCGCCGCCGAGGCCCGCCATGTCGTCGAGCAACCGCTCGGCGTAGTCGGTGATCTTGAAGAACCACTGGGTCAGGTTCTTCTTGGTGACCTCGCTGCCGCAGCGCTCGCAGCGACCTTGGATGACCTGCTCGTTGGCGAGCACGGTCAGGTCCTTGGGGCACCAGTTGACCGGTGCCGACTTGCGGTAGGCCAAGCCCTTCTCGTAGAAGCGCAGGAACAGCCACTGCGTCCACCGGTAGTACTCGGGGTCGGACGTGTGCAGCCGTGTACGCCAGTCGAATGACATGCCCATGCGCTTGTACGACTCGGCCTGGACCTCGATGTTGGCGTAGGTCCAGGCGCGCGGGTCGAGGCCCCGCGCCAGCGCGGCGTTCTCGGCGGGCAGACCGAAGGAGTCCCAGCCGATCGGGTGCAGCACGTCGTTGCCACGCGCACGTGCGAAGCGCGCGATCGCGTCACCGATGCTGAACGCCTCGGCGTGACCCATGTGCAGATCGCCGCTCGGGTAGCTGAACATGTCGACGACGTACTTGCGCGGGCGGCCGTCCTCGACCGGCTCGAAGACGCGCAGGTCGTCCCAGACGGGCAGCCACTTGTCGACGACGCCCAACGGGTCGTAACCGCCTTCGACCGGCTCCTCGCTCACTCCGCTTCCCTTCCCATCGACATCGCGTGGCTGACTGAGCCCAGACATGCAAAAGGCCCTCGCACATGGAGGGCCGCCGCGCTGAAGGATCGCTCAGCGCGGCTGGATAAGAAGCTCCGTCCTCGATGTCACGGACCGATCGTAACGCACCAATGACCGTCGACCAGACTGGATACAGCCCACCGACAGCGGCTCGAAGGAGACAGCGATGGCGAGCAAGGTGCAAGGAGTGATTGCCCGCAGCAAGGGCGCACCGGTCGAGCTGGCGACGGTGATCGTTCCGGACCCGGGGCCGGGCGAGGCGCTTGTCGACGTTCAGGCGTGCGGGGTCTGCCACACCGACCTGCACTACCGCGAGGGCGGCATCAACGACGAGTTCCCATTCCTGCTCGGCCATGAGGCGGCGGGGACCGTGGCGGCCGTCGGTCCCGGTGTCACCGACGTCGCGGCCGGTGACTTCGTGATCCTCAACTGGCGGGCGGTCTGCGGCGAGTGCCGGGCCTGCTCGCGAGGCGAGCCCTGGTATTGCTTCGCAACGCACAACGCGACCCAGCGCATGACGCTCGAGGACGGCACGCCGCTGTCCCCCGCACTCGGCATCGGCGCGTTCGCCGAGCGGACGCTCGTCGCCGCCGGCCAGTGCACGAAGGTCGACCCGGCGGCCGACCCGGCGGTGGCCGGGCTGCTCGGCTGCGGGGTGATGGCCGGACTTGGTGCGGCGCTGAACACGGCGGCGGTCCGCCGCGGCGAGACCGTCGCAGTCATCGGCTGCGGAGGGGTCGGCGACGCGGCGATCCTCGGCGCCAGCATCGCCGGGGCTCGCGTGGTGATCGCCGTCGATGTCGACGACCGCAAGCTCGAGTCGTCGAAGGCGTTCGGCGCGACCCACACGATCAACTCGCGAGGTATTGATGTCGTCGCGGTGATCCGGGAGTTGACTGGCGGGCTCGGTACCGACGTCGTGATCGAGGCCGTCGGGCGGCCCGAGACCTACAAGGACGCGTTCTACGCCCGGGATCTCGCGGGTCGAGTGGTGCTGGTCGGCGTACCGACCCCGGACATGACGATCGAGCTGCCCCTCATCGACGTCTTCGGGCGGGGCGGCTCACTCAAGTCTTCGTGGTACGGCGACTGCCTGCCCAGCCGTGACTTCCCGATGATGATCGACGCCTTCCTGGCAGGGCGGCTGCCACTCGACCGATTCGTGTCCGAGCGAATCGGGATCGCGGACGTCGAGGCCGCTTTCGCGAAGATGCACGAAGGAACCGTGCTGCGCTCCGTCGTCGTGATGTAGATCGCACGTACGGACGGATGATTTGTGTCGTCCCAGTGGGAATGGGCTCACATACAGTTGATTCGAGCGGGTGGGAACGATTTGAAAGGTAGGAGATGCTCGGGAGTCGATCCCTTCGGCTGACCGGTCTCGCGCTCACCGCCCTGCTCCTCGCTGCATGCAGCGGTGGCAACGGCTCCCCGACCAGCGGCCCAGGAGCCCACGGCAGCCCGACGACTCCGCCGCTGAAGGTCGCGTCAGTCGCACCTCTTACCTTGTCGGGGACGACTCCGCTCGTCGTGACCTTCCGCCAGCCGCTGGCCACCAACTCGACGCTGCCGACGCTCGATCCCTCGATTCCGGGCAGCTGGGTCCGATCCGGATCGACCGCGACGTTCACTCCTGCTCAGGCCTACCCGCCGAGCACCAAGTTCCAGCTGCGACTCGTGCGACGCAGCGGCGGGGTGGCGAAGACGATCGCGCGGCCGGTGTCCGATCCCGGGTCGCTGCGGTTCGCCGGACAGATCCTCGCGCGGCTGCACTACCTGCCGCTGCGGACCAAGGCCGCGCAGCCGACGACTCCAGCGGATGAGGCGGCCGCTGTCTTCACCCCGCCGAAGGGGCGCTTCGTCTGGCGCTACACCGGCACGCCGACCGGCATCGTCCACGCATGGAAGCCGGGACTGGCAAATGTCGTGCTGCGTGGCGCGGTGATCGCGTTTCAGCATCAGTGGCACCTCACCCAGGACGGCGCGATCGGACCGGCCACGTGGAAGAAGCTGCTGCTGGCGGATACCGCCGGCTCGATGGACCCCGAGCCCTACAGCTACGTCTCCGCGAACCTCTATGACCGACCTCAGCTGCTGCAGGTCTGGGTTGACGGCCACACCGCGCTGAGCTCCCCGGTCAACGGCGGCGTGACTGGGGCGCCGACCCCGCTCGGCACGTACCCGATATTTCTGCGCTACGTCGCGACGACGATGCAAGGCACCAACCCGGACGGTACGAAGTACAAGGACAAGGGCGTGCCCTGGGTCAACTACTTCTCCGGCGGCTCCGCGGTCCATGGCTTCCAGCGAGCGTCGTACGGTTTCCCGCAGTCGGTGGGCTGCCTCGAGCTGCCCCCCACGACCGCCAAGAAGGTCTACGACCTGATCGACTACGGCACGCTGGTCAACGTCACCGGTCCGTTCGTGCCGACGTCATCGGCCACGCCCTCGCCGCCGGCGACCGCGACCCCGAAGTCCGGCAAGCCCAAGCCGCACGGCAGCCCCAAGCCGCACGGCAGCCCCAAGCCGTCCTCGTCCGGCGCCACCACCACCACGCCTTCGCCTACCGCGAGCGCGGCCAGCACCCACAAGCCGAAGCACTGACCCCGCGGTTAGGTGTCAGGCCCTGAACACGCTCGAGCGTGCTGAGCGCCTGACAACTCAGCCCGTACGTCGCCGGGGCGGCTAGGTGGGTAGTAGCTCGCCGACCGGGACGGCCTGCGGCGTGCGGTTGCCCTCGGGCGCCAGTGGGCATGCCCACGCCTCGTCGTAGGCACATGACGGGTTATAGGCGAAGTTGAGGTCGATGACGAGTGAGCCGCCGCCCGTCGCCGCGTCGAAGGATCCGCCGAGGTCGGCGCCCTTGACCGTGTCCAGCACGTAGCGGCCGCCGCCGTAGGTGTCCGGCGAGGCGTCACGAAGCGGAAGCCAGATCCCGCCGCCGTAGGAGCCGAGCCACCACACGTCGAGGCTGCCGATGACCGGGGCGTCGACCTGCCCGATCCTCTCGAACGGCACGACCCCGTCGGTCGCGGTGGCGATCTCGATTCGCAACGGCTCCGCCGGCTCGAGTGCGGCTTCGACCCGCCACTGCGGGTCGTACGCCGCGACCCGCAGCTTTGCGCGCGGATTGGGAGACTGCGAGTGCTCGCTCACCAGTTGCTGCCGACCCGCGGACCACCGGTCGTGAGCAACCGCCGGATCCGGCTCGGCACGAACCGCGGCGTACAACGCGGCGACCGATCGCCGCCAGTCGAGCAGGGCCAAGGTCACGTCGTGACCCTAGTGAGAGTCAGACCGCCTGCAGGTCGACCACGACTTTGATGTCGTCGGGCTGCCGCTTCAACGCCTGCGCCCAGTCGGCCATCGGCACGGTCCGGGTGATCAGCTTCGCCAGCCAGTCCTTGTCCGCCGCGGCGAGCGCGTCGGCCGCCTGGGTGTAGTTCGCGAGACCCGCGTTGACCGAACCGAACACCACCTCGTTGGACAGCACCATCGCCTTGTTCACGGCATCGGCGGCGAGGCTCAGGTCACGGGTCCCCGATGAGATGCCGGTGAGACAGACGATCGCGTCCGGTGCGGCACGGCCGATGACGTCGAAGACCAGCTGGCCGATGCCGGTCGCCTCGATCACGATGTCCGGGGGCTCGGCCAAGTCGTCGAGCGATGCGATGTACGTCGCGCCCAGCTCTCGCACCATGTCGGGCTTCGGCCCGTCCTTGACCTGGTCGAGCACCGTGACCGCGAGGCCCTTCTGCCGACCGATCAATGCGGCCAGCAGACCGATGGGACCGGCGCCGGTCACGAGCGCAGTGCCCGGTGTCCAGGCCGACCGTTGCGCGATTTTGCCGACCTGGTCCCACGCCTTGGCGACGACCGACGTCGGCTCGAGAAGCACCCCGAGCTTGTCGAGCGAGGCGTCGAGCTTGATCGCAAACTTCGGCGCGACCCGCCACCGTTGCGACCCATAGCCGTCGTGGCCCTTGATGCCACGCTCGGTGAACTGGCCGTTGCGACAGAAGTCCCACTGGTCCTTCGAGCACGGCTCACACGGCACCGGGTCCGGCCGCCGGACGACGCCTGCGACGAGATCGCCCTTGGTCAGCCCGGAGCTTGCCGGTGCCTCCATGACGCGACCGAGCGACTCGTGGAACAGCACCAGTCGGTCGTGACCCGCGGGCGGTTCGCCGTACCCCTCGACGGAGATCTCGACGTCGGTTCCGCAGATCCCGACGTACAGCCCTTCCACGAGCACTTCGCCGTCGGACTCCGGAGGTTCCGCGATCTCCTCGATGCCGGCGGACGACACGTCACCGGGCTTGACCGTGCATGCCTTCAAAAGATCACTCCCTGCAGCGCCCCGAAACCGAAGGCTATGCCGACGCGATCGGCCGGAGGTCCAGGGGCAACCCATCGGCGGGCATCGGTAGTGCGACGAGGTCCCATGGCACGACGTAACCAGGCGGGGTCGTGAAGCGGTAGCGACGCAGCAGGTGGTGCACGAGGATCTTGACCTCCTGGGTGCCGAAGTACATCCCGATGCACTTGTGCGCGCCGCCGCCGAACGGCACCCACGAGTAGCGATGTCCCTTGTCCTCGCGGCGCGGTTCGGCGAACCGCTCGGGGTCGAACTGCTCGGGGTTGGTCCAGTACTCCGACATGTAGTGGCTGAACCACGGCGAAATCGACAGGTACGTGCCCTTCGGCACGTAGTGCCCGAGCAGGTCGGTGTCCTTCACCGCCTTTCGCGCCATCGACGGCACCGGCGCGGTCAGCCGCAACGCCTCTTTGATCACCAGGTCGAGCACGGTCAGCTGGTCGAGCGCGTCGAGGTCCAGCGCACCATCCATCGCGAGCGACTGCTCGCGAGCGCGTTCCTGCCACTCGGGGTTGGCGGCAAGCGCGGCGAGCACGGCAGAGGTGGTGATGGTCGTGGTGTCGTGCGCCGCCATCATCAGGAAGATCATGTGGTTGACGACGTCG